>JAHDSC010000120.1 GCA_018432925.1 Desulfobacterales bacterium | reverse complement strand
GAGTCAATGTTTTCCTTTTAGAAAGTGACGGGGTAGAAAAAGTAGTGATCGAATAAATAGAGGATATATGAATACGAAAATCCATAAAGAAAACGCTCCCAAGAAGGTTGCGGTTGGGATTATCACGGTTTCAACAACTCGCAGTTTAAAGGATGATGAAAGCGGACACTGGATCTGTAAAAGGGCCAAAAAAGAAGGCCACGAGGTCGTATTCCATCAGGTTGTTCCGGATGAAATCGCCGTAATCACCAGTACTGTCCTTGATGTGATTCGCAACTTCGGACCCGAGGTCCTTCTTCTCACAGGCGGCACGGGTATCACCGACAGGGATGTCACCATTGAAGCGGTGCGGCCCCTCTTTGGAAAAGAACTGACCGCTTTTGGTCCTCTTTTTGCCCAGCTTAGTTTTGAAGAAATCGATTCAGCTGCTCTCTTATCGCGGGCTACCGCAGGCATTGTTGAAAAGACGATTATTTTTTGCATGCCGGGCAGCCTGAAAGCATGCAAACTAGCCCTTAAGGCACTTGTTTTCCCGGAAATAGGACATCTTGTGAAACATGTTCATGAGGGGTAGAACTGCAATATTGTTATGATGTGTTTGGGCGATGCGTTCAACCCGAAACATACAAAATGCGATCCTTCAGTTGAACGCAATTTCCCTTGATCATCAATCCGATTGAAGGTTTTGAATATAATTCCAATCAGAATGGAATCGTTATGGACGCCTTTCGACAGTTTGAGAGTATTTGCGCGGCAATGAGCGATCCGGCTTTTTATCCCCATCCGGTTTCTGAGATAAAGCGGCGGGATACCCATATTTCATCCGTGTTTTTAACTGGAAAATGGGTCTATAAGCTCAAAAAACCGGTTGATTTCGGTTTTCTCGATTTTCGCGATCTAAATGATCGACTTCGCTTTTGCGAGCAAGAAATTTTTCTGAACCAAAGGCTTAGCCAAGATGTTTATCATTGTGTGATTCAAATTTACAGTGACAACAAAGGGGGGTTCTCTTTAAAAAAAGGAGGCCCAATTGCAGAATATGCAGTCAAGATGAGACAGCTGCCGGACGCGGCAAATATGAAGGAACTACTGAAAAAAAATAAAATCCGGAAGTTTCATCTTAAAAATCTCGGACAAACCCTGGCTGCTTTTTATGAAAAAAGTATCCGAAATCCCCACATCGATCAATTTGGTCATCAAGATGTCATTGCGTTCAATACGGAAGAAAATTTCCAGCAACTGGAGCCGTTTGTTGGTGATATTCTAAATCCGAAAAAATGGGAATTCATTTGCCGGGCCAGTCGTTCATTTCTAGGAAGTCAATATCCTCTTTTCCAGCGCCGGATGGAGACGGGTCGAATTCGTGACGGGCACGGCGACCTGAGGGCCGAACATGTTTATTTTTATAGAGGCATTCAGGTGATTGACTGTATCGAGTTTAATGATCGTTTCCGGTATGGAGATGTTGCGATTGATTTGGCATTTCTTCACATGGATATGGAACAGTTAGGTTACCCGGAATTAAGCAAAACTTTTTTAAGTAATTATGCGACCACCGCTAATGATCCGGAAATTTACCTGTTGATAGACTTTTATGCGGCTTATCGAGCCGTCGTAAGACTGAAAGTTGCTTGTCTGCGCTCCAGAGAGGTCGAAAACGGGGAAAGAAAAGCCGTTGTCGATGAAGCCGGGCGCTATCTGGACCTGGCTTACCGATATGCCGTGCGGTTCAGTCGACCGGTCCTGTGGATTTTTTGCGGGTTGCCTGCAACGGGAAAGTCTTGCCTGGCCGAGCGATTGGCAGAGGCACTTTCGATTCCAGTGATTCAATCGGATCGAATCCGAAAAGAGTCGTTGTCTCAACCGCGCGAGGTAATCGTTCCTTTCGGCCGGGGGTTGTACCACCCGGAAGCGAGAGATCAAGTTTATAACCGGATGGTGAGTCGGGCAAGGGATTGTCTCAAAGAAGGACGCTCAGCGGTTCTGGACGCAACCTATGCGCACTGTAAATGGAGGGACGAAGTCAGGACGTTGGCCGCCGAATTGAATATATTTTTGATTTTTGTGGAGTGCGCGTGCAGTGAAGAAACAATCCGCTTAAGGCTCTCCCATCGGCAGGGCGCGGGCGGACTTTCCGATGCCCGTCTGCAGCATCTTCCCGAAATGTTAAAACAGTTTGAGCCCCTTGAAGAAATTGCTCCCGAGATCCATTTGGTAATTGACACGGAGCAGCCGTTGGAAGATGCATTTATTGAAGTTTTCTCCAAGGGTTATGCAAGCAAGTGCGCACAGGCAATAAAATTTTTTTAGGCCCTGCCTGCAATATCACTTTTTGTCGGCAATTCCCCCATCAGAGTCTGCTTCCAACAGTGGTTTCTATATCAGCCGCGAAAAAAACACTTTTAAGGATGAGGGCGTTTTATTGGAGATGAGAGGTGGCTTACGAAAATGAGTTGAAGGTCGCATTGAATGCCGTAAAAAAAGCCTTGAGGCTAAGTGGAAAAGTTCAAAGCACCTGTGCTGATATTAAAGTAATTGAAAAGAAAGACCAATCCCCGGTAACGATTGCTGACTTCGGAAGTCAGGCGGTCATCAGTCTGGAACTTTTTAAATGGTATCCTTACGACTTGATCCTTGCAGAAGAGGAGGTGAATAACCTTCATTCGAATCAAGACCTCCGACGATCGGTCGTAAATTTCGTGAAAGGTGAGATCGAAACAGTTACAGAATTACAGATTATCGAGGCAATCGGTGTTTCAACCCGCAAAGTCGAGACTGTTAAACGTTTCTGGGTTATCGATCCGATTGATGGAACCAAGGGTTTTATTCGCGGGGAGCAGTATGCCATCGCAATGGCGTTAGTTCAAAAAGGAGAAGTCGTAATGGGAGTAATGGCATGCCCGAATTTTTCGTTTGGCGCAAAATGTCCGGATCATGGGACGGGGTGTATTTTCCATGCAACGAAAGGAAAAGGCGCTTATATGCAGTCATTGAAAAGTGACGAAGATCGGAAAATTTCTGTTGATTCAGTGATCGAGGCCAAAGAGGCCCGTTTGTGTGAATCGTTTGAGCGCGCCCATGTTTTACATGAAACGCATGAAAAAATTTCGGTTATGCTTGGTATCACGGAACCGCCATACCGCATCGATAGCCAGACAAAATACGCCGCGGTGGCTTGTGGAGATGCTTCCATCTACTTGCGGTGGCCGAGAAACAGGCGGTATCGGGAAAAAATATGGGACCATGCGGCCGGATGGATTATCGTTAAGGAAGCAGGAGGAGAAGTTACCGACTTGTTTGGTAATCCACTAGACTTTACAACAGGTGAACTTCTTAAAAAAAATTTCGGTATTCTTGCCACCAACAGGCACTTACATCAATCGGTGCTTGAGGCGATTCGGGCAATCATTTGATGCTGCCGCAAGAAGCTGAATTTTATTCAAATTCAAAGAGGGCGGCAAATTTTACTGCTTTTCACAAAACGACGAATGTTGACGACACGAATAAGTGATCCGGATTGAAACGTCCGATGAGGATACATAAAAAAAACCCGAACGAACCGGAAAATTTATCCAAACAAACTGTTACCGCGGTTGTTGCAAATCCTATCGGTGAAATTTTTGAACTTAAAGGATATGCCGCCGTGGGGATGGCGGGGCCGCTTCTGGTTCCCCTTACACTTGATGAAACCATCGATATCCCATATGGTGGAGAATTGATGTTTCTCCCCCAAAGAGAGCCGGTGTTGTATAATATTCGAAAAAACAGACTGGAAACGCTCAAGGAGAACCCTTATTCGCCCGGTGAAGCAATATTTCCCGTAGCTGCATTCAATTCACCGGGATACGTCATTACTTATGTCTGTTCCTACAAGGAACGGAAAGACGCCTTTCATCTTCCTCTCTTTTCTTATGGCGCCGTCGGATGGCACAAAGGCAAATTCCGATCGGCGGTTATTCGAGTGGACAAAGAAAAACGTCAAGACCTCAGGCTTATGAAACGGGAAAAAGTCATTGCCGGTGTCCATAAAATGAGGAAAAAAATGCCGCATAACCGGCTGAGAGCTCATCTTGAAAAATGTGCTTTGGTATATGGGTGCCCGGCCGGAAAAAATTTTTTCTTAGGTCGGTATGAAGCCCCTTTGCCGACTTCCCGATATTGCAATGCAAGGTGTCTCGGATGCATCTCATTGCAGCAGGACGATATGGTACCTTGCAGTCAGGAAAGAATCGCGTTTACACCGTCGCCGGAAGAAATCGCGGAAATCGCCCTTGAACATATAAACAACGTTCAAAGAGCTGTCGTTAGCTTTGGTCAGGGATGTGAGGGAGATCCTCTGCTGGCAGCGGAAGTAATTGAACCGGCCATCTTGATGATACGGTCGGAAACCCGCTGTGGCACCATCAATATCAATACCAACGGAAGCAAACCGGATACATTGAAATTGCTTTTTGAGGCGGGTCTTGACAGCGCCCGTATCAGTATCAATAGCTTTAGAAAAAAATGTTATGATGCTTATTTCCGTCCGAGCGGGTATAGCCTTGCAGATGTCGAAAGGAGCGCGGATGTTGCGGTGAATAAGGGGAAATTCCTATCCATAAACTATCTGAACAGTCCGGGGTTTACGGATACACCGGAAGAGATGGAGGCGTTTATTTCCTTCATTAAGCATCACCCCATCCACATGATCCAGTGGCGAAATCTCAATTTTGATCCTTTGAGGTATTGGAAAGAGATGTATGCGGTTTCGAAGTGTGGGAGACCGCTTGGAATGAAAAACGTGATGGACATGTTGCAAAACCTTTTCCCAAATCTGAAATATGGGTATTTTAATCCCCCGAAAGAAACCTTTTGACTTTTTCTTCGCACAGTCTGCCCTTCTTTTCGGGTTCGACGCATGATTACCTGTTCCGAATCCGATTTCATGGCTTTCAAGAAACCTGATCTATGCCTTGTTTACAAATGCGGCCCCTATACCTTTGCATAAGGACTCCTGTCGTCCAATTTCCGTGTCAGGCCCAAATTTTAATCCTCGAAATACTCATTGTATTCCTTTGGAAAAAATTATCGCCTTCCTTAAAGTTGAACGAAATTGAGCATTTTTCAAAGGTCTCGGCGTTTCGGAACGGGAACATTTTTTCAGGGGTAATCGAGCCCTTCATTTTCAAAAGGGTGCATACTCGATTCTGGATGCATTCTAAAGATTGCCTCCCGTTGGGTCGATATTCATCATAATCGCCACAAGTGGTATCAAAACCAGAAAACCGGAGGAACCCATGGAAATTATCATCGGAGCCGCGGCACCCGTGGGAATGCCTGGGCTAAAGATTGCCGCAAACGGAAGCGGCAACGTTGAAGCCAAAATTCTTAATATCAGATCACCAAGAAGGAGACAGGGCCAGCCCCCTGATGGAGAAAGAGACCGCAGAGGAAAAAAGAACCCGCAAGATCCGATGGGTGGCCGTGTCATTGTACTTCTTGTCCCAGACGCATATAACCTTCCAGTGGATTTAGGGTCTGGGAATTACAGAATTTTTCTGAGGTTTGTTCCCTGCAAAAATGAAAAGCCGAGGCGTTAAAGAAGTTGAGTTGATTCCTGGCCGAATCGTGAAATGATGGAATAATGAGGACAAAAGAAATGTGTCGAGCTTCCAGCGCTCCGGCAGCCCGTTCTATGGGCGATGATGATTTATGAAACTCCCGCAGAATACCCCGCCATTTATGGCGGAGATGAATGCGGTGCAGGAGTAAGGGGGATGCAATCTCGCTCCTTGCCCTTTTCAAGAAGCCCCGCATTTTAAGGCGGGGAGTTTCACTATTTGGGATGCGTATCCAAATTAAACTTCCTTATTTTCTGATTAAGTCCGCTTTTCCCGATACCCAGCAGTTCTGCCGCGTGGGATTGGACATTGTTTGATATTTTCATCGCCCGTTCAATCATCTTCTTTTCAACCATGTTAAGCGTATCATACAGTTTTGCGTTTACAGGTATTCCTTCAAGGTCATATCCATTCTCTGTTTGATCTTTGAAATCTTTTGGAAGATCGGACACCCTTATCGTGTCACCCGAACACATAATCATGGCCCGCTCGATCACGTTTTCAAGTTCACGTACATTTCCGGGCCAGCTGTGATTATAGAAAAGACGTTCAACTTCCGGTTCAATTCCTTTTACCGGGATATCCGTTCTGCGTTCCGTCGCAAACTTTTGCAAAAAGTGAGCGGTAAGGGGACGGATGTCTTCAATACGTTCCCTTAACGGCGGCAAAACGATACGAACCACATTAAGCCGAAAATATAAGTCTTCCCGAAATCTTCCCTTTTTAATCTCTTCTTTCAATTTTCTGTTTGTGGCCGCGATAAGGCGGATATCAACGAAAATCGTCTTGACACCACCGACTCTTTCGAAAACTTTTTCTTGAAGAACCCGCAAAAGCTTTACCTGAAGGCTCGGGGCAAGTTCAGCAATTTCATCAAGAAACAGTGTGCCTCCATCAGCCAGTTCAAACCGCCCCTTTTTCATGGAGAATGCTCCGGTAAAGGCTCCTTTCTCATGTCCGAACAGCTCACTTTCAAGAAGGTTTTCAGCCAGGGCGGAACAGTTTACGACAATGAAAGGTTTGTCGCGTCGTAAGCTGTTGAAATGAATCGATCTTGCCACTAGCTCCTTTCCCGTGCCGCTTTCCCCTTCAATCATCACCGAAGCATTTGTTGGTGCGACTTTTCGGATGGTTTCAAAAACATTCTGCATTCCATTGCTTTTACCGATGATATTTCCGAAATTGAACCGACTTTCGACCGTGTGGCGGAGTTGTCGATTCTCTTTAACCACTCGATGCATTGCAATGGCCTTTTTGACGTAAATTACCAGGCTCGCATTGTCAAATGGTTTCAGAATGTAACTGAAAGCTCCTTGCTGCATTGCCAATACTGCCTTTTCCACTGTTCCGTAAGCAGTCATCATGATTACCGGAAGATCAGGATTTTCTGTTTTGATCCGTTTAAGCAACTCGATACCATCCATGACCGGCATTTTCATGTCGGTAAGTACCAAGTCAACATCGGAGTTTTTTAATTTCTCGAGTGCCTCCTGACCGCTGTTGGCCGTCAGCGTTTCAAAGCCTTCTTCCTCTAAGACAGCACTTAATATAAGGGGATAATTTTTCTCATCGTCTACGATTAGAACCGTCTCCATGCTTATGCCCCCTGTTTTACGGGTAATTGTATAATTACTGCCGCACCCCGAGAAGGTCTGTTCTCAATCCGGATGCTGCCTTCATGGGACTGAATGATATTTTTAACGATACCGAGGCCGAGACCCGTTCCTTTTTCCTTGGTGGTAAAAAAAGGATCCCATATTTTTTCAAGAATATTGTCCGGAACTCCTTCTCCTTCATCTTTAATTAATATTTCTATCATATTGTCGCTTGAACCGATTTCAACATGGATCTCTCCGCCATCCGGCATTGCCTGCATGGCATTAATAAAAATATTGAGAAACGCCTGGTAAAGCATATCGGAATCAGCCATAATTTCCGGAAGATGATTACCGTAGCGCTTTTTTATTACATACCCCTGATCCTGAATCTGAGGAGCGAGGAAAGCAAGATTTTTCTCAAGGATTTCATCAACCCGACACGATTTCAAATTCGGCATTCTGGGTTTAGCGAAATTCAAAAAATCCGTTATAATATTGTTTAACCGACTGGATTCTTTAACGATTATATCCGGGATCGGATTTGACGGATCATAGCCAAGCATCTTTTTTTTCAACAACTCGGCCGAACTTCTGATGATACCCAGTGGATTACGTATTTCATGAGAAATCCCTGCCACCATTTCTCCTAAAGAGGACAGTTTTTCCGCCCGACTTAGCTGTTCCTTGAGCTTGAGCCGGTCCAATGCGCGTTGTTCGATGATATCTTCCCCTCGTTTAACCACAAAAAAGAGAGCAATAAAAATAAGGCCCATGACCACTGTGCATGTGATAATAACCAGAACTTGATATCGAAAAATTTTTCTGAAATCTTCCGATAAATCCTGGACGATTTCAACCACACCGAGCACGGGACCGGAAATGGTTGAGAGTGGTTTTTCCGCCCGAAGAGGGGCAAAGGTAATGATTCTGCTCTCTTTTGAAAATCCAAGTAAAATTTCCCACAAATTACCCCTCTGAACTAATTTTGAAGTGGATTGACCCGAAACGGCTTTTTGATAAGCCGCTCCTCCAATATCTTTTTTGCCGATGAGCCCCTGATCAAAGCTATAAGAAATAGTATTATTCATATCGTATATATTTACCAGTTCCACCTTGAAGCTGTGTACCGTACCTCTGACGATTTTGTCCATCCGCTCGAATTGTTCGATGTTTCTGAGCTGAATTTTTCCATATTTTAAGGCGATGGGGATGATGAATTGCAGAAAAATTTGATGATTGAGGTTTTCCACGAGAAGAAGCGCGAAGTCTTCACTTTCCCTTCGCTGAACCGCCCGGGTCAAATGGGTGTTAAACGTTGAGATAAGAAGTGTCCCGACAAATATTACAATTAGGCTTGTGAACGTAAAATATTTGATCAGCCGGAAAGGTTTCGCTTTTTCTTCTAAGTGATTTTCGGACATGGGTCGGTTCTATGCTCTGAAAACGGGTATTTATATTTTTAGTTGTAGACTATACACTATAATAATGAATTTGTAAAAAATCCTTTCGGAGCACGAACCTTTAAATCAAGTCGGAGAAATCAAAGGCCGATATAATCATAGCCCGCGGGGGCTTGGTCCGGTTCACCTTTGCCCGCTATGGCTATAAAAGCAAGTTTTCTTTGATCAATTTTTGTTAAAGTTCTTTATCAGACCTGACGATGGTATAGTTACTTGTTTGTCGAACCTGTGAAACCAGGATTATTTAAAATTTTCTGCCGGTCTATTTTTTTAAAAAAAGAAGCCTCCCGGTTCTTGGTTATTAGCTCAGAAAATGGACGAAAATTCCTTAAAAAAAATTAGAGAATCTCTCATGATGAGCAAGTCGGAACTCTCAAGAAAGGCAAATGTCTCTCCGATCACCATTTCCAGGATAGAAAAAGGTATGCCCTGTCGAATGGAAACTCAACGAAAAATCATTCTGGCTTTGGGCTTTAATCTTTCCGACAAGGACAAAATATTTAACGACTAAGAGTATATACCATGCGATTTGGCGAAAAAAACCATCTTGTAGGCTTGGATATCGGTTCCCGAACAATAAAAGCCGCGGAAATTCAAGAAACGAAAAAGGGACTCAGCCTGAAAAAATTCGGAACGATCGATATCGAATCGGGCGCAATTGAAGAAGGCATTATTAAGGACCCGGAGGAAGTCGCCGATTCAATCAAACAGCTCTTTAAGTCATTTAATTTTAAGGAGCAGAACGTAGCGATATCCATCGGAGGCTATTCGGTGATTGTAAAAAAGATAAACGTTCCGAACATGCCGGAAAAACAGCTCCAAGAGACAATTCATTTTGAAGCGGAACAATACATCCCATTTGATATCAGTGATGTTAATCTGGATTTTCAAATCATTGGAGAAAACGAAAACGACTCCAAGCAGATGAACGTCTTGCTTGTCGCAGCAAAAAAAGAGATTGTGACAGATTATATCAATCTCATTCAAATGGCCGGACTTAATCCATGCATAATTGATGTAGATGCCTTTGCGCTGCAAAACATTTTTGGAGTTAAAAATGACTTAAAGAATGAAAATGTGGCTCTGATCGATATTGGAGCCAGCAAGACATCTCTGAACATCCTTAAAGACAATGCCTCCGTATTCATGCGGGATGTTTCGCTTGGATGCGGACAAATCAATCAAAAGATTTCATCATTGATCGGATGTTCTTTTATGGAAGCCGAACAGATCAAACACGGGGGGCAGACCGATTTGCTTCCTGAAGAAAGCCTGATGGAAATCATTTCTTCAGTAGTGAACGACTGGTGCATAGAAATAAAACGCGCACTTGACTTTTTTTATTCCACCTACACGGATGATCAGATAAAAAAAATTATCTTGAGCGGTGGCGGAGCGAATATCCAGCAGTTTCGCAGGCTGCTGGAACAAGAAACTTCCGCTGAGGTAACAACGATCAATCCTTTTGAATCTTTCCATGTTGATGATGATCGTTTTGATTCCTCTTACCTTAAACAAATTGCACCCCAGGCTGCTATCTGCATGGGACTTGCTATTAGAAAAGTAAATGACAAATGATACGAATTAATCTTCTACCTTTTCGGACGATACGTAAAAAAGAGAATATACGTCAGCAGTTATCCATTTTTCTTCTTTCTACTGTATTTCTCAGTATCGCCCTAGTTTATTTTAATATCAGTTTGAATGGCAAAATAAATAATCTTCATTCCGAAATAGAAAAAACAAAAAAAGATCTGGATGACTATCAAAAGATCAGAAAAGAAATTGCGGATATCAGAGATCGGTTGACGATTCTAAAGAAAAAAACCGGTGTTATAACAAATCTTGAATTGAATCGTAAGGAACCGATTCATCTCCTTGATGTGATGACGGACATGGTAGTAGCAAACCGGATGTGGTTTACCAGTTTTGAAAAACAAGAGGACATGGTCAATATTGAAGGCGTTGCCCTGGACAACAAAACGGTAGCCGATTTCATGACCCGTCTCGAAGGTACAAAGTTATTCGCCAATGTGAATTTAAAAACACTCAAACAAAAAAAATTACAGAATTATAACCTGAACAGCTTTCAAATCGCCTGCAAGAAGGTTTCCTTGTAAAACGCATTTAAAATAAGGCATTAATAATGACAAAGGACCATATCACTTCAAAAGCAATTGATCCTTTCTTCCAAAAGATTGAAAAACTGACAAAAGTACAAAGGATCCTGATTTGCTTCTTAACGATTTTGCTATTAGCCGGATCCTTCGTTTACTTTTCTTATTTGCCTAAGTTCAAGGAAATAGACAAATTAAGCAAAGAATATGACGGTCTCGCAAAGCAGCTTATAATCGCTAAAAATGAAGCAAAGGATCTCGAAAAATATCGCAATGAAATGAAACAAGCGGAAGATCAATATCGAATCGTGATGAAGGCCCTTCCGGAAAAGAAAGAGATTCCTTCTCTTTTGGCCGCAATTTCTCAATCCGGCCAGGACGCAGGTCTGGAATTTCTATTGTTTGAACCAAAGGCGGAGGTGCAGAAAGATTTTTATACCGAAATTCCCGTATCCATTCAAGTAAAGGGTAATTATCATAATGTGGCGCTTTTCTTCGACAAAATTTCAAGGTTATCCAGGATCGTCAATATCAATGATATCAAAATTGCATTGCCAAAAGAAAACGAGGACAAACTGAGCACTTCATGCACGGCAGTAACCTACAAGTTCGTGGATGCTCCCCCTCAAAAGGCCCAGAACTCAAAGACGAAGCCCGGAAAAACAGGAAAAAGCAAAAAATAATCAATGGCCAAAACAAAAAGTGATTAATCATGCATAAATACCTTGTCATCATTCGAAGCATAGTCTGTTTCTTGTGTTGCTTCATCCTTTTTGCAAGTTGCGGTAATACGAAGGACGGGCCTAAAACATCCAAGGTTGTTACCCAAAAGATAAGCGAAACAAAAAACACTGCGTCTCCATCCAAACAACAGGATGGTGTAAGCCCTGAAGCGCTTGGAAACAATGCCGAAGTGAAAACTGGGACTCAATCCGCCGGCACGGATAAAACAGATAAAAATTTGATTGCTTCCGTTTCCGACTCCGATCAAACAATCAATCTTCTCAACATCGGAAATGTATACAATCCTGAAGGCAAGGTTGATCCATTTGTCCCCATACTTCGGGATGAACGCGTAAAAGCTGTGAAAGGGAATACGAGGGATCAAAGAATAAAACGCATTCCAAGCACCCCTCTTGAGAAGCTGGATTTGAGCCAGCTAAAGCTTGTCGGAATTATTCAAAGTACAAAAGGAAACAAAGGATTGGTCGAGGAAGCTTCCGGAAAGGGATATATTATTACCAAAGGAACGTATATCGGAACCCGTTCAGGCAGGGTACTGGAAGTACTGAAAGACAAAATCATCATTGAGGAAGAAACGGAAAACACTTTCGACGGCGTGACGGCCTGCAAGAAAGAATTAAAACTTCAGAAACCTACTGGAGAAGAATAATATGAATCTTACGATATCGAAATATTCAAAAACCGGGGTCCTATCCATCCTTCTTTGCGTTTTCATTGTATCGCTTGCCGGTTGTGCCGCAAACATGGCGTCCAAACCAGAAGCAAAAAATATTGAGACGCCGCTTACGACCAATCTCATTAACGAAATCAGCACGTCCGAGGATTCCGAGTCAATTAATGTGTGGATCAAAGGAAATGGTCCGTTGGCTTATACCTCGATCAAACAGCCTTTTCCATTGGGCGTTGTTCTCTACTTTCCGGAAACGACCCTTGAAAATGCCCAAAACGTCCATTTGCAGGATAACGATACGATCGGCCCCATTAAATCATCGGAATTGACTGAAAAGGGCCATACCTCTCGGATTGAGATATCGCTAAAAAAAGACGTTGCTTATAAAGTCTCCCGTGAAGACTCAGGCCTGAAAATCGCATTTACAAAAACGCCTGCACTTTCATCAACGACATCGATGAAAATGTCCGAGGAAAAAAACGGGCGCGGATCATCCTTTTTGCCTTCAACCGATTCGGCACAATTGAGAGCGGCTGAAAGCACGGAGCCGACTCCGGTTCAGAAGGACAAGGAAGTACAAGAAAGTATTGTTGGTAAACGCGGGACAAACCCGGCAAAACCCGCATGGATAAACCGGGTCGATTTTTTCAGCGAGAATGCCGGAAAATCAACCGTTGTTATCGGAACAACTATACCCGTAAAATATGACATTAAAAAAGACGGGGCTAAAAAGCTTCACCTCGAACTTTATGATACCAGGCTGCCGGATCATCACAAACGACCATTGATTACCACTCGTTTTGAAAGTGCCGTTGATCGCATCCGACCTTTCCAGGCGGTTGACATGAAAAACAAATCCATGGTCGGGATAGAACTTCGCGAAGCCGTACCCTACCGTGTTGAACAAACCGGTAATTTCTTGATGATTCATTTTGAAGCATCGTCCATACCGCCAAAATCTCTTGAACAAGCCAATCTCCCGGCCTGGAAGGAAGCCATGACGCAGACCGACGTGCAAACCGCTTCTCAAATGAAAGTGCAGAAAAAAGCCGATGCGGAAGCATTATATTCCGAAATTCCCAAGGGATACAAGGGGGAGAAAATCGCGTTGGATTTTTTTGAAACCGATATTAAAAACGTTTTTCGAATTCTACGGGAAGTCAGTGGCGCAAACTTTGCGATTGACAAGAATGTGACCGGCAAAGTGACCCTAACTCTGGACAGACCGGTACCATGGGACCAAGTGCTCGATCTTGTCTTAAAGATGAACCAGCTCGGACAGGTTGAAGAGGGCAACATCATACGTATTGCCTCTCTTGAAACCCTTAAGAGCGAAGAAGAACTCAGAAGGGCACAGTTGGATGCGGAGAAAAAAGCCCTGGAGCAGAAAAAGGAGCTGGAGCCGCTTTTTACCGAATATATTCCAATCAATTACGCCCAGGCGAGTGAAATTATCAAACATTTAAATGAAATAAAAACCAAAGATCGCGCCACCATCAGCGTGGATGATAGAACCAATACCATTATCATAACGGATGTGGCGGCAAAGATAGACAAGGCAAAAAAAATTGTTGCCCAACTCGACAAAGCGACGGCCCAGGTGATTATCGAAGCAAGGATCGTTGAGGCGGACAGCACCTTCGCCAGAGAACTCGGCGTCCAGTGGAGTACCAGCGGAGACAGGGACAGCCATTCATTGGGCGGCCTGTTCGGGTGGGACACCGCAGTCAACCTGGGAACTTCAACGGGAAGCTCAAGCAACGGGACGGTGGGTATCAATTTCCAGCGTCTGACCGGAAACACGCTTCTGTTGAATGCGCAACTGCAGGCCAACGAAGCCACCGGCAATGTGAAAATCATTTCATCCCCGAAAATTATAACATTGGACAATCGGGAGGCGATAATCAAGCAAGGGGTGGAATGGCCTTACCTGGAAGAATCCGAATCCGGAGGCACAACGGTCAATTTTAAAACCATCGATTTAAAGCTGACTGTTAAACCGCATGTTACCAATGATAACCGAATTTCCATGGTGGTAACGATTTTTAAAAACGACATTGCGGAATTAACGGCTGAGGCGCCGGCCATCAATACAAAGGAGGCAAGTACGGAACTGCTGGTAAACGACGGAGAAACCGTTGTAATCGGCGGAATCAATAAAACGACAAAAATCCATGATAAAACGGAAATCCCATTGTTATCCAAAGTCCCGGGGCTTGGCTGGCTTTTCAGATCCGACTCTCGAGATGAAAGAAACGAGGAGCTTCTGATATTTATCACGCCGAAAATTTTTCGCATGGAACAGGCATAACACCTGATTGGTAAATTATTAAACCCAAAAGAGAAGGCGTCTTTACCTCCAAGTTCGCCACAAAAGAGGCAAAGACGCCTTCAATTTTTATTGAGAGGTTTTGCTCGACCAATCATATGCTTATTTTCTCGAAATGCTGAATGCCCCGACCCCGGCGGATATCGACACTATGGCGCGTGTAGCAAAAGAATCTGAGCGATCAAAAGCCCTGCCGAAAATTTTCTGTTTCTCGAAACGGAGAAGATTCAACCTCCAATCCTTTCTGCTTCCATTTTAGCCTCGCGGGCCAATGGACTTCCCGGAGAAAGATATATTACCTGGTTGTAAGAGTTGCGCGCTTTTTGATAATTTCCGGACAATGTGTACGCCCGGGCCAAAGCGAAATGAAATTCCGGCACCTGCGGCGAAGCGTTCACCGCATTTTCAAACGCGGTTACAGCTTTCGTAATTCTACCCATTGCGAGATATGTCCTGCCCAGACCATGCAATGCAATACTGTAATCCGGTTTTATGTCGAGCGCTTCCAGATAATATTTTTCCGACAGATCGTATTCGTTTTTGTGGTAATATGCCGAGCCGAGATTGGAAAGCGGGTAATGAGGCGTGACGTAAATGAGATCTTCGGCAACCTCATGAAATAGTTTAATCGCGGAATTCCAGTCTTTTTTATAAAGAAAAGCGGCTCCCAGATTGTTTTTGGCATCGACATAATCCGGTTTGAGTGTAAGCGCTTTTTTAAAATGATCAATCGCCAGATCGGTTTTTCTCTTTGCCAGGTAAGCCAAGCCTATGTCATTCTGCAGATAAGGATCTTTGGGGTAAATTGTTTCCGCTTTAAGAAACTCTCTGAGCGCCAAGGTATAATTTCCTTTTCCCATGTAAGCTTCCCCCGGATTTCTAATCGCTTCTGCCTGTTTTTTTTTTAATTCCGAATTTCCTGCACATGACAGGATACAAACAAGAAACAACACGCTGGATATCCAAAGAAACCGGCTTTTTTTCATTCTGATTCCACCTCAAAAACTTTTTTCAAAATGTTGATGTCCCGACCTGTTCATTTTCGGCCGACTATCGGATCATGATAATTTTCAGACCTTGCTCCTGTAAGAATTGTATAATGTCGTAAGGAAGGGGCTCACCGGCAAGCAACGCGGGGATTTTTCCGGTGTCTGTATCGTCCACCAAAAGTCCGGGTATGGTGAGGGAGGCATTATACGCAGGCGGTCTCTTGGCCGCAAAAAAAGTGGGGTCATTCTTAAAACCCACTCCCATGGCATTGAGAATCCGTGGAATGATGGAAAAAAAATCATCTTCCGGTTTAACCTGAATAATGGTCATCCCCGTTTTTTCTATGATATGAATCGCATCGCCATATAATTCGCCAAAATCCACGATCACTTCCTTTCCATTCGGAGCGGAAATGATGTTTGATACCGCCTGAATCTGTATCCCTCCGTAGGGAAAGGTGATACTGGTATTTTCGGAATAATGATAGTCCATGGCCGTGAACAGTTCTCTCATCCGGATTTTATGGTCTAACGCGGAAAGAGTAATTACATTTTCTCCGGGAATTTTATAACGCTGAATAGATGGGTTCTGACTTGCATTTTTGTTGCTTCGCAACATGTCTTTAACAATTATATCATGCTGCTCCAGGTAGCGGCTTATTGAATCCGGGATGCGTTCTTCATTCGTTTCGATCAGAGTGATGCAGTCATGACGAATCGCATCGTCGTTTTCGCTGGGATTGGACGTTATCCATCGCGCCTGGATATTGACTTCAACACCGTGGTCCGAAAAAGACAATCGATCCTGTGAAATATCCTTTCCGAGAAGCTGAAAAGCGGAATCCAAAACCTGTTCCGCGGAAGCTTCCCTGGAAATCGGCGCTACCTTCATATCTTTCCAGAAGCTTTT
>JAHDSC010000131.1 GCA_018432925.1 Desulfobacterales bacterium | reverse complement strand
TGAAAGGATATGAAGAGGTTAAAGAAATTGTTTCCGCGGATACGGTGACCAGATGTTTTGGAAACAGTCTGTTCGAAGCGCACAAAAATTTTGTCGGTGATGGAAGCCTTTCCGTTTATCTGAAAGATGTGAAGCTTCAAATCGATGTTCCAGGTCTGGAAGACAACATAGAAATCGCGGACTGCCAGGGGAGCGATTCTCCGAATCCGCTTCACTTGATCATGATACAGGACTATCTTCTGACGACGCATTTTATTATTTATGTCATCAGCAGCCGGACAGGGTTGCGCCAGGCAGACATGAAGTTTCTGTCCATTATCAAAAAAATGGGGATTTTGAATAATATACTTTTTATTGTTAATTTTGATTTCAACGAGCATGATGCCATCGACGATCTGAACCGTTTTGTCGAAAAATTGAGAGAAGAACTTTCCTTGATAAAACCGGATCCGGATATTTTCTGCTTTTCTGCGCTTTTTAACCTTTTTAAAACCCAAGAGAATCATCTGCCCCGGAAAGACAGCCTGAGATTGGCGCAATGGGAAAGTGAAAAAAAACTTTCAGAATTTTCAGACCGTGAAACGAGTCGGTTTGAAGCGTTTTTAAATCAAACGGTTACCGGTCAGCGAAATTCTTTACTGCTCAAAAACCATATTGAGCGCCTGTCTCTCATTGCCTCCGGCATCAATTACTGGGTCGGTGTAAACCGGGATATTTTTACCCAAGATGCATCCCATGCCAAGGAGATCGCTGAAAAATTAAAGCGGCATCAGGAACGAATGAACCAGATAAAATCGTTGATAAAAAGTACACTGGATGGCTCGGTTCAGAAAATAAAGAACGAAATAAAATCAGATGTTGATCGGTTTTTTGAACTCCATTCCGGCAAGGTGTTAAGCAGTGTACTTGAGTTAATCCGGGATTATAACGTTTCTTATGAAAAGTACCGGGAAAATATTGAGGCTTCCGGTTTTCGCAATGCCCTTTATCTGGTTTTTGTGGAATTCAAGCACTCAATTGACCGCTTTATGGTTGATTTCGTAAATCCTGAAATAATCCAATTTGTAAAAAAGGAAGAAAACCGTATCCGGGAATACTTAGAATCGGTAGTGATTCCATATGATCTGATGGTCCGTGAAACCCTTTCGGAATATTACCGGTCAATCGAAAATCTGGGCATAAACGTTATGCCGGATAAACCGCCGGCATTAAGGTTAAAAGATATGGAATCCATTCAATCCATATTCGGCATAGATCCTCCGTCATCCGTCTTGTCCCTGCATTACGCTGCAAAGATAAAAACTGAAGCGGTCATGAGACTTGGTTTTTATACAATTGCCAACTTTTTTAAAAGATTCCTTGGAAAACCTTCTTCGATCCGGAAAGAAGAGGAAATCCTTGCATTGAAGGCCGGGGTGAAGGGGATGAAACGCGAAATCGAAGCATCTGTTTTTTATCATTTTAAGAACTATAAGGAAAATATAAAATTTCAATATATTTTTAAGCTGATCGACGCGGTTTCGAGCAGTCTCTTCGAAGCGCTTTTTGACCGGTTTCAGACAGACGTAACCGATCTTTCAAAAGCCGTCGAACTGTTGAATATTAAGCGGATTGACAAACAGCGTGCATCGATCATGTTTGAAGAGATGAAAATGAGTGCGGAGGACATAAATGACCGGATCAACCGGATTAGGGAAAAATTAAGTCCACCGTCCTGTCGAATTGAGAAAAAAGCTCTTTTAATTGATGCTGAACACACGTTTTCGTAATTCCAAGCGGGCAATCAGATTTTCGTTTCGCTTCAGCAGAATTTCAGGGAGATGTCAGATCCAAACACTTTTCGAAAATAAGCCGTATGAATCGAAAATGTGTTCATCGAACAAGAAAATCATGCGAGAGCCGGTTGAAAATTCACTGGCGGCCATCAAAAATCCAAATAATAGGAGGTTTTTAAAATGGAAGCCAAGCAAACCCGAATTATAGCTGTGGCGAATGAAAAGGGAGGTGTCGGCAAAACCGTGACCGTCATAAATCTGGGAGCCGCACTTTCCCTGGCGGGGAAACAGGTTCTCGTCGTAGATATGGACCCACAGTTCAATGCAACCAAAGGTCTTGGGGTTGAAGTGAATGAAGAAATACGGACGGTTTATGATCTTCTTATGAATCCAGAATCGATTTCGCCGCAAGATGCAATTTTGCAGACAAAATGGCAAGGCTTGGATCTGATTCCATCTCATGTGGATCTTGCCGGTGCAGAGGTTGAACTGGTCAATGAGGCCGGAAGAGAAAACAGATTAAAAGAAGCGCTTGGAAGCATTACCGGGGAGTATGATTTTATTATTATTGATACTCCGCCAAGCCTTTCCCTGCTGACAGTCAATGTGCTGGCTTATGCAAAAGAGGTGCTCGTGCCTTGCCAAACGCATCCATATGCCTATGACGCATTGGATGAACTTTTCGATACGGTTTTTGCCATTAAAGAACAAATTAATCCGGATCTTCAGATTACGGGTATCGTAGCGACCTTTTTTGATAAGCGAACACGGGTCAGCCACAGGATAATGGAAAAGCTTCGAGAGGATATCCGGTACAAGGATCTTCTTTTTGATACGGTAATCCGGGTTAATACAACCCTTGCGGAAAGCTCGGCTGTCGGAAAACCCCTGGTGTTTTTTAGGCAAAGCAGCTACGGTTCGTTTGATTATATGGAGCTCGCAAAAGAGCTGCTGCGTTAAAAACGGCCCATGGGCATCTCTCCCTTCAGTCCCTTGCACGACCAGCGAATCACCCATTGCACACAGGGAGGAGACTATTTTATTTCTCTATGATAAAGGCGAAGGCTGTTGGTTACCACGGAAACACTGCTGAATGCCATGGCCAGAGCGGCCAGGATGGGATGCAGCTGTCTCAAAAATGCCGGAAAAAATTCAAAAGGGGCCAAAATGCCTGCAGCTATCGGGATGAGCACGATGTTATAAAAGAAAGCCCAGAAAAGATTCTGCTTGACCGTATTCATGGTCGCCCTGCTGAGCCGGATTGCCAAAGACACCCCGGTTAAATCGCCACTGGAAAGGATGACATCGCCCGTTTCAATCGCCACATCCGTCCCTGTCCCGATCGCCAGCCCGATATCCGCCTGCGCTAGTGCCGGGGCGTCGTTTATGCCATCACCGACCATGCCCACTCGCGCTCCCTTTTCCTGAAGCGTTTTGATTTTTAATGATTTTTCTTCCGGAAGGACCTCGGCGAAAATCTCTTCAATACCAACCTGAGAAGCGATTGCTTGGGCTGTCTGCAAATTATCTCCGGTGAGCATGACGACTTTGAGATTCTGATCGCGAAGCTTCCGGATCGCTTCCCTGGATTCCGTTTTTACTGTATCCGATACGGAAATCAGGCCGCATAAATCATTTTCCTGCATCACACTGACAACGGTTTTTCCTTCGGACTGCAGGGAAGCGATTCTTTGGTTAAAATTGTTATGATCGATTTCCGATTCACGGAACCATCGCGGCTTTCCCAATCTTACGGGGATGCCGTTTACCCGGGCTTCTACGCCCAAACCGCCGGATGCTTTAAAATCTTGAATCTCTAAAAAATTGATGCCTCTTTTTTCCGCTTCGACTACGATTGCCTTTCCAATCGGATGCTCCGATCCTTTTTCAACCGATGCCGCGATTCTTAACAGCTGTTCCTCTGTATGACAGGAAGAATCAAGAGGAATGACATCCGTGACGGCGGGTTTTCCCACGGTGATGGTTCCGGTTTTATCCAGCACGATTGTATCGAGTTTTGTTGCAGTTTCCAGAGCCTCACTGTTTTTGAACAGAATTCCTTTTTCAGCGCCTTTTCCAGTTCCCGCCATTATGGCTGTAGGTGTTGCGAGTCCGAGGGCACAAGGACATGCGATGACCAGAACCGCAACCAGCCGAACCATGGCTGGAACAAATTCGCCCTTCAGTCCCCACCACAAAAAAAAGGTCAAAAAGGCTGAAGCGATAACCATGGGAACAAAAATTGCCGCCACCCGGTCGGCAACCGCCTGTATGGGTGCGCGGCTTCCTTGCGCCTCCTGAACCAGTCGGATTATCTGGGAAAGGGCGGTTTCTTTGCCGACACGAGTAGCATTGAACATTAAAAAGCCTTCACCGTTAATGGTCCCTCCGATTACCGGATCTCCTATATTTTTATCCGCAGGCAATGGTTCTCCGCTGAGCATGGATTCGTCGACCGCCGATGCTCCTTCGATCACAATGCCGTCAACCGGAATTCGTTCTCCCGGTCGGACGAGGACCGTATCTCCTTTTTTTACCAAAGTCAGCGGAATCTTTTTTTCCTATCCCTGGACCATGATGGTGGCTTTTTTCGGCCGAAGGCCGATCAACTTCCGGATCGCCCCGGCCGTTCGCCCCTTGGTTCTGGACTCCATCATTTTACCCAATTTGATGAGGGTAATAATTACAGCGGAGGTTTCAAAATAGACATGATCGCCCAGGGAGGAAAAGATCAAAACCGCAAGCGAATAGAAATATGCCACCGAAGAACCCATGGCTACCAGAACATCCATGTTTGCGCTTCTGTTTTTAAGGCTTTTCAGTCCTCCCGTATAATAATCCCAGCCTGTGTAAAATTGGACGGGAGTTGCCAAAGCAAAGAACAACCAGTTGACCCAAGACTCATGGCTCCAGACGCCGACAAAACCAAAATCCCGTGCCATGCTGAGCATGAAGAGCGGAAGGGCAAAAAAAAGCCCGACGTTGAACTTTCGACTTTGATCTCGAATTTCAGCGCTGCGTGCGGCCTGTTCGGCATCTTCAGCGTCTAAATTTTCATCCGGTACGACTGCGTCATATCCGGCGTAACGGATGGCCGAAATCATATCTTCAAGGTTTGAAATATCCGGAATATATTCTACAAAAGCCCGTTCGCCGGCAAAATTGACCGAAACATCAATCAATCCTGGAACCTTTTGTTTTAAAATCTTTTCAACCGTCATTGCACAATTGGCACAGGACATCCCGGTGACGGGAAGTTCGATTTTTGTTGTAGCGACACGGTAACCGATCTCATTGATTTTTTTAACAATGTCGATGAGATGAAGTTTTTTCGAATCGAAAAAAATCACCGCTTTTTCGGAAGCCAAATTGACAGTCACATGATTCACGCCCTCCAGCTGTTTCAGCAAGCGTTCAATATTCAGCGCACAGTTCGCGCAGGTCATTCCGGAAATAGGTAGCGTTATTTTTTGTTCGGCCATGGGTGCTCCCGATTACACTAAAGAGAAAGGGCATATTGGATCAGATTCAATATGGATGAAAGGAAAAGGTGGATATCGGATAATTCATGAGCCCGAACTTGCCGATGCAAAGGGATATACAGCCTTGGCGGTATTGCTTCCGTAATGCATATATTTTTCTTATGAACCGCGAGTAACAGTGACTGCATGATCCGGAGTTTTTGCTGGGTTTGCAGCATATTTGAAAGAGGGCTTCGGTAAGGCACACGATACGAAAATTATTCTGCCGGATAATTGATCTTTTTTAAAGTGATTTTGATTTCTTCAAGCGTAGCGGGCAAATCCCATTCCACCATGATCCGTTTTTTGGGGGGATCACCTTCCACTTTTTTAACCCCTTCAATTTTACTCAATTCATTTTTTATGGCCGCAATACAATGTCGGCAGGAGATGTTCGGTATGAAAAGAGTCTGCTTGGCCATCGTTCATTACCTTCCAACTCGGTTGCATCAAGTTAACGCAGAAAATATATCTGTGATAGAAAAATATTATAATTAAATAAAACAGGATATTGTATGAAATAACTTAATAAATGAGTTTAGGATTAAAGGTTGGCTGAAATTTAAATATAAATGAAAATTTGGAACCGAAACACTTCAAAAGTACCACCGATCAAATTATCATTATATTTATAGAGACACGTTCTTTTGATGTCAAGTATTTCAATCTCTTTCGAAACTCAAAATATGACATTTTAATTGACGGATTGTCTGTAAGTTGGTATGAATCGACATCGTTTATGGGGATGTAGCTCAGTTGGGAGAGCGCGGCGTTCGCAACGCCGAGGTCAGGGGTTCGAGCCCCCTCATCTCCATTTTCAGATTATGAAATGGTTTCCTGTTTTTATGGAAAAAACAGATTGTATTCATTAGGAACAGGGGATTTTAAAAAAAGAAGAGGTTGTTGCAGCTTAAAGTATAAACTTGCTTTCTTGAATTTCAGCAGTAAGGAACATGTATAGGTTCTTCTGCCGGTCAAAAGGGCGCCATTAAGGATCGATCAATAGTGATCGATTCCACACTGCTTGCAACGGGAAAGTTCAAAATGACTTCTTAATCATAAGGATGTGTGCCGCCTCCTCCAGGACCGCCCCCACATGATCCGTCAAATTTTTCAATTCCGCTCGCATTTTCGGATCAAGTTCCTTCCAATCAATCGCCACATCTTTGAATCCATTTGCATAATGCACGTGGGATCCACTGGCAATTTCAAATTCCAATCCGTTTAACTTAATAAACATGTTTCATCTCTTCGAAAATATTTAGGTTCTTAGTAATCAATTGAGAGCGTTGAATAACAGCCTTTTTTCGCTCAATCGTCGTTAGATTTTAATCCTAAAATACTCAATGGCCCTGTATTAAAAATTCTTGTCTTTCTTACACTCGAGAATAATAAAATATTTTTTATTCAAAAATCTCAACTTGAAGAAACTGAGCATTACCTGTAGATGTTGTATCGACGAACCCGAAAATTTCTTTATTCATTTTTAACGGAGCCGGACGGTTAACTCCGTTGTCTGTGGTTGAGGAGATCTCTTGACGGATACCATTTGCAGTTTCGTCCCTGCCAAACCGAAACAGCGAAGAGATTCTCTTTCGCTGGCCTCCGGTTTGTGAACAAGACTGAAAATCGGAAAAAGTTTCTGACGGTCGAAAATTGACCATTATTTGCGTGGACTGCCTCCATCTGAAATTTTTAAGAATTGTAGATTCAGTAATTGCCCGGCATTCCTTAAAAATATTGACTTCGTTGCTTCGAAGGTTTAATTAAAAAAAATTTTAACTCAGCTTTTTTCGTTTTGTCTTTTAAAGAAAATATAGAGGAAGTGGATGGAAAAGATTGCCCGTGCCGGCCACGATGGAGGAGGCATCCGAAAAAGCCACAAACATATATTTGACGATCATCTAATTTACAATCCGGCATGATCATTTTAAAACAGCAAACCGGCCGGTATGACATTAAAATTATCAGAAATCCAAAACAGGTGAGGATCAAACAAATATGGAACGATCTTCTGAGGTTTATCGCAAAACAAAGGAAACGGAAATACATATCAAGTTGAACTTGAGCGGACGTGGTAATCATGAGATATCCACTGGAATCCCTTTTTTTGATCACATGCTCGTGCTTTTCTCCGTTCATGGGTTCTTTGATCTGACAGTCGATGCGAAAGGTGATCTGGAGGTCGATTTCCATCATACGGTCGAAGATGTCGGATTGGTTTTAGGAGAAAGTTTCAACAAGGCGCTTGGCGATCGGAAAGGCATAAAACGATACGGCCATGCCTTGACGCCAATGGATGATGCTTTGGCGAGTGTCGTAATCGATTTGTCCCAACGTCCTTTCCTTGTCTACAATGTTCCCCCTATAGCCCGTCATCGAGGTGGTTTTGATATGATGCTTGCCAAGGAATTTTTTAGAGCATTTTCAACTAGGGGCGGGATGAACCTTCATATCAACGTTCTTTACGGGGAAAACGAGCATCATATCATGGAATCGATCTTTAAGGCCGTCGGGAAGGCTTTGGATGAGGCGACTTCTTTTGACAGCCGAATAACCGATGTCCGGTCTTCAAAAGGCGCCATATAAAGCAACGAGTTGCATTCCACCATGCTTTTTTTGTCAGTAAGGAAACCTGAAAATCGACCGAAAGCCCTTGCAGAAGGAGATTGTTCACAGCCAGCTGCAGGGAACTTTAATACCCCTTACACCAAGAGGCATATTATGCCTATTATGGCAAATCATAAGAAAAAAATCGGAAAATGTATCATGATGGTTGTCACTTTGGCATTCGCGCTGACTGCGTGCCAGCTCAAGGCCATTTCTCCCGAGACGGCACCTGCGTCTTTTTCTTTCAAGAAATTGCTGATTATACCCTTTAAAGACATGTACAGGATATATGGCGATAACGTCAGCTTCAGGTGCCCGTTATGTAAAAACGTTTATATGATCGAAGAGGTGGCACCGGGTGCGGACGATTTTCTGACGGAGCACTTATTTGATTTAATGAAAACCCATAAAAATTTTGAACTGTTACCATCCGAACATGCCCGTGAGGTGATGTCCACTCTGTTGTCGGAAAGCGGAAAGGAGCTGTCCGAACTGGAACTTCTCCTTGAAACCGGAAGACATATCGGCGCCGATGCCGTTATGGCCGGTCGTATTTATCGTTTTAAAAAAAGAATCGGAACTGAATATGCGGTTGAATTTCCCGCTTCCGTTACCTTTGATCTTATCCTGATCAACGTGGATGACGGGCGTATTTTATGGACCGGTTTTTTTGATGAGACGCAGAGTTCCTTATTCGAAAATCTTTTGCATTTTGGCAAATTTGTAAAAAGAAAAGGAAAATGGATCACAGCCGAACAAATGGCTGTATCCGGACTTGAAGATATGCTTAAAGAATTTCCGGAACCATGATGGATGCTGAAAGATAGAAAACAATCCGACATGGATTTTTTTAAAAATTTCAAACAATCGAGCCGGACGCCGAGAATAGGCGAAAGGGTCCGTAAAGGTAAAGGCTTCCTCTGGTTCCATCGGGAAGCTGCGATAGGGAAAAATGATAGTTATTCCAGCGGTTGACATTAAAAACGGCAAATGTGTGCGGCTTCTTCAAGGGCGCATGGATAAGGAAACGGTTTTTTCAGATGATCCGGCATCAATGGCCGTGAGATGGGAAAAGGCCGGTGCAAAAATGATCCATGTGGTGGATCTGGATGGTGCCTTTAAAAAAAGCCCGCAAAACTTGATATCCATCCGAAACATTCTGGAAAGAGTAAAGGCGGATATTCAAGTGGGAGGGGGGATTCGGGATACGGGAATCATTGAAATTCTTTTGGACCTTGGGGTGAAACGGGTTATCATTGGAACAGAGGCCATTCGAAATCCCGGTTTGGTTAAGGCCGCATGTAAGGCATTTCCCGGCAGAATTGTTGTTGGTATTGATGCACGCAACGGATTGGTCGCAATTGAAGGATGGACTCAAACAACTCGTATAAAGGCTATAGAAGTGGCAAAACAGTTTGAAGACAGTGGGGTTACAGCGATCAATTTCACGGATATCCACAGGGATGGAATGCAAACCGGTCCGAATATCGAAGAAACCCGGCGTTTGGCAGAGGCTGTTTCCATACCGGTGGTTGCCTCGGGGGGCGTTTCAACTTTACAGGATATCATTGATCTTCTGCCGCTGCAAAAGGTCGGCGTTGTTGGTGTCATAACCGGCAAAGCACTTTACAGCGGCACTTTGAATCTTGAAGATGCGATCCGGGTCTCCAAACAAAATTCTCCATGCTATAGCTAATTTGGTTTCAATTCTTTCTCAATTAAATTCTTGACAAGTATAAGATTAATCATTAGAATACTAAAATTTAATAAAAGTCATTACTTAAGCAGGTGCTTTTAAGGGAAACCCGAAGTGGGATGGTCATATTTAGAGAATTTGTAATAGTTACAAGTAGATCCAAATTTTGGGATGTTAATTCCGTTCTTGTAATACGCGCGACCTTTGAAAAATGCTCAATTTCGTTCAAGTTAGAGAAAGGCGATAATTTTTAGCCGCAGGAATATGCTTTGAGTATTTCGAGGATTAAAATTTAAGCCTACATGAAAATCTGACGAAAGGGGGCGTCATGCAAATGTCTCTTCGTCAGCTTGGGCACAGAAAAGAGTTGTCAACGCCTCATATCATTAAAATCCTTCCGATTTTATCTATTTTTCCTGTCTTGTAGCAATGGAGGACCCTCATATTGGCAACTATTATTTCCGAGAATACAATTTCAGAAATTAAGAATACAGCCGATATCGTGGATATCGTTTCAGAATTTGTCCTCCTGAAAAAAGCCGGCAGGAATTTTGTTGGCCTTTGTCCATTTCATTCGGAAAAGACACCATCATTTACAGTAAGTCCTGAGAAACAGATATTTTACTGTTTCGGATGCGGCGTCGGGGGTAATCTTTTTAGTTTTTTGATGAAACACAATGGCATTTCCTTTCCCGAGGCAGTAAAAATGATAGCTGGACGTTATGGAATCGAAATCCCGGATCAAAAACTTTCCCCGATCCAAGAAAAACGGATGAGCGAAAGGGAAAGTCTTTTTGATGTAAACAGAAAGGCGTTAGATTTTTTTCGCAACGTTCTTTTTAACAGCTCGGAGGGGAAGAGAGCCATGGCATATCTGGAGAAGCGGGGATTGGAAGAAAAGACAATTTGCCGTTTTAATCTCGGATATGCCCCGTCAGGCTGGGACACCCTTGTTCATTTTTTTTTAAAAAAACAGGTACCACCTGAACTGATTGAAAAGTCTGGCCTGATTGTATCAAAAAAAAATAAAAACGGTTTTTATGATCGTTTTAGAAACCGAATCATCTTCCCGATTTTTGATGTGAATATGCAGGTGATCGGTTTTGGCGGCCGAGTCCTGGACGACTCTCTGCCGAAATATTTGAATTCCCCGGAAACCGATGTTTACAACAAAAGCCGATCACTCTATGGACTGCACTTAGCCAGGCAAAAATGCAGAGAAACCGGTTCGGTTTTCATTGCTGAAGGATATCTTGATCTTTTGTCCCTTCATCAACATGGCATTGAAAATTCAGTCGCTACCCTCGGGACGGCGCTGACTGCGGATCACATCCGCCTTTTGAAAGGATATGCCGACAGGATGATCCTAGTATATGATTCGGACCAAGCGGGAATAAGGGCGGCTAGAAGATGTATCGATATCTTTTGGAAAGAGCATGTGAACTTTAGGAAAGAGGATGTATTCAGAAAAGAAAACGTAGATACCCGAATTTTGGTATTGACCGACGGCCACGATCCGGATTCTTATCTCCTTGAATTTGGGGCGGAGGCATTTTTTAATGCTGCAAAGAAAGCACCGGGTATCATTTCGTTTCTAATGGAATCAGCAATAAAGAAATACGGGATTTCCGTTGAAGGAAAAATTCGCATTGTTTCAGAATTGAAAGAAACACTGGCCGCCATTGATGATGGTGTTGCGAGGTCTTTGTATATCAAGGAGCTTGCGGAGCTCATAAGTATCGATGAGTCCGCTGTTTTGGAGAAGGTCAGAGAGGTTTTAGTCAAAAAAAAGAACGACATCCGACGAATCAACCGCTCAAATGGCTTTCCCTGTCCCAATTTTAAAGGACCCGACAATTCAAATAAATGCCGGGAAAAAACCATTTCCGAAATCGGCAGCCGCCTTGAACGACAAATTATTTCAATGATGCTGCAATTTCCAGAAATATTGCCGGAAATAGACCGCCGCAACCTTCTTGACAATTTTGAAGATCAATTGCTGAAATCCATTGGACAAACCCTCTTAACGCTTAAGGGGAATTTTCAATCACGGGTTCTTTCCACTCAACCGACCGCTCGAGATTGTGTTCATGCGTCCGAAATCATGAGCCGGATCGACGATAAGGAAATCAGAGGGATTATCGCCGCCTTGGCGATTACGGAAAATTTTTGGGACAATGAAGGATGCATGAAGTTGATTGCACAATTTGAGGATAGCCGAAACCGAAGCGGAAGTGATTTGCTGCGGAAAATAAAAGCAGCCGAAGCGGCCAACGACCATGAACTTCTTATGAGATTGCTGGAAGAAAAACAGAAGTTGGCAGTAATAAACAAGCAACAGAAATTAAACCAAAGAGGGGGAAAATGACCTGCAAAGAGCCTGATTTATTAAGTTACCAAATTGCGGACAACACAGTTTCCGCGGAAACAACAACTTAATTCGAAGTCTGCAGGAGGCGAGATCAAATGACTAAAAAATCCGGCAAAGAACGGAAAAACACAAAAAAAATTAATAATGATGCCTTAAAAGAACTGATTTCCAAAGGACAAAAGCAGGGATGCTTGAGCTATGATGAAATTAACGAGGTTCTCCCCGATGAAATGTTGTCTTTAGATCAGATCGATGAGACACTTATGATTTTTGATGATTTCGATATTGAAATCGTAGATGAAAAGGCCGGCAAGGAAGAACCGACACAAAAAACAAGACATAGAAAATTTGAAAGCGGCATCGCTGCCGATTTCGGCACGGTGACCGATCCGGTCAAAATGTATCTCAGGGAGATGGGAATGGTTACCCTCCTGAGTCGTGAAGGAGAGGTGGAGATCGCAAAAGAGATAGAAGCCGGCGAGCAGGAAGTGATCAAAGCATTGCTTGATACCACGTTAGGGGTGGAAAGTATTTTGGACCTCGGGGAACATATCGAAAATGGAACCCTCCGACTCAAGCATGTATTAAGGGATGTAGATGAAGGGGATACCTATGTCGATGAAGCGGTTCAGATTGAAAGCTTTTTAAGTACCATCCATTCCATAAAAGAGCTGCACTCAGAAAACAGGACGTATCGAGAAAGCCTATTCTTGCCAGGGATCGATGCGGATGAAAAGCGTCGTCTCCGAAGAAACATCGCCCGCCGAAGCCTCAAGATCTTTGATCTGCTGAAAGAATGGAGGCTTGAAGGCGGAGTGATCGACAAAATCGAAAAAAAAATAAAGATGCAAATCGAATGGTTCGATTCCATGAACAAAATGCTTTTGACCTGCTCAAATGCGATCAATGTTCCGGTTACCGAACTCCGTTCTCACTTAAAAGATAAGCGTAAGTTTTCAAAATGGGTCAGTTCACGATCCGATCTCGAGGGACCGGATATTGAACTTCTGTTTGAAAAGCTCAAGAATATCCAGGTCCAGATAAGAGAACGAGAAAATGCAATCAAGGCAAGAAGCCGGACCTTAAAAAGGATTATGATTGCTGTTGAGGATGGCCGTCATAAGGCCAAGATCGCAAAGAGCGAACTGGTAAAGGCAAACTTGCGTCTGGTTGTCAGTATTGCCAAGAAATACACCAATCGGGGTTTGCAATTTCTGGATCTGATTCAGGAGGGAAATATCGGCCTGATGAAAGCCGTTGATAAATTTGAGTATCGCCGTGGTTATAAATTCAGTACTTACGCAACATGGTGGATACGGCAGGCCATCACCCGGGCAATCGCCGATCAGGCAAGAACCATTCGGATTCCTGTCCATATGATTGAAACGATAAACAAGCTGATCCGGACATCTCGATATCTGGTTCAGGAGCTCGGACGGGAGCCGACACCTGAAGAAATTGCCCAAAAAATGGAGATACCACTGGAAAAAGTTCGAAAGGTTTTGAAAATTGCAAGAGAACCGATTTCCTTGGAGACGCCGATCGGAGAAGAAGAGGACAGCCATTTGGGTGATTTTATCGAAGACAAGAAGTTCATGTTGCCTTCAGATGCTGCCGTAAGCTTAAACCTTGCAGAGCAAACACGAAAGGTCCTTGCGACATTAACTCCGCGTGAAGAAAAAGTGTTGAGGATGCGTTTTGGAATCGGAGAAAAAGCGGACCATACGCTTGAAGAGGTCGGACAGGATTTTGCCGTTACCCGCGAGCGAATCCGACAGATAGAAGCCAAGGCTTTAAGAAAATTAAGACATCCGACAAGAAGCCGGAAACTGAAAAGTTTTATTGAAAGCTAGGGCTTGACAAATCGAATCGCTGAAGTTAGTAAGTCTGTCGCAGGAAACTTTTCGGGCCCATAGCTCAGCTGGAAGAGCCACCGGCTCATAACCGGTCGGTCCCTGGTTCGAACCCAGGTGGGCCCATCATTTTCAACTTCTAAATCATCACATGAATATAAAGTGAATTTTTTAAGAGGTCTAAAAAGAAAGATAAAGTGTTGCCCGCCGTAAAATTTGAAGAAGTGAAGGCGTGGTTTTTTTAGAAACCACGCCTTTTTCATTTGGTGCGCAGCGTGTGGCACGGCGGAGCTGATAGTGCAAAAGTTGACTGTCCCATATGTTTCATTCTTTATTAATTTTCTATGAAAAGCGTGCTATTATATGTCAGTGACAATCGGTGATACGATTGGGTTAATGGAGAAAATTGCTCCGTTTTATCTTTCTGAGAAATGGGATAATGTCGGATTGCAGGTTGGGCACAGGGATTGGCCGGTGCGATCGGTATGGGTAGCTTTGGATCCGACTCTTGAGGTTGTAACGGCTGCTTGCCGGCAGAACGTCAACCTTTTAATCACCCATCATCCGCTGATTTTCGAGCCCCTGAAATTCGTCGATCTTAATACCCCCGTTGGCTCAATCATCCAGATGGCGGTTTCACACCAACTTGCTTTATATGCGGCACATACCAATCTTGACAGTGCGGCAGGGGGTGTCAACGAGGTTTTGGCGGAAAAAATCGGGCTTAAAAATTTGACGGTACTTGGCGATAGCAAAGGGCCCCAAACATGCAAACTAATTTTTTATTCATCTGTTGAATATGAACCGCAGATTTTGCGTTCCCTTTCTGACGCAAAGGCGGAAAAAATTCGCAGGTATCCATGCCGATCGATCGGCGAGGATGATGCAGATGAATCCGGTCTGGAACATGCGACAAATCGGGGAACCCCAAAAATGTCTGGATTTAATTCTACAGAGGAAATCAGAATCGAATCAATTGTTCCTCGCAAAAACCTCAAGCACGTCATCGAGCATGTGAGGAAAAATCATCGGCATTATCCCTTGGCGATAGAGGTCTACTCCTTGTTGCCATCGCAATACCAAGAAGGCCTTGGCCGGGTTGGCGAGTTGGATGAAGCTACCCATCTTACTGCTCTGGCGCAAAAAATTAAAAAAACGCTCCGACTTAAATGGGTGAAAGTTGCGGGAAAACCGGATTTGCCTGTAAAAAAGGCGGCTGTTTGCGCGGGAAGCGGTTCAAGCCTGTTGCATAATTTTTTCTTATCCGGGGCCCAGGTTTATATCAGCGGAGATTTGCGTTATCATGATGCAAAAGCGATAGAAGCCGCTGATTTGGGTATCATCGATATCGGACATTTCGCCTCGGAGCATCTAATCATTGAGACGCTGGCGAAAAGGTTTCGACGGGTTTTATCGGAAAACGGAATCGATGTGAAGGTGGAAGCATGCGGATTTGAAAGCGATCCTTTTACGTTGATATGAATGTCATCGGAGTTTTGTGTGCTGATGAACGATGAGTCTACTGGTGATGAAAACATCGGTAGGAAAAGAATGGAAAAAATATGAAATCTGGAATAGATACACTGGTAAGGCTTCAAAAGGTTGAAACAGAAGCCGAGACCATACATTCAAAACTAAGTAATGTATCCTTCAGGATAGATACGCTCGACGCCAAGCTCAAAGAATTCGATCGGACGCTGACCAGCGAAGAGGCTTTGCTCGATGAATTGAAAAGAAAATATCATTCATGTGAATCGAATGGACAGACCAACGAATCCGGCATCAAAAAGATCAAGGAGAAACTCCGATCCGTAAAAACAAATAAAGAATATCAGGCCTTATTGAAAGAGGAAGAACAATTAAAGGCCAAGGGCTCACAGATTGACGATGAGATGTTGGAATGTTTGGAGTGTATGGAAAAAGTCGAAGAAGCACTCGTAAAAAGAAAAAAAGAATACGCACAGCTTCTCGAAGAGATTGGCCGCGAGAAGAAGTTGATCGCGCAAGAAGCCGAGGAGATAAAGAAAAAGCTTGTTCATTTGGACTCCGAGCGGAAAAATATTTCCGAGCGGATTGATTCCGAGCTGTTGGAAAAATTTAACAGAGTCAAAATGCAGGTACGGGGGATGGCTATCGCACCCGTCAGGAATGCGGTATGTTATGGATGTCATATGAACATTCCGCCCCAGATGTACAATGAGCTTCAGCGCGGGGATGATCTGAAATTTTGTCCCCACTGTCAGCGAATCATTTATTGGGAAAATTCGTAACATCGGTCGAAGCAGTCCAGACGATCGCCGGATGGTTTTTTCATCCGGAGGAAAGTCCGAACACCGCAGGGCAGGGTGCTCCATAACGTGGAGTCGCGGCAACGCGAAGGAAAGTGCAACAGAAAGTATACCGCCCGGCACGCATGAGATGCCGGGTAAGGGTGAAAAGGTGCGGTAAGAGCGCACCAGTTCTTCGGGTGACCGGGGAAGCTTTGTAAACCCCACCCGGTGCAAGACCAAATAGGGAAGCGTTTGAGGATGGCCCGTCCAAGCTTTCGGGTAGGTTGCAAGAGGTACCGGGAAACCGGCGCCCATAGATGAATGATCGTCACCTTGCGAGGGGCAACCCTTGCCGGGAACAGAATTCGGCTTATGGACTGCTTTGGCCGTAAATAATGACCATTTTACAAAAAAATCGTTCTGAGAGAATTTAAAAAAAATGATCTCAAACGAGTAACAGTTGAGTCTAAACTTCTTCCCGGCCGCATACTTGACGGTTTCCAGTGCAAAAATCAAAAGGAGATAGGGTAAGCAATGGAGGCGATAAAATCCATTAGCGGTGTCGCTTTCGCTGATAAAGTCCGGATTTTCTCATGGGATTATTTGAGATGTTTCCTTTATATTTCAAGATGTGATGAGTCGACCTATTTTTTCAACAAGATGCTCTATTCAAAGCTGATCTACACCTCTCAGCTTTTGGAAGACTTTCTGGATTTTCACGGCGCAAAGAATAATAATAAATGGTATTATTACAGAGAACTTGCGGCTGCGGTTCGGCATTTAAGCATCAGCAGCTATTCCCAGAGACATATTTCAAACCGCCTGGCTTCTTATGATATCCCGGATATTGAAAATTTCGGTAGTCAGGGTGAGGCGACGCTTGATTTTCTTGCGAAGTCATTGATGAAGATGGCGCCGGCAATTTTAGAAGAAGCTCGGCGTCTTAACATCCCGATACCGGATAAGGGTTATGAAACAAGGGATTTTCCAACCGTTACCACCGGTGAGATACTTGATTATGACATTGATGATCAGGACAAGGATCAGCAGAAGAAAAATATTGTTAAGATTGCCAGCGAATTTTTAAGTATCACTCATAAGTTTGATCAGCTCGGTTTTTACAAACCTTATAAGATGGAAGAAATCCTTATGATTGTGCCGGACAAGGTAAATGAAGTGAGCATTCGGCGATATGAGATGCTTGTGCACAATCTTCAATCCTCTTTTGATACTTACGTAATCCACGGAGGATACCGATTCGGGAATAGAAAACTCAAACAGCTTCGAGGTTTTTTTTCCGTGGTCTTCCACCTCCTTCAACTGACGGGAAGGCTTCTGCATTTCTATGAACGGCATCTCTATGAAGCAGGTTATAAAAACATCTATAAGGTGGTGCAGGATCGGTTATCCGCTTTAATTGATCCTGAAATGCTTCTGGATCGGGCCGTTAATTACGGTCTTTATTATGTCTGCAATTTTCTGACAACCGGTACCGAATTGGCACGCGAAATCCTGAACGAAAACATTGAGCGCTCTTCCATTACAGTCGGTATTCCTGAAAAACTCGGTTTTCACAGCAGGCCTAGCCTGTTGGTCGCCAAAATTGTTCAACACTACGGTGGTCAGGTGGATTTATGTGTCGGGAAGGACCGGTTTGATGCCGGCAGTGTTCTGGACATCCAGTGGGCTGGAGGTAAGATTCAGAAGGAAAACATTAGTGAAGTGACTTTTGAAGGGGACGTGAGATCACTGCGGGATATTGAAATCCTTGCCGGTATCAATTACGGAGAAGATACCATGGGGAAAGGGATTCCGCTTCCCAAAGAATTGAAGTATCTGAAATAAAAATTTTCTTACTCTTGTCTTAAATGCCGCTGCCGATCATCTAATTTTTAAACCGATGGGGGATGGGGTTTTGTCAGAGAATCCTTGCATCCTTCCAGTAACTTGGGGTAATGGCGTGCGGAAGGGTGCAATTTAAGATATGGTTTCGGCAATCATTGTCGCGGCCGGCAAAGGCATTCGGATGAACGGCAAGGTACGCAAACAGTATCTTATGCTTGCCGGTCATCCGATCCTGAGCCGTACGCTTTGGGTATTTAATGCTTGCAGTGCAATAGACTGCATCGTTGTTGCGGTTCCAGAAGAAGATCTCGATTTCTGCCATGAAAGAATCATAACCCCCCTGAATCTTCAAAAAGAGTTAAGGCTGGTTGCCGGTGGTGCAGTGCGCCGGGATTCGGTATACAACGGGATTCTGGCAATTGAAGATAAGGGCGGCACAGTCGTCATCCACGATGGAGTACGCCCGTTGGTTCACCCTGAACTCTTAACGGCATGCATCGAGGGCGTAACCGAAACAGGTGCCTGCAGTCTTGGTTTGCCCGCCTTCGAGACTTTGAAACGCGTAAACTCTTCAGGTTATATCCACGCGACATTAGATAGAGAAACCATTTGGATGGCGCAGACTCCGCAAGCCTTTGAATATAGTCTGATACGAGAAGCTCATGAGGCCGGTAAAGGGAAGGGGGGTCTCAGCACGGACGACGCATTGCTTGTGGAGCGATTGGGGAAAAAAGTAAAGATGATACGCGGCAGCCGATTCAACATAAAGATTACAACCCCGGAGGATCTGGCGATCGCAGAGGCCATGCTTCAGACCTCGGCCACTGAATTTCCAGACAGCCCTTTTATTTCTCCGCTGATTTCTTCTTGATAATATCTATAGCTTCTTCCGGTGTTTTTGCATCTCGGAGAAGATCTTTCGCTCGGTACAGATCAAAGGCGGAGCCAATATCAAAATTCAGCAGAATCACAGGCTTGGAGCATTTTAGCGCCAGGGCGATTTCAGAGAGTGTGCCGGCTTGACCGGGGCATGCGACAATAAAATGACTGGAAAGAACATTGATGCAGTTTCTCGCGCTTCCCATACCGGTAAGAATAGGGATTTCGATATGCTCTGAAACCCTGTCGTCGTTATCATCCGGGAGAATACCGACCGTGATTCCGCCCCGGTCTCTGGCACCCCTTGCGGAAGCTTCCATGATTCCGACACCCCTTCCGCCGTTTAACAGTATCCAGCCATTTTCGGCAATCATGCTTCCTAAGCGATAGGCCGCTTTCGAATCTTCCACCGTCGCCGTTCCTCCTCCCATCACACCGATAATTAAAGACCTTTTCACAATTCTCCTTCTTTCAAACTTTCAGCAACGCTGCTGCATGAATCATTTTATTGTAAAATAAGGCAATTATTCCATGAAAAATATTTTGCGAAAAAAAGTTTGAATATGGTTTCAAAGACGTAACATCCACAAAACTATCAAAAGGTTAACGGAAGTGCTGCTTTTCGATGAATTGATCAACGGCTTGGTTGTGAATATTGCTGGGCGGCCGGTACAGCCCAGAGCCGTGAACACAGGCGTGGCAACATCCCCCTGAACGAGCTCGCCATGGAAAGAACCAGCGAGGCAAGGTAGGGCAACGACTGAACGATCAAGACCGCAACCCACATGACGGCGTCGATATTATCGGTGCGTTGGTGCATCAAAATTAATGCTGCCGTGGTCCAAAGCAACAGAGCCATTATCAGTTCTTCTCGCGCCATGAGTAAGCCTCGGATCAAAGCCGGTCGATTTTCGCATTTGGGCGTGCGCAGAAACGGCCTGGACTTGCTGAAAAGAGCTGTCAGCATCGCTATGGAGATAGTATGCGCCAGGGATAGGCCCGCTATCGCTGCGCCCAGACGGGCCATCAGGCCGCAGGGAACGCGTGCCTTATACAGCCACAGAAAATGGATCAGCTTGAAAACGAACCCTCCAAGCATCGGCAAAAGGAATAGGTATATCGGAAGGCCGAAATAGCGCGGTGCCACCAAAATGCCGAAGGACCACAGAAGGCTCACGATTGTAGTCACGTAGTTCAGAGAATCGCCGAGCCAGGGTATCCAGCCTGCGAAGAAGTGGTACCGTTGACCGAAGGTCAACGGGCTGCGGCGATTCCATGGCGCCACAATGCGCCAGTGGCGTCGCATGATCTGGACTGCACCGTAAGCCCAGCGGAATCGTTGACGCCTGTAACCGGCAAAAGAATCAGGGGTGAGCCCCCTGCCGAAGCTCTCCTTGATATAGAGCGCCTCTTGGCCTGCCTGGATCACACGCAGACCCAGTTCGGCATCCTCACATATGCACCACTCACCCCAACGGCCAACCTGCTCCAGGGTGGTGCGGCGGATGAGGGTCATGGTTCCATGCTGTATGATGGCATTGCGTTCATTGCGGTGTACCATTCCGATCTCGAAAAAGCCGCTGTATTCCCAGTTGATCATCGTTTTGAAGGCATTCCCTTGCCAGTCGCGGTGATCCTGGGGTGCTTGAACGATACCTACCCCAGGCTGCTCGAAGTGAGGCACTAGGTCGCGAAGCCAGTCGGAGCTCACCACGTAGTCGCTGTCCACCACGGCGATGATGGCCGCATCGGCAGCGGTGTGAGATAGGGCGAAGTTCAACGCGCCGGCCTTGTAGCCCGAATGGGTTTCCAGGTGAAAAAAGCGGAAGCGTTCGCCCAACTGACGACAATAGCCCTCCACAGGCTGCCACAATTCAGGATGCGGGTTGTTGTTGTCGATAACCAGCACTTCATAGCACGGGTAGTCCAAGGCTGCTAGGCTGAGTAACGTCTCGCGAACCATTTCGGGCGGCTCTTTGCAGATAGGAACATGGATCGAAACCTTGGGCAAGCGGGCGGGGTCCGACGACTGCAGTCGTTTCAAGGACCGCTTAAGCCCCTTGGGCCACAGCATTTCGGACATTTCGAAACCATTGACCAGCACTACAATCAGCAGCCCGACCTGCAGGGGGATCAATATGGACCATGCGACGGTTTCGGAGCGGAGGAACTCACCTGTCAATGGGGTAAAAAACATCCAGACAAGCGCCGAACTGGTAGTTTGCAGCAGCAAAGCGAAAAAGGTGCGTGCTCCTAAGGGCTGATCGAAACGTCGGCGGAGGTAGAACCACACCGGAAACACCCCCGGCAGCGTTGCCATGAACTGTAAGAGCCACAGGGATTTGTCGTTCACCAATCCGGTCAGTGCCAACTTAGGGCGACGCTGACGATCCCATATTCCCCAATGAGCTCCGACTACCCCTTCGTCCGAAACCTTCCAGGGCTGGTCAAAAGCTTCCATAATGCAGTAGTCGATGCCGTTTAGCTCGGCTAGGTTAAGGAAACGGCGCAGAAAGATCGATTCAAGTGTCTGGCCGGGTTTGGCCCGGCCGACCCGCTCACCATGACTTGGCCAACCCACTTCAGAAATCATGATTGCCTTGCCCGGAAAGGCTTTCTTGATCTGTTGATAGCGGTCTAGAACCCAGCCGATGCTTTCCTTAAAGGAAATGCGTTCCCAGTAAGGCAGGACGTGGATGGCAATAAAATCAACGTGGTCGACCAAGGCAGGATTGTGCAAAAATACATGCCATGGTTCGGCGATACCAATCGGCTGATGGACGGCGATGCGCACGCGGTCGAGGTAGGATATCGCCTGCTTGACAGTGAGGTCGCCGCGAAGTACCGCCTCGTTGCCTACGATGACACGTTTGATGGTGCTGTAACGATTGGCGTTCGTGATCAGATTTTCGATCTCGCGCTCATTACGCGCCAGATCGCGGTCCAACCAGGCGCCGGCGATCACCTTGAGATTCAGTGCTGCGGCTTGCCCTGGAACCGCCTCCAGACCGTCCAGCGAGGAATAGGTTCGCACCGCCTCAGTTTTGTCGCGTAAAAAACGTATATCCTGCCAGACTTGCTCGGCGCTCGGGTATATCTTTGCGCGAGGGTTATTCTGTTCTCCGGACGGATTGAAGGAAAGCGCTCGAAACTTACCATGCCACTCCGGTTCGGGCGCTGGTGTTGGATGAGACAGCCACCAGATCATGAAATTCACGGCAACAACAAAAACGACAATGGTACAGGTACAGCTCGATTTTTTGTTCATGGATGACGCAGACCCTTCGACGCGAAGATTGATTGTTCGAATACCAGAAATATATAATCCCGTGCGGTAAGAATACCCGACAGAATCAGCTGAACGGATCGGAAACGGAGAAAAATGGATGGCACGAGTGGCGCATCCAGGTCGGATAATGCGATGATATCTGCATGTCTGCTGTCCTTCTTTCCATCGGCATCCTGCGTTCGACTGGACGCGCAGTGGCGGATGACGGTGAAAGCTGCAACGAACCAAAGGTTTAACTGTATCCAAAAGCGCAAAAAAAGTCGCCCGCTTCGTCGAAAAAACACAACAGGACGTGATGGCAATTTCATGGCTGTTCACGTACCGGGTTCTTTTGACCGGCATTCTGATCGGAATGATATATATATGGTTTTCAGGGTGTTGTCAAGGCGGCGAGACGGGAGTTTGTGTTGCGAGCAAAAGTGCGCTACAGGTGCGTTGACATCGGTTCTTTTTTTCACTAAAGTAACTTATAATTGATAATAAAATTGTTATGAGTGATTCCTCAAACCCTCCTGCCTTGCGGCATCGTTTTATTTCCTGTTTGGCCACTTAGCCATCTTCTATTCAAAGATGTTTCACAAAAGGAGATTCACATGGAAAATTCAAGTCCCGACAGAGATAAATCGAATCACAAGGATGTCTTGAGACAATTGAAATCGGCTTTCGAAAAATTGCCTCATGATATTTTCCTTTACCTGTTCACGAGCAAAGAGCAAGAGAGTGTTTTCAGCCAAGCAACCCGCCAGGTTATCCAATCCTTTCAGGAAATATCTTCCCGAATCAAATATGAAGAACATGACCTCAGCCACGAACTGGCTGCCAAATGGAAGGTGGAAATTTCGCCAACACTTCTGATGGCGCCGGATCGGTATTCGATCCGATGGACGGGCGCTCCCATTGGAGAAGAAGGTCGAACATTTGTGGAAAGCCTCATTCTTATAGGTCTCGGAAAAAGCAACTTAAGCGATCAATCTCTCAAAATCGTCAAGAAAATTAACTCGCCGAGAAAAATCAAAGTATTCGTAAGTCCCACCTGTCCTTATTGTCCCTTTCAGGCTGTCAATGCGATAAAAGCGGCGATCGAAATCCCCAAACTGGTCTCTCTTGAAATTATTGACATTCAGTGCCATCCGGAATTGGCCGAAAAATACAACGCTTACAGTGTTCCGTTGACCTTTTCCAATGATGTCCTCATCGCGCAAGGGGCTCAGCCGGAAGAGCTGTTTATTGCATCCTTGTACACGCTGGAAGAGCAAACGGTTTTTATCCCGGAGAGCGACGCCGAACGGATCGAAACGGAGCTTGTTATTGTCGGCGGAGGACCCGCGGGACTGACAGCGGGAATTTACGGTGCCCGAAGCGGGCTAAAGTCGGTGGTGGTTGAAAAAGGTGCTCTCGGAGGGCAGGTAGCAATGACTCCTGTCGTTGAAAATTATCCGGGTTTCACCCAGGTCGGAGGTAAAAGCCTTGTAGACATCATGGTAAGCCATGCCCTTCAATACGTTCAGATTTTCCAGGGAGAAGAAGTCATTGATATAATGCCCGGCCAACCGATGGAAATCATTACCAGCCGTCGCACCTTTGTGTCGAAGGCGGTTCTGCTTGCGACCGGCGCAACCTACAGAAAACTCGATGTTCCGGGGGAATCCAGGCTGGCGGGAAGAGGTGTGAGTTATTGCAGCACCTGCGACGGACCGCTGTTTAAGGGAAAAAAGGCGGTAATGGTAGGCGGCGGAAACAGTGCGGTAACGGAGGCGCTTCATCTTTCTCACATGGGCGTTCATGTTACACTCATCCACCGGCGGGATGCCTTAAGAGCACAGGAACACCTTGTCGGAAATCTCATAGAAAACAAGATTCCGATCCTATGGAACACCGAAATCAAGGAGATACGGGGGAAAGAACGAGTGGAAGCGCTTCTTCTTTTCAACAACAGAACCGGTGAAACATCCACATTTCAAACGAGCGGGGTATTTGTTGCAATCGGCTATGAACCGGCGGTCAAACTTGCAAAAAAGATCGGTGTAGCGCTGACACCGGAAGGCTACATCAGGCATGACGGTCGGCACCGAACCAATATTCCCGGTGTATATTCCGCGGGGGATGTGGAAGGAGGATACAAGCAGATCGTAACGGCAGCAGCCCAGGGTTCTGAAGCGGCCATGACGATTTTTGAAGATCTCATCCATCCGTACTGGCGGAACATGTAGAAATGATTTGAAATTCCGCCAACCCCGCTTCTCGGAAAATGGAGCCCGTCGCTCTCCTGTTCAGTATATACCCTTTCTATCGCACGCGCTGCGAATTTCCCTATTGCACCGCCATCAAAATCATCCCGACCTTATTTTCGATCTCCCGGATTTTTTTGATCTGTTCATCGGTTAAATTCGGGGCGAGTTTCGTTTCCGGACATGAAAATGCCAGAAGAGTTACTCCCAGTTCCTTTTCCAGATTTTGGATTTCTTTAAGCTCATCCACACCCGGCTTAGAAAAGCTGCAAAGTATAGTCATGACGAATCTCCTCCTTTCTGTTCCGTTCCGTATGCCTGGATCTTTAATCAAACGGTTCGATTTCTAAAAACATTTTCCGTAAAAACAAGAATTTTGTCCATAGGTAAAAAGACTCATTTTATGAAGGGAGAAAGACCCGACAGGAATTCCTGTCGGATCGGTGAGGCAAATTCCCATGATAAAAAACAGAATCTTGCATAGAATCGGCAAAGACTGTAAGGTGTTTTTGAACGTTTTCTATTCATGCTCAGCCGTTTTTTAATAATATAAATCATATTCAAAATCAGGAGAACGCCATGGAGCTTCGCATGCTGGGTACAACCGGAATAAAAATCACCCCGATCATCATGGGCACCTGGCAAGCCGGGAAGGCAATGTGGACGGGTATTGAAGACGCCGAAACAACAAAAGCGATTCGGGCAGCGTTTGATGCAGGCATAACAACCATTGACACGGCGGAAGTATACGGAGACGGTCATTCGGAGCAAATCATCGGTGAAGCACTGGCGGATGTTCGTGAACGGGTGGTCTACGCCACCAAGGTATTCCCCAATCATCTTCGGTACAACCAGGTGATGGAGGCTTGCGATCGTTCGCTCAGAAATCTCAAAACTGACTACATCGACCTTTACCAGATCCACTGGCCGGCCGGTTCGTTCGGAACCAAAAGAATTTCCATTGAGGAGACCCTGCGCGCGATGAATGACTTGAAAAAAAAGGGAAAGATCCGGGCGATCGGGGTGTCCAATTTTTCACGAGCCCAACTGGAAGAAGCTGCAAACTACACCAGGATCGAAAGTTTGCAGCCGCCTTATTCACTGTTCTGGCGACAAGTGGAAAAGGAAGAGATGCCATACTGCGTCGAGAACAACATGACAATCCTGGCTTATTCCTCAATGGCCCAGGGAATTCTGACAGGCCGGTTTGGTCCGGGCCATCAATTTGCAAAAGGGGATCACCGATCGAAAAACAAACTCTTTGAACCGGAACATTACAATCGAGTTCAACAGGCACTGAAAAAATTGCGGCCAATCGCCGATGCTCACGGAATCACCCTTGGACAGCTGGCGCTGGCTTGGGTCATTGCCCAGCCGAATACATGTGCGATTGCCGGGGCGCGAAATGCCCTGCAGGTTATTCAAAATGCCCAGGCCGGCCGGGTGCGTCTGTCTGAATCCGATCTGTCGGAAATGGACGCAATCGGACGTATCGTTACGGATTTTTTGGATCCGGACCCGGTTATGTGGAAATGGTAATCGGGCAACGGATAGGATAAAAAAAAGATTTTGAATCAGACGGAAGCGGCCATTCTTTTCGGCTTAACCGCGGGATGTGATTTCGGGCTATTTTCGAATCAAATTCTGATAGGCATGCTGGATTTCTTTAAAACGCTTTTCTGCTAGTTCTCTGAATTCATCACCCAGGTAAAGTACTTTGTCCGGGTGATATTTGTTTGCCATTTCCCGGTAGGCCCGTTTGATTTCATCCCGGGATGCCCCGTTGTGCAGCCCGAGTACTTCGTAAGAGTCTTTTTCGATGCCTGCCTCGGTGAATTGGGATTTTTCGCCGTTTGGTTTCTCTTCAGCGAATTTTTCTTTTTTAAAGGATTGCCGGAACTCCCGATTCTCATTGCTATTACGCGATTCCTTCGATTTGCCGGAGTAAAGATACCTCAGCAAAAAACCAATAACGACGAGATCATCGAGCCATCCCCAGCCGATCAATAAATCAGGTAAAAAGTCATAAGGCCATAACGCATAAAGCAGCGCAAGAAGGATGAATAAAATTTTCCACATGATTCATCCTTATATCACTTATCCTGTCTCCCACGCAATGCATGCTTTATTTCCATTATACGAACGTCGATATGATCCGACTTTAAACCGGCCGAAAACGATCCGGGATTACCTGTCGATATCCGTCATAATTTTCTTGATTTCATATTTCTATTTAATTAAAGTAGTTAACTCGTGTCGGAACGAATTAAAAAACAATTCCATTTTCACGGCGCGCATTTGACCATATTTATGATTTTCTGTTTAACTCAGGCAAACGATAGACAGGACGGTTGAAACCACCATCATTCGTAACACCGGTGGACGTAGTTGGATTGAAAGATGATTTCTTGGGAAAAAGCATGAAACACGGATACTGGATAATCGGTTTTCTTTTTTTTACCGGGTATCTTCTCTTTGCGTATCCGTCCTCCGCTAGAATGGTCAACGACCCGCTCGGACGGGAAGTGTCTCTCCCCGAAGATCCTCGGAGGGTCGTAGCGCTTGCGCCGAGCATTACCGAGATCGTATTTGCCCTGGAAGAGCAAGATCGCTTGAAAGGAGTGACCCGATACAGCGATTTTCCTCCTGAAGCCTTAAAATATCCGAAGGTGGGCTCCTATGTACAGTTGGACCTTGAAAAAATTGTGGCCTTGAAACCGGATCTTTGCATTGCAATAAGAGACGGAAATCCAAAAAATGTCATTGATCGTCTTGCCTCTCTGAACATTCCGGTTTATGTTGTGGACCCAAGGAATTCACAAGCCGTAATGGAATCGATCCTTAAAATCGGGATGCTTCTGAACGCTGCTGAAAAGGCGGAGAAACTGGTGAAAAATATGCGGCGTCGGATTCAGCGGGTAAAATTTCTGGTTGATCGAGTCGATACCCGCCCCCGGGTCTTCTTCCAGATCGGAATTTCACCTATTATTTCCGTCGGCACCCATACGTTTTGCCATGAACTCATCGTACTTGCCGGAGGAAAGAATCTTTCGGAAGGTCCTGTTTCCTACCCGCGGTTTTCAAAGGAACAGGTTCTGGCAATCTCCCCGGAGGTTTTGATCGTGTCTTCCATGGAAAGGGAGAGGGTTTTCGAACAGGTGAAATCGGAATGGGATCAATGGCCGGATTTGCCCGCCGTGAAAAACAAACGGATTTTCCTGGTAGATTCCAATCTTTTTGATCGACCGACCCCCCGGCTGGTGGATGGTCTTGAATTACTCCTGCAACTGATTCATCCCGAAATTTTCGAGGAAGATCCGTGAATCGGAATAAGCCTTTTCTTTTTAAACGCATTCTGAAAATTTCAGTATGGATGGTGCTGCTACTGTTCATCGCCGGGTTTATGGGAATTTCCATGGGATCCGCCGGGGGAGGAGTGGGCGCTTTCCTGCAATCTCTGCTGGGACAAAAAGAAATCGATTCCATGACGGAGACCATCATTTGGCGAATTCGCTTTCCTCGAGTCGTTCTTGCAACCCTGGTGGGAGCGACCCTCTCGCTGGGGGGTCTGGTGTTCCAGGCACTGCTTCGAAACCCGTTGGCGGAGCCTTACATCCTGGGCATTTCCGGCGGTTCGGCAGTCGGAGGGATCATCGGCATCCTGATGGGGCTTTCGCGGTTCCCGGGTGTCGGACTTGCCGCCTTCTGCGGAAGTATGGTCACGCTGTTGCTGATCCTGATGATGTCGTCCGGCCAAACGATTCTCAAGAAGGATTCTCTTCTTTTATCAGGGGTAATGGTCAACGCCTTTTGTACAGCCGTGATTATGTTTCTTGTTTCCCTGACGCATGATTCGCGGCTTCACAATATTATTTTCTGGCTTATGGGAGACCTGTCCTCGACGGATATCGGCCAGGTCGGGATGCTGTCTTTGACCATTCTTCCCTGTTTTCTTTTGCTGTTTTGGTTCTCCAACACAATGAACCTGCTTCTCATGGGGAAAGAAATGGCTCAGACCATGGGTGTAAATGTAAAGGCGGTGACCGTGATTCTGCTGGTCGCCACTTCATTGATGGTCAGCGCCACCGTGAGCCATTGCGGACTCCTTGGCTTCGTTGGTCTGGTGATGCCGCATTTGCTTCGGCTTGTTTTGGGCCCCGACCACCGGATTCTGGTTCCGGCGTGTGTACTGGGCGGAGGCGCCTACATGGTTCTATGTGATCTGCTGGCAAGAATTCTGCCTCAACAGGGGGAAATGCCCGCCGGTGTGATTACGGCCATGATCGGCGCACCGCTTTTTATATTTCTTTTGAAAAGATCCAAACGATGAATTCAGCGATTGTTGCCATGGATTTAACTTTTTCGTATCGGAATACACCGGTTTTAAAACGAATTTCATTTTCGATACGGAAGGGAAATTTTTTCATCATCATCGGGCCCAATGGATCCGGAAAGACGACCCTCATGAAGATCCTTTGCGGCGTTTTACCGGCGCAAAATGGCCGATTGGAAATAATGGACCGTCCATGCCGGAACTACACGAGAAAAGGCCTGGCAAAAACCATCGCATTGGTTCCACAGATGGCCTCGATGGATTTTCCGTTCACCGTAACCGAACTGGTTCTGATGGGACGTTCGCCCCACCTTGGGATGCTGGGGCTTGAGAAGGAAGAGGATATTGAAATCGCCCGGCAGGCCATGGCCTTTACCGAGGTGGCACACCTGGCATCCCGTAAGATAGACGAGTTGAGCGGCGGAGAGCGGCAGCGCGTTTCCATCGCACGGGCCATCTGTCAGGAGCCTAAAATTATTCTTCTGGATGAACCGACGGCATCTCTGGATCTTGCTCACCAGGTTCGGGTAATGGATTTGATGGAACGGCTGAAGGAGGAAAAATCAGTCACGGTGGTGATGGTATCCCATGACGTGAATCTGGCCGCCATGTACGGTGATGATCTGCTTCTTCTCAAAGACGGCCGGATCATCAGCCTGGGATCACCCAACGAAGTGCTTACTTACCGGACCCTCGAAGAAGTCTATGGATGCACCTTGCTGGTGGATAAAAGTCCGGTCGGAGAATTTCCGAGGGTTACCTCGGTTCCCGGAAAATTTATCGATTCATCATCGAGATAGCAATCGGCAACGGGTTGACATTTCAGTAGGATCGCCCAACGGTGCTACGAAAGGATATCCCCAACGAAAAATTATCACCGTACAGCCTGCTATTGCTGAAAAGACCGACAGGAAATGAAAGATTCCGATCCGCTTCTGATCGGATCCATGCTTTTCGGGATCAAAAAGTTGGAAGCAAGTCCCAGGACTTTCCCCGTCGGTTCCCCGGCTTTTTCTTAAGATTCCCTTCTTTATTGTCGATATTCTTTTCATCGTTTTTTTTGGTTTCGCTCATTCATGGTGGAGCCTGTTTCGGCGGCAGATATGCCGCCCGATCTTTTTGATGGTTGTGGTTGATCATCATGAGAACCAGTCGTAACGTTGCTACGGGGAAAATATCCTGATTTTTAAACTTGAACGCATCGCGGCGTCCATGCACCCTTGCGTGATATATCCTTTTTAATATATGATGATGTTTGATTTCTCCGGCTTCCCAGTGGAGGCTTATGGCCGGGAAAAACCTCGATTGATTACTTTTTCTATTGGATTTCTTTACCCTTATTCGACTTATTACTTTACCGGAGGCAAACAACATGTCCGATTCCAAAGCGCAGCATCCCGAAAAAAATGTTTCACAATCATTTGAACCGACGGTTTCCATCTGCCCGAACGGTGAAGCGTTTCCTTTACCGAAAGAAGCCGATTACCCGGAAGAATTCAAGCGAATTCAAAATATTGTCAAAGAGCAGCGTTTTCTGGGCCGTGAAATCGTGATGGTGATGGGTGTCGGTTTTGTCGGAGCCGTGATGGCGGGGGTTATTGCCGACTCGGTGGACAAAAAAACCGGAAAGCCCTCCAAATTTGTAATCGGCATGCAAAGACCTTCCCCCCGCTCCTTCTGGAAGATTCCGTATTTGAATCGGGGGCTGGCGCCTGTAGAAGCGGAGGATCCGGAAGTCGTTCCGATGATTCGACGCTGCGTGATGGAGAAAAAAACCATGATTGCCACCTATACATACGATGCGCTGTCACTTGCCGATATCGTGGTGGTGGATGTTCAATGCGATTATCTGAAAGAAACCCTCGGAAACGTCAGGCAGGGTAAAGCGGACATCGTTGCACTGGAAGAAAGCCTGAAGGTTATCGGAGAAAAGATCAATCCCGAATGCCTGGTTCTGATCGAAACAACGGTTCCGCCGGGAACCACCGAGTATGTTGCGTATCCAATCATGAAAAAAGCATTTGTAAAGCGAGGCCTACAGGATGTTGAACCGCTCCTTTCTCATTCGTTTGAACGCGTAATGCCCGGTCGTAATTATGTCGCTTCGATCCGTGATTTTTGGCGGGTTTGCAGCGGTATCAACGAAAAGGCGAAGAAGCGAGTCAAGGCGTTTCTTTCCGATGTGCTCAACGTGGATCAGTTTCCACTCACGGTGCTGGACCGTCCGATTGAGAGCGAAACCTGCAAGATCGTTGAAAATTCCTACCGGGCCACAACTCTGGCTTTTCTGCACGAATGGAGCGTGTTCGCCGAGCGGAACGGAGTGGACCTTACGAAGGTGATTGAAGCCATCAAGGTTCGCCCCACGCATTCGAATATGATTTTTCCGGGCCCCGGCATCGGAGGGTACTGCCTGCCGAAGGACGGAGGATTAGGGGTCTGGGCCTACCATACGC
>JAHDSC010000030.1 GCA_018432925.1 Desulfobacterales bacterium | reverse complement strand
GGTTGAACGCCTGTTTGCTTGGATACAAAATTTCAGGCGCTTGGTTGTAAGGTATGAATATCACGTTGAAAACTTTCTTGGCATGGTGCAGCTCGGGTGCGCGATAATTTTACTTCGTTTATTTTGAGATGACTTGTAGTAATAAAAGCAACATGTTGGTCATGCGGGATGATTTTATGCTCATTTTATGACATTAGAGTTTTTTAAAACTGAAATGTTCGACAGATTCCCCGGAATGAAATGTTTGGGTGGTTGTGCCAAGTATCAAGGTGGATAAGAAAAAATACCCCAAGGTGTTGGTCATTGATCCTACACCGTTCAATAGAAATCGGAATACTGGAATTGTAAAATCCAACTTATTCGAGGGCTGGCCGAAAGAGTGCCTGGCGCAGATGGATTATTCCAATATGCAGCCGGGTTTTGATGTTTGTGAACGTTATTGGCGTCTGAGAAAACTGGACATTGTCAAAGGCATGTTGGGATTCGTTACCTCGGGTGAGTTGCCGACTCCGCAACAGGTCACGAGCACGATTTACAATCCGGACTATGCTTTTGAATATGAAGATCGACCCAAAGTTGAGCGCATTCTTTCCGTATTGTCACCGCAAATACGGACGATTGTTGGGGAATTTATATTGAGATTGCCGTCCGTCCTCAATCGTTCATTGCTCCGATGGATCGATGATTTCAATCCGGACATAATATTTTCCCTTCTTTCATCCAGCCCTATTGTCCGTCTCGTTGTTAATGTGTCGGAGTTGAGAAATATTCCAATTATTCCATATTACACTGATGACTGGATTACTACGCTCTATGAAGATCACAAATTCAGCCGATTGCTTAGACGTAGTCTGGATCACTGGTTCAACAAATGTGTGGAACGTTCCCCGATCAGCCTGACGCCTAACAAAACAATGAATGAGGAATATACCCGCCGTTATGGCGCTCGTTTTGAGCAGATGCTCTATGCGGAAGAATATCGATCATTCGAGGAAAATACTTCCACTAAAAAAAATAATAATCCAGTCAGCTTCCTTTTTATCGGCAGTCTGAATCCACACAGGTGGGCTCCACTACGGCATATTGGTGAAATATTACATAAGTTGCGCTCGGAGGGGATCTGCGGGGAGTTAAAAATCTACGCCCTTCCTTTCGACATTCAGAAGCATGCAGAATATCTCCGGCTTGATCCCGTAATGCATATTGCTGGAACCGCATCACAGGAAGAAGTGAAAAAGCTTCAAATGGAAGCAGATGTTCTGGTTCATGTCGAGAGTTTTCATCCCGTGTATCAGAAATGGACTGCCTTCTCACTGTCAACAAAAATACCTCAGTACATGATGGCCGGGGGATGCATTTTAGGGTATGGCCCGGAGAATGTTGCCTCAATGAAATATCTCCACGATTCCGGTGCCGCATTGACAGTAGGAAGGGAAGACGCAATCGTTCTATCTTCCGCGATTAAAAAGATGATTACGGATTCTGATTGCAGGCGAGATCTTGGGAAAAAGTCATATGATTTCGCCATCGAAAACCATGAAGCCGGAAAACAGCGGGAGCTGTTTCGCCGCTACATTGTAGAAGCCTGCGATCTATGGCGTAGTAAAAAGATTTAGGGGACTTTCTTCATGCCCAAATGCACGGTAGCAATACCAATTTACAACCGTAAGGAAATGATTGATGATACCCTGCGGTCTGTTTTGGATGCGGATTATAAGGACTTGGAGATACTGTTAATTGATGATTGTTCAGATGATGGGGTGTGGGAACATATACAGAATTACCGTGATTCTCGAATTCGCATGATCAGAAATGAAAAAAATATCGGCCTTTTTCCTAATTTTAACCGATGTATCACATTGGCGCGAGGGGAATATATTCGTATTCTCTGTAATGATGACAGATTGCAGCCCGGTTGTTTAAGCCGCGAATGTGAATTCCTGGATGCTCATGCCGGTGTCGCATTATTGAATACAACTGCAAGGATAGTTAATTGTTCAGACGAATTGCTCGGATATACTGGGCAATGCCTGGCAGAGGGTATTTACGAAAGCCGTGAAGCAATACGCGCAACGCTGAAGTGCCTTGCACTCTACACCAATCCTTTTTCATGTCCGTCAGGCGTCATGCTGAGAAGTGCAATTATCAAAAAATATAACCTTAGATTCGATGAAAAAATGCAAATGGCCGGTGACTGTGCGTTCTACCTGAACATGCTTAAGCATGGCGACCTGGCAGTTTCTTATAAGGAAGGGGCCATTGTCAGAGCACATCCTGAATCCGCGGGCTTCAAGCAGAAGCTTTCTTCCGTGCCGTTAAAAGAAATTGTGAATATAATGGGGTGTTACCTGCAAGAATTTTTTGATGAGTCAGAGCATCGGAGCCTTGTTGAAAATATGGCGGGGAGGGTGTGGGGATATGCTTTCATCTGGTATCTTCGCGGATTTCGGGCAGAAGCAGACGCAATGTTCCATGTCGGTGCTGAGTTGCGTGTCGATCGTAAGATTCTGATTTGCAAGGCACTCAGATACTTGCTCCTGGAATTCATGGCCCATCTCACTAAAAAAAGAAAAAGACAGCCGCTGGTTGATCCTGGAACGAATTATCGACCTTTGTGGCTGAACAATTGACTTTCTCAACGACGAATGCAAGTGCATGATAAGTGATCGGCGTGGTTGAATTTTTCATGCTTAAGTGGCTCTTTTTCCTGCCGAAACTTTTTTTCCGTCTTCGTCATGGACAAGTTCCCGAGGCAGAGAGTGTGGATTCCCGTACGCCGAAATTTGCCTTTGTTTCCCATGTCCTGCCACCGTCATGGTCAGGGCAGGCGGTAGTTATCGGGCGACTCCTTCGGGACATGAATCCTCGAAGCTACTGTTTGATTTCCAGACAGGACACCAATCAGCAGCAGGACGGCCATGTTCGTCCTCTTTCCGGTCATTACTATTGCTTGAGGGCTGAAAAACAGATTCCGATAAACCGCTCTGTTTTTTGGGATATCAATGTTATTTTAAGTATTTTACAGCGTGGTTGGAAGATGGCCCGTATTCTGATAGCGGAAGAATGTCGGGCTGCGGTTGTTGGAACGGGGGACCTGACCGACCTGCCTGCTGCCCGGCTGGCCTGTTTTTTTTCAGGAGCAAAGTTTTATGCATATTATTTTGATGATTATGTATATCAATGGAT
>JAHDSC010000187.1 GCA_018432925.1 Desulfobacterales bacterium | reverse complement strand
GGCTGTTGAAAAACTGCGCCTGAGGTCGCCATTCAGCGTTGCACGGCTCTCTCCAATGCTCACATATGCTTGAATATGCTGCGCTTGTCGCTTCGCCGCGCGCCTTGCCTGACGGCCTGATTCTTGTTTTTCAACACCCTGTTAGATATCAACGAATTTTCGGATAAAATTCATTGTCCGGTCTACCCCTTTTAAGCTCAATACGGCGAATCCGGCAAGCAGTATAAAACCAACCATAATTGCGACAAGACTCAGAATTCGATCCAGTCGTTGCCGTACTTCTTTTTTTCGATTATACAATTCCGGAACCGCGGCAAGTATCGGAAGCCCCAGGAAAGATTCAATATCTTCCGGTTTTCGAAAAGATGTATCAAGAAATTCCAGCAGAAAGATCAATCCGCCTCCAATTCCAAAACCCGCCGCCACCACCATCATAAACAAACGCTTCATATTCGGTTCCACGGGGTTTACCGGCAATCTGGCGATATCGATGACGCGGAACCGCTCCCCCTTTTGTTTTCTTTCCATGTTGACGGCGATTTCAGCCTCCAGTTTTCTGCCCAGAAGAGAATTGTAGGTCGCATTGATATTTTCATAATCTCTTCTTAGGGACGCAAGTTCCTGCTCCCTTTTCGGTGTATTTTCCACCCGCTTCTTGTAATAAGTTATCTGTTGCGTCAATTCAGAAATTTCAGCCTCCAGGTTCCTTATTTCTCTTTTTATTTCGCTCTGCTCTCTCTGGCTTCCGGAAAGCAGATTGCCCCCCGTACCCGTATCGTTTCGGGATGCTTCCGTCGTGTTCCCGCTTATGTTCTCATTTTTAGCTTGAAAATCGGCGATCATCTTTTTTAGTCTGACTACATCCGGATGTTGATCGGTATATCTGGCTCGAAGGTCCGTCAGCCTCTCTTCCATCTGTTCCGGGGTTAACGGACCGGATCCGACTTGGGACGAATCACCGGGCAGCGGAAGATTCTGTGCGACCGCCCTCTGATTGTTCAACAGGATCATCCGGTTTCTTGCATCTCGGAGGCTTTCCTGCCTGCTTTGCAAATTATTCTGCAGTCCTTGAAGAATACTCAGGTTCGTTTGAAGTTGCTCCGGAAGTTCACCCATGTACTCCCTGCGATATTCCTTGAGTGCCTCTTCCACTTCTTCAAGTCTTTTTCTCATGGTATTCAGCTCTTCCTCAAGAAAATCGCTGGTTCCAACAGCCTGTACTTCCCTGAGCTTGAGATTCTCATCAATAAAGTAGGAAGCAAGGGTATTGGCAACGTTCATAACCTTTTCAGGATCGGTTCCCTTAAACCTGATTGAAAAGGCATTCGCCACCTGTCGGTCTCTGGACACGTTCACGGAAATATTTTTTCTGATGGTCGCCAGCTTATTTTCCATGTGTGTCTTTTCATTTTCCATATCGGAATAAAGATTAAATTGATTGATCACCTTCTCAAGATTTGTGCGACTCATGATCTGCTGGGAAAGGGTATTGATTCTTTCATTAATATCGCTACTTACAATTGATTGAACATAATTGGCCGGAACCCTCTGCGCTTCTATTAAAATCAGGGTTTCCGCGCTGTATATCTTTGGAAGGGTAAGCGCAAGATAGATTCCAGCGATCATGGACAGGCAGAAGGGAATAATGACAAACCATCGCCGTCTCAATAGAATCTCAAGAATATATTCCGGTTTTATGGCATTTTCAGTTATTGACATAAGTTTAATCCATTTGTCTTATTATCGGATGATATATAATTTTCTGAACGGTTTAATCTGAAACTTCAAGACACAATGAAGTTGAAGCAAGAGCAGGGAAAAATATTTTTTGACCATATCATGTCATCGATGGGTTTATATAGCAAATTATATGCCGTTCAAGAAAGCTTTTTTCATCTCAGAAGCCGGCCGGGACAAAGGGGAAGACATATGTTATTCAAATCAATACAATTCGAAAGAGTGCGTTCGCTGAATAATCAGTCAAAAATCTTTACGGCATCATCCTTGCAGAAAAACCGCCTTTAAATCGGCGGAAAAGATGAAACAAATGTTATAACCATGTGAAATTGATTTCCAATAGTTGGGCAATTCATTTCACACCTGAAATCGCTAAATAATAATCGTGAATTGACGATAACTCCTATAGAAAAACGACCCATAAAACCCAACTCTGTGAAAAAAACTTTCTGGGGACGATATCTTTTTTTCCTTTTATGCTTGAAATTAATTTTAAAAGGGTTATATCAACTTATAATCGTTTCTCCATCGGACAAAAAAATCCGGTTACACGGAACTCCTGATTACATAAACCGTCACGAGAGACTTTTTCATCATGAAGACCCGAAATACGATAGACTGCCGCAACTGCAAGTTCTATTACGTGACGTGGGAAAAAAATCTACCGCACGGTTGCCGAGCAATGAAATTTAAAAGCAAAGATCCGCCCTGTTTGCAAGTTTTAAAAAATTCCGGGATCGCCTGCCTTATGTTCTCACCAAAGGACATCATCAAAAAGCAAGCATAGTAGTATAACCCGGAGAATATGCGAACTGCCGCACCATCGACTGCCCGTATACAGGAACCTTTGCATGACGCCCCTTTCTACCGATTTCCAGGTAATGCTCAAATTTCAGCGGCTACCCGGAATGTCCATGCCGCGATTCGCTTCGGTATCCGTCTTTGAGATACGCACGGAATACCTCTCATTTTCAACCGACGGGAATCTTGATACGTAGTTTTTTTAAGCCGTTTTATTTGTAACTATTTTACGACGATTTACGCCGGCGTCAATTTTTAATCATCGAAATATCCAAAATATTCCTCTGAACCGGAGAAAACGGGCGATCGTCATCCATTTTCTTATCCGGCGATATGCAGCCACAGGCTGAATGTGCCCGCCGATAACATGGTGCCGGCCGAGATCGCGGCAACAGCAAAATCCGGATCCCCATGCATTTCTTTGGCCATGACGTAAGTAATGGTTGCGGTAGGAGACGCAAGCAGAATCATAGCGGGGAGATAATCCGTACTCGACAGCCCGAACGCTCGGAACAAAAGGATACCCAACCCCGGAAGCAGAATCAGCTTGATTGCTCCCGAAAAAATAACCGGCGTAATCCGGGATCGCACCAACTGGAAAGACAGGGAAGCTCCGATAATCAACAAGGCCATGGGGAGAGCGAGGCCGCTGAGAATATCCAGGCTGCGTCCGATAAGGATCGGCATTGCCGCACCCGATATCGAAAACATTATTCCACCGATGGCTGAAAGGATGACAGGATTTCCAAGTATTTTCAGGACGATCTCAGATCCATTCCCCCTATTTTTCGGATGATCCGCATAAATCTGGAGAACAACGACCGCGAGAAAATTTTGCAGAATCATAATAAAAGCCGCAAGAATACTCGCCCGAATCAGCCCTTCCTCGCCAAGATAATAGTAGGCTACGGCAAGCCCGATATATCCCAGGTTTCCATGAAAAGAACACTGCGTGAAACTTGCCAATCGCTCCCTTTTGATCCTTGCGGCGATCCCCAGACCCCAGGTGATGGCAAACACGGCAAAAATACAGACAAGGGTTATTGCAAGAACCCGGATATGAAACTGGGCGGTCAAGGAGGCCCTGGAAATTGAACGGAAAATCATAGCGGGGATGGCTAAATAATAAACCAACCGGTTGGCCGGTCCCAGAAATTCCTCCTCGATGAACCCCTTGCATCGGGCAATCCATCCAACTGTAATAATTACAAATATCGGAACAATGGTACTGACGATAGACATGACCCGGCCGTGTTTACCTTTTATTGTCCGTTAAACACTTGAATATCGAAGACAAAGCTGATAAATGGACGAACCGACATCATTGCTTTTTCAAGTCTCCAAGGCATTTGCTTCCCCTTCAGCCTATATGTGTAAAACAAAAACTTCGCCGGCTGGGACCATGAAAGGGGTAAAGAAGGGCTTTTGGTATATTTTCAGGTTCACCCGCCAACCCCGCGGAAAATCTCGGGGAATGCACCACCCGCTGTTGCGGTTCAATCGGGTTCTCCTTGCCGTTCAGCGGTCTCATTATATAGTGGATATGAATGATGCATGACCTTCAGACCATTGTTGAAAGATTAAGAAAAAACGAAGAAATAGCAAGAAAATTCAGCGAAATTGAGGCAAAAATTTTATCCGTCCTGAATTTCAGGGATTTGTTTGAAGTGTTGCTCGCTGAAATCAAAGAAAAATTCAAGGTACCCTTCGTTTGGCTTTCCATGATCGATCATAGCGAGGTGTCCAGCCTGATCCAATCCTTAGGAGGTTCCGAAAGGTTGAGAGAGCGGATGACCGTGGTCGATCGGGATACCTTCCTGGATTTGATCGGAAACCGGCCAAAGCCCTTGCTTGTCAATCATAATTTAGATCCTTATTTCTCGATCCTGCCGCCGAATACCGAAACCTTGATCAAGTCAATCGCCATTGCTCCGATTTCTCTGGACGGCGAAATAATCGGAAGCATAAACCAGGCGGATTTCTCTCGCAATCGCTTCCAGCCGGGTATAGACACCAGTTCCCTTGAGCTTCTCTCCGTGAAGGTGTCGATATGCCTATCAAATGTTACGGCTCATGAAAGATTGAAGTTTATGGCTTACCATGATCCCCTGACCGGACTTTTAAACCGCAGGGTTATGGAAAGCATCCTGAAGCGCGAATTCAACCGTTCAAAGAGATATGCCAGTCCTCTTTCCCTGGTATTCATGGACCTTGACGGGTTCAAGGGCGTCAACGATGCCTATGGTCATGACCGAGGCGATGAACTCCTGGCATTTGTCGCCGACGGTCTGATGAAGATGAGCCGGGATTCCGACACCGTTGCAAGGTTTGCCGGGGACGAGTTCGTCTTGATCCTTCCCCAGACAACTGCTGAAAATGCCGCGATGCTCATGAAACGGATTCAGCGTCACTTTATGGACAACCCCCTGCAAATCGGTGAGATTTCCATTCCGGTTTCAATCAGTTTCGGGGGAGCTTCCACCGAGGATGCAGAGATAAAAGACGCTGCTTCTCTTTTGAAAAAATCCGATGAAATGCTGTACCAGGCAAAAGGAATCAAAAAAAACCGCTGACCGGGAAAAAAATTGTCAATGGAAAAAAACAAAGAAAAAATTACGAAAAAGGCCCTGCCGCTTCCGGCAGGACCTTTTTATGACTTCTGAAAATGAACGTTTCATTTAAAATGGGGGCACATTGAGCATTTTTAACCGCACGATCGGCTACACCGTTTTATCCTCCGGTTCTTTTTCCTCTGCTTCGGTCTTTTCCTGATCAACACGAACCGCTTTTTTAGCTTTTTCTTTTGCTGGTTTTTTCTTTCCGGACGCCGTCTTTTCTTTTATCTTAGTATCCTTTTTCTTTTTCCGACTCTTTTCGGGCGCCGCCAGTTCCACCAGAGAGATGCTGGCCGCATCGCCGGGACGCGCCCCGATCTTTACCACCCGGGTATATCCTCCGGAAATGTTTCCATAGCGGTCTACAGCCTCATCAAAAAGCTTATAGACAACCTCTTTTTCTCTAATGACGGAAAGCACCTGACGTCTTGCGTGCAGATCTCCTCTTTTCGCAAGCGTAATCATTCGATCCGCCCATCGTTTCAATTCCTTCGCTTTTGCGTCCGTCGTTCGTATACGATCATGCTTGAACAGGGATGTAACAAGGTTTCTGAACATGGCGTCCCTGTGGCTGCTTGTTCGATTCAATTTTAGACCGGCTTTGCTATGTCTCATATGCGCAACTACTCTCCTTCCTCTGCTTCTTCCTCAGGAGGCATAAATCCCTCAAGCTTCATCCCAAGAGAAAGGCCCATTTCACTTAACACTTCCTTGATCTCATTCAGAGACTTTCTCCCGAAATTCTTGGTCTTCAGCATTTCCGCTTCAGTTTTGGCAACGAGTTGATAAATTTTTAATATATTGGCATTTTTCAGGCAATTGGCACTTCGAACCGAAAGCTCGAGTTCCTCGACGCTTCGGTAAAGATTTTCATTAAACCTCGGTTTTTGCTCTTCTTCCCCTTTTTTGGAGGGCTCAGGTTCAAATTTTTCGTCGAAATTGATAAAAATACTCATCTGCTCTTTCAGAATCTTGGCCGCATAAGCAACCGCGTCTTCCGGTAATATGCTTCCGTCCGTCCACACCTCCAGGGTAAGTTTGTCATAATCGGTTCTTTGACCGACTCGTGCGTTACCAACCGTGTAGTTGACCCGTTGAATGGGCGAGAATACCGCATCAATCGGTATGGTTCCGATGGGAGCTTCCACATCCTTGTTTGCCTCAGCCAAAGAATACCCTTTTCCAACTTTTACGGTCATGGTCATCTTCAGATTTGCGCTGTCCGATAGGGTTGCAATGTGCAAATCGGGATTGAGGATTTCGACCTTTCCATCATCGCTGGTGATCTGCCCCGCGTTCACCTCGCCCTCTCCCTTCGCATTAATCCGAATGGTTTTCGGTTCCGGATCGGAAACCTTCAAGCGAACCTCTTTCAGGTTCAGTATAATTTCAGAGACATCTTCAAGTACACCCGGAATATAAGTAAATTCATGCATCACATCATCGAATTTAACCGAGACAATCGCCGAACCGTACAGAGAGGACAGTATGATCCGTCTTAAAGAATTCCCAATAGTTATGCCGAATCCTCTTTCAAGAGGTTCACAAACGAACTTTCCATAAGAAGGGGTACTGGTCGCCTCTACCATTTCCGGCTGTATCACTTCTTGCCAATTCATGTACTTAAGTTCATTTGATGACATTATATTTAATCTCCAGGTTTTTTTTCAGAGGAATATCGCACGGAAAAAATATACATTCAGATCTCTCAGGCACAATATGCCGATATTCATACAGATGAATGGAATACCCGGCAAACAACCTTGTGTCTGTTATTTCGAATATAGTTCGACGATTAGTTGTTCCTGGATGGGCATGGTCAGATCTTCTCGGGCGGGAAAACCTTTTACAACCCCCCGCATGTTATCTTTTTCCAGGTCAAGCCACTGAGGAACACCTCGCCGAACGACTGCATCCAGCGAATCCCCAATCGCTTGAATCGCACGGCTTTTCTCTCTCAGTTCAACCACATCGCCGATACCGATCAAGTAGGAAGGGATGTTTACCTTCTTTCCATTGACCATAAAATGTTTATGCAGTACATATTGACGTGCCTGGGTTCTGGAATTGGCAAACCCCAAACGATAAATCACATTATCGAGCCTCCGCTCCAGAAATGTAAGTAGATTCGTACCGGTTATACCTTTTTGACGATCCGCCCTTTCAAAAAACAGACGGAATTGTTTTTCGGAAAGACCGTAAATCCTTTTTACCTTTTGTTTTTCACGCAGCTGGACCCCGTAATCCGATATCTTTCCCCGACGACGCTGGCCATGTTGGCCCGGCGCGTAACTGCGTCGATCAAAGGCGCATTTGTCGGAATAACATCGATCTCCTTTCAGAAACAATTTTATATTTTCGCGTCGGCATAGCCGGCACACCGAACCTGTGTATCGTGCCAAGTATTCCTCCCTTAACTTATTTATTTTTTTGATTTTTATCGGTTACCCATGCCATTCGAACAACCCTTTTTCAGATACTACGGATCTGACTTTATACCCTCCGTCTTTTCGGAGGCCGGCAACCGTTATGGGGTATGGGGGTTACGTCCTTAATCATAAGGACATTGAATCCGGTCGCCTGCAACGCCCGGAGTGCGGATTCGCGACCGGCACCCGGCCCTTTGACGTACACCTCAACGTTTTTCATGCCTTGTTCCATCGCTTTTTTAGCGGCATCCTCTGCGGTTATCTGGGCCGCGAACGGGGTGCTCTTTCTCGATCCCTTAAACCCCTGAACACCGGAACTCGACCACGCAATTACATTGCCGACCGGGTCGGTAATGGTAACAATGGTATTGTTAAATGTAGATTGGATATGAACAACGCCGTTTGATATGTTCTTTTTTTCTTTCTTCTTGGTCCGGATTCTTCTTGCCATTTGTTAATTTCCTGTCTTCTGGTTTTTAAGCGAACTGCCTAATGCGGCTGGATTTTTCGGAAATCTTCCGTCGATCTGCTGCGGGTAGTTACTTCTTCTTGGCGACACTTTTCTTTTTAACCGTGCTTCGTCTCGGTCCTTTTCGTGTTCGTGCGTTGGTGCTGGTTCGCTGGCCGCGCACGGGAAGCGCTTTTCTATGACGAAGTCCACGATAACAGCCGAGATCCATCAATCTTTTAATGTTCATGGAGACTTCGGTTCGAAGTTCACCTTCGACCTTGTATTCACCGTCGATAATCTTGCGGATATTGTTGACTTCGACCTCTGTTAAATCATCCGTCTTGGTATCCGGATCAATATTGAGCTTTGCAAGTATATTTCTGGAAATGGTCTGACCGATTCCATAAATGTAGGTCAACCCGATTTCGATCCTTTTGTTTCTCGGCAAATCTACGCCCGCAATTCTTGCCAATGTTTATCCCTCCTCTATCCTTGCCGCTGTTTGTGCCGCTTGTTTTCGCAGATAATTCGTACGACTCCTTTTCTGCGGACAATTTTGCACTTGTTGCAAATCTTTTTCACGGATGCTCTGACTTTCATTTCGTTATCCCCTTTTAAGCGCCTGAAATTTAAATTTCAGGCATCTTGGCTGACAAATTCTATTTATTTCGACCGATAAACGATTCTGCCTCTCGACAGATCATACGGAGAAAGTTCAACCGTAACGATATCACCGGGCAAAATTTTGATAAAATGCATACGCATCTTTCCCGAGATATGCGCGAGAACCTGATGCTTATTTTCCAACTCGACCTTGAACATCGCGTTGGGCAAAGTTTCAACGACTTTTCCCTGCACCTTGATCGGCTCTTCCTTCGCCATATTTCCCCCTATCGTCGGCCCCTGATCCGACCCACGCCTTTTTTCAGGAAACCGTCATAGTGGCGAGTCAGCATGTGAGATTCCATCTGCGATATCGTATCAATGGCAACACCCACCACAATGAGAAGTGCCGTTCCTCCAAAGTAAAACGGCACGTTGAACCGGGTAATTAACACCGAAGGCAGTACACATACCGCCGAAACATATATGGCGCCGCCCAAGGTGATACGGGTCAGAACCTTATCGATATAATCAGCGGTCCTCTTACCCGGTCGAATTCCGGGAATAAACCCGCCGAACTTTTTCATGTTATCCGCCACATCCGAAGGATTAAATGTCACAGCGGTGTAAAAGTAGCAAAAGAAAAATATAAATCCGACGTATAACAGTTCATAAATCACTTTGCCCGGCATCATGGCGTCTGCAACACTCTGCATCCAGGGAACTTTTATAAAACTGGCGATCGTAGCCGGGAACATGATGATGGACGACGCGAAAATCGGCGGTATCACCCCGGATGTATTGATTTTTAACGGAAGATGAGTACTTTGTCCGCCATACATCCTTCGTCCGACAACGCGTTTCGCATATTGAACCGGTATCCGTCTTTGTCCCTGCTCGACAAAAATGATAACCCCGACAACGAGCAACATCAGAACGATGAGAATCAGGATTGCGAATATTCCCATTTCCCCGGTGGAAAGAAGGCCGAAGGTATTTCCAATCGCATTGGGCATCCGGGCCACAATTCCTGCAAAAATAATGAGCGAAATCCCATTCCCGATGCCACGTTCGGTGATCTGTTCACCGAGCCACATGATGAATGCGGTTCCCGCTGTCAGGGTAATTACGGTCATTAACCTGAACTCCCAGCCCGGTTGTAGAACAACCGGAGCACCACCGGGAGAACTCATGCTTTCAAGACCGATACTGATACCGAATCCCTGTATGATACTCAGTATCACCGTCCCGTAACGTGTATACTGGGTAATCTTTTTGCGACCCTGCTCACCTTCCTTTGATAAACGCTCAAGATGCGGTATAACAACCGTTAACAGTTGCAGGATAATGGAAGCGCTGATGTACGGCATGATACCCAAGGCAAAAACAGACAGTCTTTCAAGGGCGCCCCCCGAAAACATATCAAACAAACCCAGCAAGGTTCCTTTCGCCTGTGCGAAAAAAGAGGCTAGTGCAACGGTGTCTATACCCGGCGTCGGAACGTGCACCCCAATTCGATACACGCTCAAGAGTACAAATGTATAAATGATTCTTTTTTTTAGTTCAGGTATTTTAAATACGTTTTGGAACCCGCCGACAACCATAATTATATCGCCTCAACCTTACCCCCGGCAGCCTCAACCTTCATCCGTGCGGTCTTGCTAACGCAATGAATTTTAACGGTGACCGGAAATTTGATCTCACCATGACCCAGCAGCTTTATGCCCTCTCTTTGTCCTTTCACGAGACCGGCTCGAATCAGTGCCGCTTCATCCACGGTAGTTCCGCTTTCAAATCTCGAAAGGTCCCGGATATTGATGATTGACAGGCTTTTTTTGAAAATGTTTGTAAAGCCGCGCTTGGGCAACCGACGGTGTATCGGCATCTGCCCTCCCTCAAACCCGGGGCGCACACCCCCTCCGCTGCGGCTCTTATGCCCTTTTGAGCCTCTTCCGGCAGTTTTGCCGTTTCCGGACGCGACTCCCCTTCCCAGACGCTTTCGGGATTTGCCGGAGCCCTTTCCCGGAGATAGTTCATTCAACTTCATTCATCTTCTCCTCAGCCCTTACTAAATGAGAAACAGTCCTGATCATCCCTCTTGTACTTGCGGTATCTTCAAGTTCAACGGTTCGGTTGAGCTTGGTCAAACCCATGCCGCGCAATACTCTTCGGTGCTTTTCCGGCTTTCCGATCATGCTTTTTACAAGCGTTATTTTCAGTATGCCCGTCATTTATCTTTTCCTTGCTTATAAATCTTCCCCACGAATCCCACGCCTGGAAGCCACCTGTTCACGGCTCCGAAGCTGTTTAAGCCCCATTATGGTCGCTTTTACCACGTTATGCGGATTACTTGATCCGATGCATTTGGTAAGAATATTCTGAATCCCGGCGGCCTCAAGCACCGCTCGGACCGCCCCGCCGGCAATAACACCGGTGCCTTTAGCGGCCGGCTTTAACAGAACTCTTCCGGCTCCGAATCTGCCAATAATTGTATAGGGAATTGTCCCTTCCACCAGCGGAACTTTAACCATCGCTTTTTTGGCTTTGTCCACACCCTTGCGAATCGCTTCGGGAACTTCTCCGGCTTTGCCGAGTCCGAACCCGACGCCACCTTCGCCGTCACCTACTACAACGATGGCACTGAAACTGAAACGTCGACCCCCTTTTACGACTTTTGCCACCCGGCTAATGTGGACCACCTTGTCAATTAATTCACTTTCGCCTTTATCTTGTTTGAACAAGGTTCTGTCTCCTTCAATTTGAAATAATTAAAATTCCAATCCCGCTTCGCGAGCACCATCGGAAACCGCTTTCACCCGCCCGTGATATAAAAAGCCGTTCCGGTCAAATATCACCTGTTTGACCCCTTTTTCGACGGCTCTCTCGGCCAGAAGCTTACCCACAAAGTGTGCAAGCGTTACTTTATTATCGAATTTGGGATGCTCTTTGACCGCATTTTCCAAACTCGAGGCCGCGACAAGAGTATGACCGGAGGTGTCATCGATCACTTGGGCATAAATATGTCGCGAACTCCTAAATACACTCAGTCTCGGTCTTTGTTCCGTTCCGGACAATTTCTTCCGGATCCTTCTTTTTCTTTTTGATCGTGCTTCCTTTTTTATTTCTGAAGAACCCATAACTAATATATCCTTACTTACAGGAATTAAAGGCCGCAAAATTTCTCGGCGCCTTGATCCTTATTTCGTCAATCCTTATTTGGTCCCTGTTTTTCCGGCTTTCCTCCGAATACTCTCTTCCGAATATTTGATCCCCTTTCCCTTATAAGATTCAGGGGGTCTTAATCTTCGGATCGCCGATGCCGTATGCCCCAGCATTTCTTTGTCAATCCCGGAGAGTTTGATGATTGTATTTTTTTCGATAGCCGCTGAAACACCCTTTGGAAGATCAAAGTTGATCGGATGCGAGTATCCGAGGCTGAATTTAATCGCATTGCCGGTCAGTTCGGCCCGATACCCGATACCGTTGATTTCCAGAACCCTTTGAAAGCCCTCGCTGACGCCTTTTATCATATTTGCCAAGAGACTTCGAGTCAACCCTTGAAACGCCCGACTGTTCTTGTCTTCCTTGAGGTTGATGATACGCAGTAGTCCATCTTCCAAATTTAGTTCAACGGCAGGATGAATTTGTCGGCTCAGGATCCCTTTTTCACCCTGTACGGTAATCATCCGGTCCTTGTAAGATACTTTCACCTTATCCGGAATTGTAATCGGTTTCTTCCCTACTCGAGACATTGATTTCTCCTCACACTACCATATATTGCAGAGAATTTCGCCCCCCAGATTCTCTTTTCTGGCCTGATGGTCCGTTATGATTCCCTTGGATGTCGATAAAATGGAAATTCCCATCCCGTTTAAAACCGGCTCGATGTCCTTGCTCTTCACATAGATCCGCCGACTCGGTTTACTGATTCGCCGAAGACCGTAAATTGCATTTTCCTGCCCCGGACCATATTTGAGATAAACGCGCAAGATGCCCTGTTTGTTGTCTTTGATGAATTTATAGCCCTTGATATAGCCTTCATCCTTTAATACCATAGCCAAAGCGGTTTTCAGTTTTGAACCGGGTATATCGATACTGCTGAACTTCGCCTTCCCGGCATTTCTGATTCGAGTCAACATATCCGCGATTGGGTCGATTGTCGCCATTGTTTTCTCCGTTATTCCTATTACTATTTTAAAAATTGATGGATTTAGGGTCTTTTTATTACCGGTTAAGATTTTACCAGCTTGATTTGATCACTCCTGGAAGCCTGCCTTGCGAGGCGAGGTCGCGAAAACAGATACGACAAATTCCAAATTTTCTCATAAAAGCTCTCGGCCTGCCGCAAATGGGGCAGCGATTGTATGACCTGGCTTTATACTTTGGGGCTCGCATTGCCTTGATTCTGAGAGATTTTTTTGCCAACTCGTCCTCCTCCACAATAAATTCATTAACTTCTGAACGGCATGCCAAGCAGCTTAAGAAGTTCTTTTCCTTCTTCGTCCGTCTTTGCGGTTGTAATAATGGATATATTCAGCCCTTTAATCTTATCAATTTTATCATAATCGATCTCGGGAAAAATAATATGCTCCTTAACCCCGAGGGTGTAATTTCCCCGACCATCCAGCGCTTTCCCTGAAACCCCCCTGAAGTCCCGAACACGCGGAAGAGCAACGTTCACCAGCTTGTAATAAAAGTCGAACATTCTTTCGTGACGAAGGGTCACCATGCACCCGATCGGCATTCCTTCCCTCAACTTGAAGGCGGCGATAGATTTTTTTGCCCGGGTAATAACAGGTTTTTGCCCGGAAATTGCCTTCAGCTCTTCAACGGCCGAATCCATCACCTTTATATTTTGAATGGCTTCGCCAAGGCCCATGTTGAGAACAATTTTTACAAGCTTCGGAACCTGCATCCTGTTCTTATATTGAAAGGTTTCAGCTAATCGAGGTGCAACCTCTTTTTCATAGTAAGTTTTCAATTGTGACATTATCATCCTCCGGCGTAAGATCTAAGCCTCAATTAACTCGCCGCATTTTCTGCAAACCCGCACCTTTTTTCCGTCTTCCAGGTCCTTCATTTTAATACGAACCGGTTTCATGCACTTGTTGCACATCAACATCACGTTGGAAAAATGAATCGGAGCCTCTTTCTCGATAATACCTCCCTGCCGACTTTTGCCCGAAGGTTTCGAATGGCGTTTAATGATGTTGATGTTTTCAACAAGAACGCGGTTGCTTTTCTTGACGACCTTAATCACCTTGCCGATCTTACCGCGGTCCTTGCCGGTTATAATTTTTACTTTATCGTCTTTTTTTAAATGACCGATTGTTTTCTTCATACCCGATTCTCCATTGGGCAACCAAAAAGCTAATACACGCTTAAATAACTTCCGGTGCTAGCGAAATGATTTTCATGAATCTTTTGGCTCGCAGCTCCCTGGCTACAGGCCCGAATATTCGAGTTCCGATGGGCTCCCTGCCGGCGGTGATCAATACCGCTGAATTGTCATCAAATCTTATGTAGGATCCATCCGGCCTTCTGATTTCTTTTTTGGTGCGAACCACGACGGCCTTCATGACGTCTCCCTTTTTAACCTTTGCATTGGGTATCGCTTCCTTGATCGAAACAACAATGATATCCCCCACGCTGGCATAACGCCGCTGGGCTCCCCCGAGAACCTTGATGCAATATAAAACCTTCGCCCCGGAATTATCCGCTACCGTCAATCTAGTTTCTGTCTGAATCATTTCCCTTTTCCTCTGAAATCAAACTGCTTTTTCCAGTATCCGGGCGACGCGCCACCTCTTGGTCCTGCTGAGCGGTCTTGATTCGCTGATCAATACCTTGTCGCCGATTTGACATTCGTTATTTTCATCGTGGGCAGCGTACTTTCCTCTTCTTCTGACATACTTTTGGTAAAATCGATCCTTTACCAACCGCTCAACCACGACGATGACGGTTTTATCCACTTTGTTGCTCACAACGGTTCCAAATACTTGTCGATTTATTCCTCGTTTTTCCATGGCAGCTACTATTCTTCACCTTTTTGTTTTTTAACGGCAGACTCGTTGAGTATGGTTGCTATTCGTGCGATATCTCTCTTTGTTTGCTTCATCTTGCCGGGGTTTTCGAGCTGGCCGATTGCATGCTGAAAACGAAGATTAAAAAGCTCCTGTTTAAGATCGGTCATTTTCCGCTTTTTTTCTTCCATGCTCATTTCTCTGATTTCGCTTGCTTTCATTAGATTACTTCACCCCTCTCAACAAATCTTGTTTTCACCGGGAGCTTGCTCGAAGCAAGCTTGAGAGCTTCCCGTGCCAGTTCCTTGGGAACGCCTTCCATCTCGTAAAGGATTCTTCCCGGACGAACAATCGCTTCCCAGCCTTCAGGGGGTCCTTTGCCTTTCCCCATTCGGACTTCCGCCGGTTTTTTCGTGAAAGGCTTGTCCGGAAATATCCGAATCCACATCTTGCCTCCTCTGCGGACATGTCGGGTCATGGCAATACGACCGGCTTCAATCTGCTTGGAACTGATCGCACCGCATTCCACCGCCTGCAGGCCGAATTCTCCGAAATTCAGCGTGCTTCCGCGACGAGCCACTCCCTTCATTCTTCCTTTCTGCTGTTTTCGAAATTTCACCTTCTTTGGACTCAGCATGCCCTTGATCTCCTATCCTGCGGTACGGGTTACAAAATTTTTATTCGATCGGAACGGCCATCCTTCGATTCCACAATTTCGACATCCTTTTCCTCAATTGACCGTGAAACCCGGAACCGGCTATTTTCTTTCCATTTCAATTTGATCCTGCTTTAAAATTTCACCTTTAAAAACAAAGACCTTAACACCGACAATTCCGTATGTCGTAGCGGCCTCTGTAAAGCCGTAATCAATATCCGCCCGAAGCGTGTGAAGAGGTACCCGTCCTTCTCTGTACCATTCGGTTCTGGCCATTTCCGCCCCCCCCAAACGTCCGGAGCATATAATCTTCACTCCCTGGGCGCCAAACCGAATTGCGGATGAAACACCACGTTTCATGGCACGGCGAAACGCCACCCGACGGGTAATCTGCAACGCCACATTTTCAGCAACCAGTTGAGCATCGATCTCCGGTTTTCTGACCTCTTGAATATCAATCAGAACTTCTCTGGATATAAATTTTTCCAGTTCGTTCTTAAGCTGGGCGATTTCCGCGCCCTTTTTCCCGATAACAATCCCCGGTCTTGCCGTATATATTCGGAGCCTGACTCGCTTGGGCGACCTTTCGATCTCAATCCTGGAAACACCAGCGTGGTATAGTTTCTTCTTGATAAACTTCCGGAGATTGTAATCTTCGAGAATGTAATCAGCATAATTCTTACCGGAATACCACCGTGATTCCCAAGTTTTAACGATTCTCAACCTCAATCCTATCGGATTTACTTTCTGGCCCAAGCTTTTACCTCCTTTATGACAACGAATCTTCAGCTAAGATGACAGTAATATGAGCAGTCCTTTTCAAAATCCTTGCTCCTCTTCCCCGTGCTCTGGCTCTGAAACGTTTCAGCATGGGCCCGGGATCGACCATTATATTGCGGATAACCAGTGAATCGACGTCCATGTCGGGTTTCTGATCGGCGTTGGCTACAGCGGAACGAACGACCTTTTCCACGATTCCAGCCGCCTTCTGCGGCATAAATTTCAATTTATCAAGAGCTGCCTCGACCGGCTTCCCCTTTACCGCATCAATCAACATGCGAACCTTCTGGGGCGAAATACGAACATACCTTGATACAGCTTTAGCCTCCATTACTGTTACTTCCTTTTTCCTTTATTTACGGATTCGTCGCAAGTCCGATTTCCGAGATGTTATGCATTTATTGTCATGCGTTTTGCGCTCGCCGTTTTTGCAATTATGCCTTTCTCATGTCGGTCTTTTTCGATATCGTCGGTTTTACTTATTTCAATTTCGATTTCTTGTCTCCGGCATGCCCGTAAAACGTTCGAGTGGGTGAAAATTCACCGAGCTTATGACCCACCATGTTTTCTGTAACAAAAACCGGAATAAATTTTTTTCCATTATGAACAGCCAGTGTCGTTCCAACCATTTCAGGAATAATCGTTGACCGTCTGGACCAAGTCTTGATGACCCTGCTGATTCGAGCATCTTGGGCCGTCATAACTTTCTTCAACAGCTTTGGCTCAATGTAAGGACCTTTTTTTAGCGACCGAGGCATATAATAAATACTCCTAATGCTGTTTTAGTGACCTTTATTTCTTTCCACGCTTTTTAACAATATACTTATCGCTCTTCCTTTTATTTCTAGTTTTAAAACCCTTCGTCGGTTTACCCCACGGGGTACATGGGTGTCGTCCGCCGGAAGATCTTCCTTCTCCACCGCCCATTGGATGATCCACCGGGTTCATCGCAACACCTCGAACTTTGGGCCGCCTGCCAAGCCAGCGTTTTCGACCCGCCTTCCCAAGGGAAATGTTTTCATGAACAACGTTTCCGAGTTGCCCGATCGTGGCTTTACAATTTTGCAGCACCATTCGGACCTCTCCGGACGGAAGCTTTATGAGGGCGTAGCGGTCTTCCTTTGCCATTAATTGTGCAAAAGTTCCCGCGCTTCTTACAATCTGCCCCCCTTTTCCCTGACGCAGTTCAATATTATGAATATGGGTGCCCAGAGGGATATTACTCAAAGGAAGCGTGTTGCCGGGTTTAATATCCGCATCCGGTCCCGACATGACCACATCATTCACCGAAAGATTCAGCGGAGCCAGAATATATCGCTTTTCACCATCCACATAGTATAAAAGGGCGATTCTTGCACTGCGGTTCGGATCATATTCGATTCGCGCAACCCTTGCCGGAATTCCGATTTTATCCCGCTTGAAATCAATGATCCGATAGTGCCGCCGGTGTCCCCCTCCGCGATGTCGACAGGTGATCCGGCCGTTTACATTTCGACCACCATTTTTCTTGATCACCCGCAATAGACTTTTCTCGGGTTTTTCGCTGGTAACATCCTCAAATGTTGAATATACTTGAAATCTTCGACCGGGAGATGTCGGCTTTACTTTCTTTACTGACATTATAAGCCTCACTTATCAATCATTCCGCCGAATGCGATCCTGTTGGCGGTTTTCAACGGACGACTGCGAATAAACAACGGATAGCGAACTAAACTCCTTCAAAAAAATCAATTCGTTGACCAGGCATCAACTTTACTACCGCTTTTTTCCAGTCTTTCCGTTTACCTAAAATTCGACCTCTTCGCTTGACCTTACCCTTAATGTTCATTGTTTGCACATTGGCAACCCTGACATTAAATATATTTTCGATAGCCCTTTTGATTTCAACTCGGTTTGCCCTTGGATCCACCTCAAACGAAACCTGATTTGTAAGCTCTTTTTGTATATTCGTTTTCTCAGTGATCAAAGGCCGTTTAATAATTTCGTACCGAATCATGCGAGCAGCCTCCTTTCAATATCGCTGATTGAAGACTCCAGCAAAACCAGGCTTCTATATTTGAGAATGTCATATACATTCAAACCATCACATCTAAGCACTTTCACGTCCGGAAGGTTCCGGGATGAAAGTTCCAGCTTTTCGTCCTTTTTATCCGTTATGATCAAGGCGTTTTTTACTTTCAATGCATTGACCACTTCCAGAAACCTCTTGGTTTTAATCTGATTCAGTTCAAGGCGATCCAGCACGACAAGATTGTTTTCCTGCAATTTGGAACTCAACGCCATTTTTAGAGCGAGCCTTCTTATCCTTTTTGGAACCCGGTAAACATATGACCTGGGATCCGGCCCGAAAACCACTCCCCCTCCCCTGAGCAGGGGGGATTTAATATCACCCCGGCGAGCCCTGCCGGTTCCTTTCTGGCGAAAAAGCTTCCTTCGGCTGCCGCTGACATCGCTTCGATGTTTTACCGCTGCAGACCCGGCCCTTCTGCAAGCCAGTTGCATTTTTACAACCTCGTGCAAAACACTCGACTTAACGGGCACATTGAAAACCGTATCCGCAAGATCGACCTGGGTTACCTTTTCTCCAACACTATTTAGAACATCTACAACTGCCATAATTTTCCTCGATAATCCGTTTGGACCGCTTGCGGCGAAGAACCGTGAAAATGCGGCCAATGAATCATTTCATCCGTCGGGCCTTTTTCTTCGGCCCCAGCCGACATCATGCCTTTTTCCCAACCTTGGTTTTCTTAATCTCGATAAGCCCCGACCGGGAGCCCGGTATCGCGCCTTTTAGCAGAATAAGATTCTCTTCGGGCCTTATATCGACGATTTCAAGGTTCTTGATCGTTTTTTTCTGATTCCCATATTGCCCGGGCATTTTTTTGCCCTTGAGAACCCTGGAAGGCCAAGCACTGCAACCAATAGACCCAGGCACTCTATGGCTTTTGCATCCATGGGTATCCGGACCTCCGTGAAATCCGTGCCGTTTCACAACGCCTGCAAAACCTCTGCCCTTGGTACGGCCCGTAATATCGATCTTCTCCCCTACCTTGAATATGTCCAGGGTAACTTCCTGCCCTAGCTGGTAACCCTCCGGATTATCCACCGAAAATTCCCGCATGAATGCGAAAACGCCTTCGCCGCTTTTTTTAAAATGCCCCCGCAACGGTTTGTTGACACGAGATTTTTTTTTCTCGCCAAAGCCAAGTTGAAGGGCATTGTATCCATCCGCGGCGATTGTTTTAACCTGAGTCACCACGCAGGGGCCTACCTGCAGTACGGTCACCGGCAGGCACTTGCCTTCCGGCGTAAACAGGTTCGTCATCCCTAATTTTTTCCCTAACAATCCTTTACACATAACGTCAACTTGTTCCTTCTCGATTTTAGAGGAACCGATTCAGTTTTTTTCGCATTTTGGGCGGAATGCTCAAAAAAACAACAAATTGGTTTTCTCCCCATGGTTCACCTCGGGGAATGCGATTGCTGTTTTCGGTTCTCTGCAGATCGAGGCTTTTCGGATTTATCAAGCCATCAATCTCTGTATGATTTCAAACACTATAATTTTATCTCTACATCGACTCCGGGAGAAAGATCCAGTTTCATCAAGGCGTCCACTGTTTGTTGCGTCGGCTCTAGGATATCCAGAAGTCGCTTGTGTGTTCTAATCTCAAACTGCTCTCTGGATTTCTTATCAATGTGGGGAGATCGAAGGACACAATACTTATTAATCCGAGTCGGAAGGGGTATGGGACCTACGACTTTGGCTCCTGTTTTTTTGGCCGTATCAAAAATATCCGCAGCCGATTGATCCAGAAGCTTATGATCATATGCCTTGAGTCTGATCCTGATTTTCGAGTTCATTATCATTATTTTGTTTGTTCCTTTATTCAATTATATCGCTGACCACTCCCGCACCCACCGTGCGTCCACCTTCCCTGATCGCAAACCGGAGCTCTTTCTCCATCGCAATCGGGGTGATCAACTCCGCCGAAATCGTTACGTTGTCGCCCGGCATGATCATCTCCACACCTTCCGGCAACTGCAACACCCCCGTTACATCCGTCGTC
>JAHDSC010000136.1 GCA_018432925.1 Desulfobacterales bacterium | reverse complement strand
CGATCACCGTCGATATGCTTTGTCTCTGATGAATACCATCGTCGGCGGCAACATGAGTTCAAGGCTCTTCCAGGAAATTCGGGAGCGCAGGGGCCTGGCCTACTCCGTGTATTCTTTTATATCTTCTCACGTGGATACGGGGCTGTTCGGCGTCTATGCGGGAATCGATCCTCAAAAAATCGCCGAGTCAATAGAAGTCATATTACAGGAAATGTTGAAAATAAAAAAAACTCCGGTTGATTTGACCGAGCTCCATAATGCGATCGAGTTCACCAAAGGAAATCTGCTGATTGCGTCCGAGAGTACCGACAACCAGATGGCCCGGCTCGCACAGAATGAAATCCATTTCGGAAAACATATTCCCTTGAAGCAAATTGTAAGCGAAATCGAATCGGTTACGCGGGAGGAGATCCTGGATTTGGCGCTAGAGCTGATGAAGACGGATCAGCTCGCTCTGGCGATGCTCGGACCCGTCGGTGACCAGGAAATATCCGCGGATATTTTAACCCTTTAAATCCTTGAACCGAAGCTTCCGGTGCAACCCATAAGCATCGGCCCGAATGCCTCTGAGCCGGTATTTTTTAATTAACCGTATGGAAGAAGTTACACTCACCATTAAAATTCTTCGCTTAAAGCCGGACCGGGATGCGGATATTCCAATGCCCTGTTACATGACGTCGCAGGCTGCGGGCTTGGACATATGCGCTGCCATTGAAAAGGATCTGATCCTGAACAAAGGGGAAATTGCACTGGTTCCCACCGGTTTTGCCATTGCTCTCCCCGAGGGTTTTGAAGCCCAGATTCGACCCAGGAGCGGTTTGGCGGCAAAGCACGGTATCGGATTAATCAATTCGCCGGGCACCATCGACGCGGATTATCGAGGAGAGGTCATGATTCCGCTCATAAACCTCGGCAAAGAACCTTATACATTTCGCAGGGGTGAACGGATCGCCCAGATGGTCATCAAAAAAGTTTATCGGGCGGAAATAGAGGCGGTAAGGCACCTCGATGAAACCGATCGCAATACAGGGGGTTTCGGGCACACAGGGAGATAAGATAAAAGATTTTGGCCCGTGTGGATTGGAGTGGCAGGAATCCGTCGAAGAAAAAACGATCGGAAAGATTTGAAAATGAATCGATCCACAAACGCCGCGTGATTCCGGCACAGCGCGCTTACAATGTACAAGCGGTGAACATGACGCACGATATCCCTTTTGCAGAAGAACCCCCGAAGCGCCGGGAATATAGTTTTTCCGTATGCATGCTGGCCAGCGGCAGCAAGGGCAATGCGATTTTTATTTCCGACGGTTTTACGTCCATACTCGTTGATGCGGGCCTTTCCGGGATCGAAATTGAACGAAGGCTTCGAATGAGAAATCTTTCCCCGGAAAATTTAGACGCCATCCTGGTGTCTCATGAACATACCGACCATATCCAGGGAGTCGGAGTTCTATCGCGGAGGTTTGACCTTCCGGTTTATATGAGCCGGAAAACTCAAGGAGCCGCTGTTTCGCAACTGAAGAGAATTCAAAACCTGAAAAACTTCGAATGCGGTTCCGCCTTCCGGATAAAGACATTAACCATACATCCCTTTTCCATCGCTCATGATGCGGAAGACCCGGCAGGCTTTTCGATGGAATGCGATGGAGCGAAAATCGGAATCGCTACCGACCTCGGTATCGCAACATCCGTGGTCAAGGAACACCTGAAAGGATCGACGCTTTTGATCCTTGAAGCCAACCATGATCCGGACATGCTTATCGAAGGCCCCTATCCGTGGCCTTTAAAACAGCGGATTAAAGGCAGAACCGGTCATCTTTCAAACGAGGAATCGAAAAGGCTTTTAAAAGAAGTAACGCATGCCGGCCTCAAGCACGTGATTCTTGCCCATCTGAGCGAAAAAAACAACACTCCCGAAAAAGCCTTGAGCGAAGTCGGCCAGGCAATCACAAACGGTACGACCCGGCTTGCGGTCGCGACCCAACATCAATGCGGTGCTTTATTGCGCCTCAAATAACCCGTGTGATTCGCTATTCATTCGAGCGCTCATCAAAGCCGCGTGCCGCTCGGTTTCCGTAAGCGGCGACGCGGCTTCGCAATTTATTCCCGGCACGCTACTCGGGCTGGGGAGTGGGTTTTCCGCTGTTTCTCAGCGCCGCATGGGCTGCCGCCAGACGCGCGACCGGCACGCGGTATGGTGAACAGCTCACATAGTTCAGCCCGACGCGATGGAAGAAATCAATGCTGGCCGGATTGCCGCCGTGTTCTCCGCAGATACCCATTTCCATATCCGGACGGGCTTTGCGGCCCTTTTCCACCGCAATGGCGACCAACTGCCCGACCCCTTTCTCATCGATCACCTGGAAAGGATTGTTTTGGAGTATGCCCTTATCAATATAATCCAATATGAACTTTCGCTCTGCATCATCCCGGCTGATTCCAAAGGTCATCTGGGTCAGATCATTGGTTCCGAAACTGAAAAACTGGGCGACCTGGGCGATTTCGTCGGCGGTGAGAGCCGCGCGGGGGATTTCAATCATCGTGCCGAACTTGTAGGGAACCCGAATACCTTTTTCCTCCATCACGGATTCCGCTTCTTTTTCCAGAAGCGGCTGAATGGTTTTTAATTCGTTGACGTGACTGGTTATCGGAATCATAATTTCGGGAAAAACCTTCACCCCTTCCTTGGCGGCATCGCATGCCGCCTCAAATATCGCCCGCACCTGCATCTTGTTCAGGGCGGGGCGAGTCAGTCCCAGCCGGCATCCGCGAAGACCCATCATCGGGTTGAACTCGCTCATATCGCTTACGATATCCAGCAGCTTTTTTTTCTGTTCATATTCCGGACCGGTCTGGTTCAGCGCTTCCATCCGAGTGACCGCAACCAGTAACTCTTCTTTGGAGGGGAGAAATTCATGAAGCGGCGGATCCAGCAGGCGGATGATGACCGGCAGGCCGTTCATCGCCTTGAATATGCCGAAGAAGTCCTCAATCTGAAGCGGCAGCAGAATTTCGTCGAGCACTTGCTGAAACTCTTTTTCGGTCTCCGCAAGGATGGCTTTTTGGAATTTGGGTGTCTGCTCGCCCAGAAACATGTGTTCCGTGCGACACAGGCCGATTCCCTGTGCTCCGTAGTTGCGTGCCCGAGCGGCTTGAGTGGGATGATCGGCGTTGGTCCAGACCTTGAGGCGGCTGACTTCATCGGCCCACAGGAGGATAACCTTCAACTCGTTCAGTTTTTCAAAGGAGGGGGCAACCGTCGGAATTGAACCCTCATAGACTTCACCCCTCCTGCCGGAAATGGAAATAATATCCCCTTCCTTGACGATTTTTTCGCCGACGGCAAACTGGCGTTTTTTAAGGTTGATTTTGATCGCTTCGCAACCCACCACGCACGGTTTGCCCAGCTGACGGGCAACCACGGCGGCATGGCTGGTCCTGCCGCCATGCTGTGTCAGAATTCCTCTGGCGGCGATCATTCCGTGAACGTCATCGGGAGTCGTATCGGGCCGAACCAGGATGACATCCATACCTTCTTCTTTAGCCTTTTTTTCGGCGGTATTCGCATCAAAGAATACCGCTCCCACCGCGGCACCCGGCGAGGCACTCAGCCCCTTGGCAAGCATGGTTGCGCGAGCGCGGGCTCTTTCGTCCAGATGGGGGTGAAGCAGGTGATCGATATGATCGGTTTCGATGCGACCCAGCGCTTCTTCTTTTGTAATCAGTCCTTCATTTACCATGTCAACCGCGATTTTTACCGCCGCCGCCGCTGTTCGCTTGCCCGCCCGGGTTTGAAGCATCCAGAGTTTGCCTCTCTCTATGGTAAACTCGATGTCCTGCATGTCGCAATAGTGCTTCTCGAGCGTGTCGGCGATATGCAACAGCTTGTTCCAGACTTCCGGCATCTCGTCCTTAAGATGGTGAACCTCGGAAGGCGTTCGCGCACCGGAAACCACGTCTTCCCCCTGAGCATTCGTAAGGTATTCGCCGTAGAAATCGTGTTTTCCGGTTGAAGGACTGCGGGTGAAAGCCACCCCTGAACCGGAATCCCAGCCTACGTTTCCGAAAACCATCGCGAGGATGTTGACGGCCGTGCCGAAACCATGCGAAATGCCGGTGGCATTTCGGTAATCGATCGCCCGTTTGTTGTTCCAGGACCGGAAAACCGCTTTAATGGCGAGTTCAAGTTGCTTCCATGGATCCTGCGGGAAGGAGCCTTCGGATTCGCGTTGAATCAGTTTTTTGAATTCTTCAACCGCCCGTTGCCAGCCGGCCGGGGAAATCTCGGGATCGGTTTTGACGCCTTCGGATTCCAGTATTTTGTCGATGATTTCTTCAAAAAGTAATCCTTCCACATCCAGAACAACCTTGCCGAACATTTGAATGAGGCGCCGGTAAGCATCCCAGGCAAAACGTTCATCGGCTTGAGTCGCCAGGGCAATGACCGACTCATCGTTCAGGCCGAGATTCAGAATCGTGTCCATCATTCCGGGCATTGAAAATCTCGATCCGGAACGAACGGAAATAAGTAACGGATTTTTTGAGTCTCCAAAGTTGCGCCCAATTTTTTCGCCCAGAATCTCAATTGCGTCCAAGGTCTGTGACCACAGGTCGGTAGGAAAAACAAAGTCATTCGCCAGGAAAGACAGGCAAGCTTCGGTGCTTATCGTAAAACCGGGAGGTACCGGCAAACCCAGGTTGACCATTTCCGCAAGATTGGCCCCCTTGCCACCGAGAAGATCGCGCATCCCGGCATTTCCTTCCTCGAACAAATATACCCATTTTTTCGCCATATTCTATCCTTTCTGTTTCGGTGTGCAACGGTAGAGAATTTTTCTATTCTTCAGGGATTTAAAAGACAGCGTTTCAAGAATGGAAGAAAAAGTCATTTGCTTTTGAATAAACCTATAAAAAATTGGAAAAAGGAGAATGGACCGCAGAATGCGAAACCAGGAAAAAGGCCCGCAACTTGATCGCTCAAACGCCCTGTTCCGCCAAGGTGGCGCTTAAGGGGAAAGCGGAAGGGGCTTCAGGGATCGGATGTTATAAAAACCTTTTAAACGGTTGAAACCGGTATTAAAAGATCTTAAATTCCAGCCTAATATAAAAAAAAGTCAATGGGCTGTCAATGGGTAAGATAAGATGGGTGAGATATACCTGTCGGGTTTACGATGAAAAGCCAAGCCTCTGATGATCTGGAATGGATGCCTGTCGGTACGGTTATATGCTGAACGTTAATTTCGCAGCCAGCCGGCCCTCGAGCGAATTAATCATGAAAAAGATTTGTTCATTCCCCGCTTCATCGAATGATTCGAATTTACGATTTGTGTCGATGACTTCCGGGATGTTCAGGTTGAACAAGGCCTGCTTGTCAAAACTGCTTAACGTGCTCCCGGCAATCATATTGGTAATTTCTTTCAGCGTACCTTCCACATGATTTTTTGTAATTGAATACCTGTCTTGCGCCAAAAAATTCTCGGTTATGGTAAGGAGCACACTCTCCGGCGCATAGAAGAAAAAACTGCCGGACAAATCACCGCCGAAACGTAACCGGGATGCCGAAAGGTTGCCGTTTGCGGATTGAATAAAATCGTCAAAGTTGCCGGATTCGTCAAATTCCAGCGAAACAAAGAACATCGTCTCCAGTATCTCAGAAATCGAGCTCTTCATTGCGGCTTTCAACCGATTCTTCATCTTTTATTTCCCCCAGTATGTTATTCAGCTTCGTCCTTATCACTTCAGGCGTAAAAGGTTTTTGTATATATCCAGCGGCGCCTTTTTGGATAAATTCTTCGACCCTTGTCCGGCTTCCTTCGGTCGTTACGACAAGAACCGGTATGCAGCGTAAGGTTTCATCCCGCTTCATTTCGGAAATCAACTCCATGCCATCCATATCGGGCATGTTATAATCCGTAATCACAAGATCCACCCATTCATTTCCAAGAGTTCTCATTGCTTCCCTGCCATTGGAGGCCTGCAAGAAGTTCGCCGATCCATAACCGGACACCTTGATCGTTTTAATGATTACGGACCGCATGGGCAATGAATCATCCACCACCAAAATATTTACAGCCATACTTCCCCCTATTTTAGGCATTCGGTGGTGTTACAATCGATACCATGCGTAAGCCCTCCAGCTATTTTATATGATAACTTGCTGCAACAGCCACCAACGAGCGGTATTTATAATTCTATCGGAAGTATTTCGGTTTTCTTGAGCTTTGGGAAATAAAAACACAACGGTTTCCGTTCGGTTTGAATATGGATGGGATCCGTTTTGAAATATAAGGAAATCAGTACGTTTGTTTCAGCAAAGCGGCGGCGTTCCGCCAGCAGATTCTATCGGTTTCTTCCTTTGACAGGCCGATTTTTTTAAGCGTTTTCAAATACCGTATCGGCTTGATAAGCGGAAAATCGCTTCCGAAAAGAATCTTGTCGGCCCCGATGATCCGGATGGCGATCGGATAAATATCCGGATCGTACAAAAAAGGAGATGCGGCCGTGTCAACGGACAGGTTCGTAAAATATTCCTTTACATTCCGTTTCAGCAGTTGAAAGAAAAAGATTCCGCCTCCCCAATGGGCGAGGACCATTTTATTGCTTGAAAATTTTTTGATCAGATCATAAATCTGTTCCAGCGTGATTCTCGTTTTGCCCGGATAAATGTGGCCGATCGGTTCATTGGTATGGATCAAGACCGGACGATCCATCTCCCGACAAATCTCCATTACCGGTTCTAACTTTTTTAAAGCCTCTGCGTCCATTTCGGAATCATAAAACGCAAGTTCGCCGACGCCGGAAGCTCCTGCCTCGAGGCATCGCCTTGCTTCCGATGCCGCATCTTTATTTTCCAAATCAAAACAGGCAAAACCGATTAAACGCTTCGGGTGTTTTTCAACCGCTTCCAGAATATAATCGTTGTGCAGTTTAAACCGGTCTGAGTTTTTCCAGGGGAAACCGAAAATTACAGACATGTCCACTCCGTCTTCATCCATCGAATGTAAAATCTGTTCCACCCCGGCCAGTGCCGCCCGGGGGGACCGGTACAGTTGTTGGAAAGCAGGTTCGGAAGAAAAATATTTTTCCCTGTTTTTACGGATTTCTTCCGGAAAAATGTGCGTATGGAAGTCGATAATCATATGGATGCCTCGTGGGTTGTTTTTTGAACCGCAAAGCGAGCTCCGGACTTTCGGCCCGCATTCGCCAAGGAGAAGCGGAAAAGTCCGGCGAAAGAAAGCGAATGAATCCATCCCTTACGGAGGAAAAGATATTTCGATCCTTCTTACGCGTAAGTCCGAAAAATTTGACGGGGAATCATCCGATCATGTTATCATGTATTTTGTTCGCAGGTTGAATGTCAAGGCCCAACCGCGGGACGGAGCGAAAAATGCTTTTACTTTTAACAGGGTGTTGAAAAACTGCGCCTGAGGCCGCCATTCAGCGTTGCGGGGCTCTCGCCAATGCTCATGCTTGAATATGCTGCGCTTGTCGTATCGCCGCGCGCCTTGCCTGACGGCCTGATTCTTGTTTTTCAACACCCTGTTAACCGCTGAAACGGTTTGACACTTTATCGTCCGTGTTTATTATTACGTATTGAAAACACAAAAAAAAGATTATGAAAAAACAGGAGGGTTCAATGCGGTTCGATAAATTTACGATAAAATCCCAGGAACTTATTCAAAATGCTCTCTCCTATGCCTCGGAGCGGAACAACCAGCAGGTGGAGCCGGAACATCTTCTTTATTCCATGCTGAAGGATCCGGAAGGAATGGCAGCGGGGATACTGCGCAAGCTGGGTGTATCCTCCGAAGAGGTGATCCGGGAGTTGGTTCAGGCAATCGATCAATTTCCAAAGATCAGCGGAATCGGGGATGTCTATATTTCCCAGCGGACCAAGGGGGTTCTCGATGCGGCTTTTGCGGAGGCCTCCAAGATGAAGGATCAGTATGTCAGCATCGAGCACATATTTCTGGCCGTTTCGGATGAACCGGCCGGAGAAGCCGCAAGAATTATGGGTCGTCACGGCGTCAAAAGGGACTCGATTTTAAAAGTCCTCATGGAAATTCGGGGTTCTCAACGGATCACGGATCAAACCCCCGAAGAAAAATATCAGGCACTTGAAAGGTTCAGCCGGGATCTGACGGATCTTGCCAGGCTCGGAAAGCTCGATCCGGTTATCGGCCGGGATGATGAAATCCGTCGAATCGTTCAGGTTCTTTCCAGACGAACCAAGAACAACCCCGTTCTTATCGGTGAACCGGGGGTCGGAAAGACGGCCATTGTCGAAGGGCTTGCCCGGCGCATCGTAACGGGAGATGTTCCGGAATCATTGAAGAACCGGAGGGTCGTTGCTCTGGATATGGGGGCGCTGATCGCCGGTGCCAAGTATCGGGGCGAATTTGAGGACCGTCTCAAGGCGGTGCTGAAAGAGGTGGAAAGTGCCGAGGGAGAGGTGATTCTTTTCATCGATGAATTGCACACGCTGGTAGGCGCCGGAGCCGCCGAGGGTTCAATGGACGCGTCCAATATGCTGAAACCGGCTCTTGCAAGGGGTACGCTGCGATGCGTGGGGGCCACCACCTTGAATGAATATCGAAAATATATTGAAAAGGATGCGGCCCTGGAAAGAAGGTTCCAGCCCGTGATGGTTCTTGAACCCGGTGTGGAGGATACCATTTCCATTCTCCGGGGACTGAAGGAAAAATATGAGGTTCATCACGGGGTCCGGATAAAGGATTCGGCAATCGTCGCCGCCGCAACGCTTTCCAACCGATATATCTCCGACCGGTTTCTTCCGGACAAAGCCGTGGATCTCATCGATGAATGCGCGTCGAAACTCCGGATTGAAATTGACAGCATGCCTTCGGAAATCGACGAGGTTCAACGCCGGATTACGCAGCTTGAAATCGAGCGGGAGGCGTTGAAGAAGGAGTCCGACCCGGTTTCAAAAGAACGACTCGTCAAGCTGGAAGAAGAGCTGCGGGAGATGCGGGAAGAACTCAATGAGATGAAGGCGCACTGGCAAAATGAAAAAGATCTGATTCAGACGATACGGAAAATCAAGGAAGAACAGGAGCGGCTCGGCATTGAAGAGCAACAGGCCGAAAGAGAAGGCAACCTGGAAAAGGTTGCGGAACTCCGGTACGGGAAGGCATCCGAACTGAAAAACCGCCTGGAAGAGGCGAACCGGAAGCTGTCGGAGCTTCAGGCGAATCGGAAAATGCTCAAGGAAGAAGTAGACGATGAGGATGTCGCCGAAGTCGTTTCCAAGTGGACCGGTATTCCCGTCAGCAGGATGCTGGAAGGCGAGAAGGAGAAGCTCGTTCACATGGAGGATCGGCTCGGGGAGCGGGTGATCGGGCAGAAAGAGGCGATTTTCGCGGTCTCGAACGCGGTCCGCCGCGCACGATCCGGGCTGCAGGACCCGAACCGGCCGATCGGATCATTTATTTTCATGGGGCCGACCGGCGTCGGAAAGACCGAGCTTGCCAAGGCTCTGGCGGCCTTTATTTTCGATACGGAGCAGGCGATGGTTCGCATCGACATGTCGGAATACATGGAAAAGCACACCGTTTCCAGGCTGATCGGGGCTCCGCCGGGCTATGTGGGATATGAAGAAGGCGGCCACCTTACGGAGGCGGTCCGCAGGAGGCCTTATTCGGTGATCCTGTTCGATGAGATCGAGAAGGCGCATCCCGATGTCTTTAATGTTCTGCTCCAGATACTGGATGACGGCCGCCTGACGGATGGCCACGGCAGAACCGTCGATTTTAAAAACACCATTATCATCATGACCTCCAATGTGGGGAGTCAGTGGATCCAGGAAATCGGCGGGGCCGACCGCAAAAGGATGGAAGCAAGGGTTATGGAAGCGTTGCGGGCGAATTTCAAGCCCGAATTCCTGAACCGGATCGATGAAATCATCATTTTTGAAAATCTTACGCCGGAACAGATCGGCGAGATTGTCGAAATTCAGATCAAAAGACTCGGTAAAAGGCTTGCGGAAAAAAATATCGCTTTGACCCTTACCGATGGTGCGAAGTCGTTTCTGGCGGAAAAGGGATATGATCCGGTGTACGGGGCAAGGCCGCTGAAGCGCGCAATTCAGAAATATATTGAAAATCCGCTGGCCATGGAATTTCTCAGCGGCAGCTTTCCGGAAGGCACGGGCATAAAAGCGGATTTCGAAAACGGTCGCGTTGTTTTTACGAATGTCTGAGATTCCATTTTTCATAAACCGTTGAAGCAAAACGTCCCGTCCGGATTCCCGGACGGGACGTTTGATTAGGCGGTGCCGGTTTCAGTCGGTGCCGGTGTTAGGCCGGCCGAACGATAACCAGCCAGACATGGGCGATCGCCACGCTGATGATCATGTAGGGGAAGGCCGTTTTCATGAACCCGATAAAACTGATCTTATATCCCTTGGATTCCGCGATACCCATGGTCACCACGTTGGCCGATGCGCCGATCATCGTGCCGTTGCCGCCGAAACAGGCGCCGAGCGCCAGCGCCCACCACAGGGTATTTTCAGAGCCCGGTATTTCGGCGCTGAGAAAGGCGACGATCGGGAGCATGGTGGCGGTAAACGGAATGTTGTCCACAAACGCCGACATGATGGCCGACACCCACAGGATCAGAGCCATCGCGATGTAGAAGTTGCCGCCGGAAAGGTTCAGGATCCAGTCGGCGATCAAGGCCAGCAGGCCGGTCGATTCAACAGCCCCGACGATGATGAAAAGGAAGATGAAGAACATCAGGGTGGGCCATTCGATGTCCTTTTCGATCAACTCCAGCAGCTCCACTTTTTCGGTCACCAGCGCGATGGTGAAAAAAACCGAAGCACCCAGCAGCGCGGCGATGCTGACCTCCATGTGCCAGTAGCCGTGGCTGAGGAACAGCATGACCACGAACCCCAGGACAACCATGCCGTAAGTAAGAAGCGTGGGATCGGTGATCTTGTATTTTTCCTTCAGAACCTTTACGTACTCGGTGACATTATCGACCTTTGCCGCGGCATAGTCCTTTCCCCATACAACCTTGGTCGTTAGAAACAGGGCGATCATGGAAACAATGCACACCCAGACCAGTGCCACCACGAAGTCCATGAAGGTGAGGCCCACGTAGGAGCCGATCATGATATTGGGCGGATCGCCGATCAGCGTCGCCGTGCCGCCGATGTTGGAGGCCAGGACCAGCGGGATCAGCAGGTACAGCGGGTTGATGGAAAGAGAGATGCAGATCTCGATGGCCACGCCGGTCAGAAGGAGCATGGTGGTCACGTTGTCCAGGAAGGCGGAGGTTACCGCCGTAAAGATCATGAGAATGACGGACAGAACGAAGACCTTTCCCTTGGCCAGCTTGTAGGAAATATAGGCGCACCACTGGAATACGCCGGTGTTTTTCAGGATCCCGACAATGATCATCATCCCCATGAGCAGAAAGACCACGTTCATGTCGATGGATGAAATGGCTGATTCAAAGGAAAAAATTCGGTATTCCGGGTTGAGGGTTCCGATGGTGTAGGAAATGGCCAGCATCAGCGCGGCGCCCAGCATGGCCGCGATGGTCCGGTGCAGCAGTTCAAAGGAGATGAGGGCGTAGGCGATGACAAAAACAAGGGTGGAAATCCAGAAGGCCGGTCCCAGCGTCCGCTGCAGGGTCATGTTTTCCTGCATGTAATAGTGATCTCCCTTTTGCGCCAGATCGGAGCCCGTGAATTCAAGAACCTGCGTTTTGAAACTGGCCTTTCGGCCTTCGATGTGGATCCTGGCGGTCTGAACCTGGTCTTTTTCCATCATGAAGGTCGACACGTATTTGCCGGAGTGGGCCGTGTGCTGTTCGTCGATCTCCTTGCCGTTGATCGATATCAGCACCCGGGCTTCATTGACCGGTTCTCCGTGGTTGTCGCTGATGATGCCGGAAATGTTGATGGTGTCCCCGCCTTCAATCGCGACCGCCTGCGAGGCGCTTTTGCCTCCGTGGCTGGCCAGCACCGGTCCGGCGGATAAAAACAGAATGAATAATCCCGTGATAAGAAACAATGCATATGAAAAACGCCTCATGGCCATTCCTCCTGAATTTGATGTTTTTTTTAAATACTTCGAGTGTACAAACGTTGAAATCGATCGCCTATCCGGTTGTGCCTTTTTCAGGCCGGCGCTTCGGCGGAATCCTGCATTGCCGAAACCGACCGATGCAAACACGATGATACAGTGATCCATACGAAATGCCTTTGCGCGGGCACTCCGCATTAGGTCGAACGGATCCCTTTTATTTCAGGATTCGATAAACTTCAATACAACGGAAGATGGGATGACTAACTGGAGTCCAGATTCAAGGTGTGTGGAAAAAAGTGACGAAGGTATGAATAGGAATTTAAAAAGAGAAGCTTGAACTGCAGAAAATTGCAGCGCGTTACCGAGCTGACATAAAGCAGCTTAACACCTGTAGTTTTACACCGCATGCCTGTCATTTTCATATCCTTTGGCCTGATGGACACGCTTCCTGCGTTTGTCAGTAAGACCGAATACAAAAATCGAATGCCTTGCCGGCAAATTTTAAAAACCTCGGATTTTTTCGGGCGGGACGTTTTTCCATCCGTGATTCCAATCCGCTCGAAAACCTTTCAAATTCGCCGCGCATTATATTTTTCTCATGGTATGATGTCAAATAAATTTTACGATCCGGAAAAAAATTGAAGCGCTGCGATTGCGGGACGGGGAAATCTTCGATGGAAAGGGTTTTTAACCGGTTTTGGAATTCATTCCCCGGCTCGACCGCCGGGAGATCGAGCCGGCCGGGTCATGGCGGAGGCTTCATGGGAAAAATCATCAAGCCCCGGTCGAACGAAAAACCGGGGATGATTTCAGGAGCTTTCCCGGACACGGGGTTTCAGGCCTTTCATCGAATCGATGGCAGCCCCGATCTCTTCGAGAATCTGTGCCTGACGACCGCTCAACCGCATGCTCTGGTGGCTGTCGATCCGGATGTAGAAAAGTCTTTTGTTTCTTCGAATTCCGGAAAGATAGTTTTCGATTTTCCATTCGGAATCTATCGGAAGCACCGCATTCCGGGGGGAAAGGATGCCGTAGTTCAGCCCGATGCCTTCCGGACCGACCCGAACGGTGCTGAAACCGAAGAAGGAGTTGAAAAACCACAGGACAATGCCGATCCAGATGAGGACCGCGATCGTGGTTTTGATTTTTTTCCGGGTGATCGATCGTACCAGCAGAAAGATCAGTCCCGCCAGAGCGGCAAGCATGATCCCGTCCTGCACATAAAGGGATTTGATAATGAAAAGCTGTGAGTCCATAACGCCTTTGAAGGAAAAAGCCCCGCCCGGTTTACCGGGCGGGGCTTTCCATGTTTTTTAGAAGGGTTTCAGATCAAAATCCGGTTACATTTCCTATGCCGGCCGAAAGATAACCAGCCAGGCATGGGCGATCGCAACGCTGATGATCATGTAGGGGAAGGCCGTTTTCATGAATCCGATGAAACTGATCTTATATCCCTTGGATTCCGCGATCCCCATGGTCACGACGTTGGCCGAGGCGCCGATCATCGTGCCGTTGCCGCCGAAGCAGGCGCCGAGCGCCAGCGCCCACCACAGGGTGTTTTCAGAGCCCGGTATGACGGTGCTGAGATAGGCGACGATCGGGAGCATGGTGGCGGTAAACGGAATGTTGTCCACAAACGCGGACATGATGGCCGACACCCACAGGATCAGGGCCATCGCGACATAGAAGTTGCCGCCGGAAAGATCCAGAATCCAGTCGGCGATCAGGGCCAGCAGGCCGGATGATTCGACGGCTCCGACAAGGATGAAAAGGAAGATGAAGAACATCAGGGTCGGCCATTCGATGTCCTTTTCGATCAACTCCAGCAGCTCCACTTTTTCGGTCACCAGCGCGATGGTGAAAAGAACCGAGGCTCCCAGCAGCGCGGCGATGCTGACCTCCATGTGCCAGTAACCGTGGCTGAGGAACAGCATAACCACGAATCCCAGGACAACCATTCCGTAGGTCAGGAGCGTGGGGTCGGTGATCTTGTATTTTTCCTTCAGTACCTTTACATATTCGGTGACATTTTCAACCTTTGCCGCCGCGTAGTCCTTTCCCCATACAAACTTGCTCATGATGATCAGGGCGACCATGGATATGATGACGGTCTCGATGAGGGCGACCACGAAGTCCATGAAGGTGAGGCCCGCGTAGGAGCCGATCATGATATTGGGCGGATCGCCGATCAGCGTCGCCGTGCCGCCGATATTGGAGGCAAGGACCAGCGGGATCAGCAGGTACAGCGGGTTGATGGAAAGAGAGATGCAGATTTCGATGGCCACTCCGGTCAGAAGGAGCATGGTGGTCACGTTGTCCAGGAAGGCGGAGGATACCGCCGTAAAGATCATGAGAATGGTGGCGAGAACGAAGACCTTTCCCTTGGCCAGCTTGTAGGAAATATAGGCGCACCACTGGAATACGCCGGTGTTTTTCAGGATCCCGACGATGATCATCATCCCCATGAGAAGAAAGATCACGTTCATGTCGATGGAGAAGATGGCGGATTCGAATGAAACGATGCGATATTCCGGGTTGAGGGTTCCGATGGTGTAGGAAATGGCCATCATCAGCGCGGCGCCCAGCATGGCCGCGATGGTCCGGTGCAGCAGTTCAAAGGAAATGAGGGCATAGGCGATGACAAAGACCAGGGTGGAGATCCAGAAGGCCGGTCCCAGCACCCGTTGCATCGTGATGTTTTCCTGCATGTAAAAGTGGTCTCCCCTCTGCGCCATATCGGAGCCGGAAAATTCAAGAACCTCCGTTTTGAAACTGGCCTTTCGGCCTTCGATGTGGATCCTGGCGGTCTGAATCTGGTCTTTTTCCATCATGAAGGTCGACACGTATTTGCCGGAATGCGCCATATGCTGTTCGTCGAGCTCCTTGCCGTTGACCGATATCAGCACCCGCGCTTCATTGACCGGCTCTCCGTGACTGTCGCTGACGATGCCGGAAATGTTGATGGTGTCTCCGCCTTCAATCACGGCGGCATGCGAAGCGCTTTTGGCGCCGTGGCCGGCCAGCGCTGGGGTGGTGAAGAATGCCGCCACGAGTAAAACCATCATAATCGTTAGAAAAGGTTTCATAGTACTTTGCATAACAATCGTTCCTCCTAATTGTTCCTCCTGAATTCTTGTCGATGTTGGCAATCCGGATGTCAAGCGCCTTTCGATCCGACGCCGCTTCGCCGCTTTCCGCACGGTGGATAATGATCCCGATTCACACGGGAATTGATACAATTATCCATGCCGAGCCTGAAAGGCCCATATATAAAGATGAGGCTATCGTGTCAAGCAAAAAATGCCGAAAGGGCGGTTTGAGGACGGGACGGCCCGGGAGCCGAGCGGGCCCGGGGGATACGCGCGAAAATGAAAAAAAGGTTTGTATTCTCGTTTTACGCATTGTAAATATTATTAAAAAGGAAAGGTGGGGGGTTCGATGACGATTTCCGCATCGGAAAGACTGCGGCGATTCTACAGCCGGTTTTCAGGCGATGACCAGGTTCTGATCTTGATTAACGCGGATCCGGACGCCATCGCCAGCGCCATGGCCGCCAAGCGGCTGCTCTGGCGGAAGGCGGCGGGTGTCACCCTGTGCAGTATCAACGTCATCGAACGACCGGACAATATCGCCATGTGCCGCCTTCTCGGAGTCCAGCTCGTTCCCGTGGAAAACATCGAAGAAAAACGGTACAGCCGGTTTATCACCGTCGACTCCCAGCCGTCCCATCACGAGGCCTTTTCCAGGTTCAAGTTCGACGTCATTATCGACCATCATCCGGACACCGGAGCCAAGGCCCCTTTTCTGGATATCCGCCCGAAATACGGCGCAACCGCCACCATCATGACCGAATATCTGAGGGCCGCCGGGATCAAGCCGTCCGTCAAACTGGCCACCGCCCTGTTTCACGCCATCAAGACCGACACCCGCGATTTTGAGCGGAAGGCCGTCATTGAAGACATTCGGGCGTTTCAGTTTCTTTTTCGACACGCGAATATTTACCTGGCCCGGAAAATCGAGGAGTCCGATCTCCGGCTCGATTTCCTGGAATACTTCGAGCGCGCGCTTCAGACCCGGCGAATCCGGAAGGGAAGGGTGTTCGTACACCTGGGGCCGGTGAAGAATCCGGATATATGCGTCCTGATCGCGGATTTTTTCATGAGGGTCGCAAACATCCGGTGGAGTATCATTTCCGGGTTGTACGATAAAAAGCTGGTAATTGTTCTCCGAAACGACGGGCTTCGGAAAAATGCCGGAAAAGTGGCGGAGGAAAGTTTCGCCCCCATCGGGTCGGCCGGCGGCCACAAAAGCGCGGCCCGCGCGGAAATCCTCCTTTCCGATCTGGAGCGAATCCTGGATCCCAGGGATCATAAGAAGCTGCTCCGGTGGATCATTTCGAGAATCGAAAAAAGGGCCGAAAAAAATGCCGGTCAACCGACCCATGATTCCTGAACGGATTCGAACATCGGTCACGATTCTTGGATCGGGCACATGTGTGCCATCCCTCCGGAGAAGCGCCGGTTCCGTTCTGATCGAAACCGGCGGTACGAAGATGCTCCTCGATTCGGGGCCCGGCACCATGAGAAGACTCCTCGAAACCGGAACCCGGATTTTCGACATTTCGTTTATTTTTTACAGCCATTTTCACCCGGATCATACCGGCGAGCTGGTTCCTTTCCTGTTCGCGACGAAGTATCCGGGCGTGGTTCGCAGGCGGATTCCGCTGACCCTGGCGGGCGGAAAGGGATTTTCCGCCTTTTATAACGGCCTGCGAAGCGTTTACGGTCACTGGATCGATCTCGGAGACCGGTTGGCGATCGTCGAGTTCGATAACAAGAGCTATGATTTCCGAAAGATGGATGGGTTTACGGTCGAATCCCTTCCGGTGGAACACAGTGAAGAGAGCATTGCATACCGGATTACCGGTTTCGGCGGAGTTTCGATCGTCTATTCGGGCGATACGGATTTCAGTGAAAACCTGATTTCACTGGCCCGCGATGCCGATCTTTTCATCTGCGAATCGGCCCTTCCGGATGGATGGAAGGTGAAGGGCCATTTGACTCCGTCCCTAGCCGGGGAGATCGCCGCGCGTGCCAATGTTCGAAAGTTGGTTCTTACGCATTTTTATCCGGAATGTGACGGAGTGGATATTGAAAAAGAATGCAGAAAAACGTATACTGGCCCTCTTGCGCTGGGAGAGGATCTCATGAAACTGGAACTGGAGCCCGGATGATACCGGATGAAGCGGGCGATATCACCGGATTCAATCGCCGGAAACGGGCCGAAGGGAGTGAATCGGGCGGGCAGGTGTCACGTAAAATGCGCTATTATCCGGTTTATCTGGATATTATGAATCGAAAATGTCTGGTGGTCGGCGGCGGTTCCGTGGGTACGCGGAAAGTCATGACGCTGCTGGAGTGCGGGGCGGTCGTGACCGTCGTCAGTCCCGTTGTCGGCCCGGAACTGCTTGAACTGGCCGAAGCGGGTTTCATCCGATGGGAAAAACGGACATACCGGTCTTCCGACCTTGACGGCATGTTTCTGGTCATCGGCGCCACCGATCAAAAAGAGGTAAACCATCGGATATTTGCGGATGCCGAACCGCTGAACAAGCTGTGCAATATCGCCGATCGTCCGGAGGACTGTAATTTTATTCTGCCGTCGGTGGTAAGGAGGGGGGACCTGGTCATTGCCGTCTCTACCTCGGGGAAAAGCCCTGCTTTTGCAAAACATCTTCGAAAGGATCTCGAAAATCGGTTCGGGGAGGAATGCGCCGAATTTCTCCGGCTGATGGGAGCGATACGTAAAAAACTTCTCAGCGAGGGCCACGAACCCGAAGCGCACCGGCACCTGTTTGAAAGGTTGATCAACGAAGGTCTTCTCGAAAGGATCCGGAAAGGGGACAGGAAAGCGGCCAACCGTCTTCTACGGGAAATTTTCGGGGAGCAATACAGGTATGATGAATTGATGAAAACAAGGGAATAAACCCCGCAAATGCAATTTCCGGCGGTGTGATCGATGAAGATTGTGATGATAATAATTCTCCTTTTTTACCTGCTGAGTACGGCAGCCTATGTCGCCTACCTTTTTGTCCAGAAAAATTATATGCAGCAGGCAGGGCGCTGTATGCTGACCGTCGGATTTTTATTGCATTCGCTGATCATCGGTTACGGTTTCGTTCAATCCGGGCACATCCCGGTCCGTAATCTTCATGAAACCCTGATCATGGCGGGATGGGCGATTGTCTGCGTTTTTCTTGTTTTCCAATATAAATACCGGCTTAAAATTCTGGGCATATATGCCGCGCCTCTTTCAGCCCTTGTTCTGTTCATTGCCTATCAGATGCCTGGGGAACCGGTGCCGGACCAGAATCTCTTCAACAATTTCTGGTTGATTTCTCATATTGTTACGATTTTTATCGGTGAAGCCTCCTTTGCGCTCGCCTGCGGGCTGGGGGTTTTGTACCTTATCCAGGAGCATGCGATAAAGGCAAAAAATCATGGTTTTTTTTACCGGCGGCTCCCTTCTCTGGAACTGCTCGATACCACCGGTTACGCCAGTATCGTTGTGGGCTTTACGATGCTGACCGTGGGCCTGATTACCGGTTTCGTTTACGCGAAATCCGTCTGGGGCCGTTTCTGGGACTGGGATCCCAAAGAAGTCTGGTCGGGAATCACCTGGCTGATTTATGCCGCCTTGCTCCACGAACGTCTTACCGTTGGATGGCGAGGAAGGAGATCCGCGATTCTGTCCATTATCGGATTCGCCGTTCTTTTATTCACTTTTTTCGGGGTGAATTTCTTTTTGAAAGGACATCATGGTGAGTTTACCAGATGGTAACCCGTTCTTGTCCATGCATGCCGTTTTTGCCGATCGAACGGGTTTTTCGATCCAATTTCCCCGGGGCGAAAGCCTCTCCGGTCACGGGTTGAAAAGGCAGTTGCGATTCTCATCGGCTTCGGGGCTTTATTATGACAATAAATTCGGTCTCTGACGAAGTGAAAAATAGACAACTCATTGTTTTTCCATGCGCTAAATATTCCGCCATGCTCGATATCGTATTAATGGGATTGAATCATAACACCGCGCCGGTTGAGCTGAGGGAGTGCCTCGCCTTTTCCAAGGATGAAATCGCCGACGCGCTGGAGGCCTTTAAGAGGTGTCCGGCTGTTCGCGAGGTGATTCTGTTTTCGACGTGTAACCGGGTGGAAATCCTGATGACCGCTGAAAACCGGGCGGAGGCGGTGGAAGCCGCCAAGGAATTTCTTTCCAGGGTCAAGAAGGTCCCGAAAAACGAATTCGAAAAAGCCCTTTACATCCATGACGGCGATGAAGCGGTTCGTCATATTTTCCGGGTTGCATCCAGCCTGGATTCAATGGTGCTGGGAGAACCCCAGATCCTGGGGCAGATAAAAGATGCGTACCGGACGGCGACCTTAAAAAAGACATCCGGGGTTATTCTGAATCGGCTGCTGCACCGGACGTTTTTCGTGGCCAAACGGGTTCGGAGCGAAACCGGTATCGGAGATCATGCGGTATCCATCAGCTACGCGGCGATTGAACTGGGCCGGAAAATTTTCGGGACCCTTGAAGGAAAAAAGACGCTCCTCATCGGCGCCGGTGAAATGGCCGAGCTCGCCGTGGAACATCTCATTCGGAACCGGGCCGGCGATATCTTCGTCGCAAACCGAACCTTTGAACGCGGTCTTGAGATTGCCAATCGATTCCATGGGAAAGCGATTCGATTCGAGGAGATTGAAAACGGTCTTCAGTACGCCGATATCGTGATCAGTTCAACCGGGGCGATCGATTATATTGTCAAAGGCAAACAGGTGAAAGGGATTATGCGCCGAAGGAAGAATCGGCCGCTTTTTTTTATCGATATCGCCGTACCGCGCAACATTGATCCGGAAATAAACCGGGTTGCCAATTCATATGTTTATGATATCGACGATCTGAAAAGCGTGATTGAGGAAAACATCGAGGATCGCAAAAAGGAATCCCTTCGGGGGGAACGGATTGTTGACGAAGCCGTCATTCGTTTTCGAAGCTGGTACGAGAGCCTGGACGTGGTGCCGACCATTGTTGCGCTGAGGAGTAAAATGGAAATGATCGCCCGATCGGAGATCAAAAAAACCCTTCACTCGTTAAACCACTTGTCGGAGGATGACTATCAGGCGATTTGCAGAATGACGAACGCGATGATAAACAAGATCTTGCATGACCCGACCATTTTTTTAAAAAGCAACGGGCACCACGGGAATGCCTCAATTTATCTTGACATCACCCGAAAACTTTTCAAACTGGATGATGAAAATTGATGGAAATGTAGAATCGGCGGAATAGAAAATTTCCGTCCGGTAAAAAATCCCTCTGCGGAGAGGGGCATTACATGCTTTCGATGCGGAATCCATTCAGGAACGCCGCATGCCTGCCCCGCGGATGGATTTTTTTTCTTTAAACGCCGAACGATCCGGAAGAAGGATGCGGTTATCGAGCGGGACCGTGAGGCGTCTTTCCTCTCGAACCGCTTCGGCGGTGGACGGGGTATATTTTTTCAGACCATAATATTAAGGAGGATGACATTGAAAAAGACGGTTTTTCTTTTTCCCGGCCAGGGTTCGCAGGTGGTCGGGATGGGGCTCGATCTTTATCGGGAATTTGAATCGATAAGAGACCTTTTTGAAATGGCCAATGAAATCACCCATACGAATTTGTCCAAACTCTGCTTTGAAGGGCCCATGGAAGAGTTGACCCGGACAATCCATCTTCAACCGGCTCTTACGGTGATAAGCCTCGGATTTTTAACCGCAATCGAGAACGAGGGGATCCGGCCGGACATCGCGGCGGGACACAGCCTGGGCGAATACAGCGCGATTCGTGCGGCGGGAATCGTCTCGACGGAAGATATTCTGCGGCTTGCGTTTAAAAGAGGAGAACTCATGCACCGGGAAGCAACGAAGCATCAGGGCACGATGCATGCGATTATCGGTCTTCCCATTGATGCCGTTCAGGAAATGGTATCCGAGGCTCAAAAGGACGGGATCGTATCCGTGGCAAACCACAATGCCGAGGAGCAGATCGTCATAACGGGTGCACCGGATGCGGTTCAGAAAGTTTCATCGCTGGCTCGAAGCAGGGGAGCCAGAGCCATACCCCTGAAAGTCAGCGGGGCCTGGCACAGCGAATTGATGAAAGGAGCCGAGGCCGAATTCACGAATTTTATGGATTCAATTACCTTTCGCGCCCCCGAAAAACCCGTTGTCCATAATGTCACGGCCGATTTTTCCTTTGATCCGGAAGAAATCAAGTCGATCATGGTCCGACAGCTCGTCAGCCCCGTATTATGGTACGACTCGATGCAGAAACTGCAAGGGGAACAAGCGGAAACATTTGCCGAAATCGGTCCGGGAAAGGTTCTGACGGGCCTGCTGAAAAAGATTTTCCCAAGGGATTATCCCTGTAAAATATACAATGTCGGCGATATGAAAACCCTGGAACAATTTCTCAAGGAACTTTCCTGAGTCATTCCGGAGGGATATCCTGTTCACGGTTTTTCTCTTTTGAAAACCTGGCGATAGCATTTTTGCTCTTTACATGAAAATATAATTGTGATAACTCGCATTGATTTAAAAAATAAAATAATTGTTGAAGGGTAAATTATGAAAGAGAAAGATATCCAATTTTTCAAAGAACTTCTTACGAATCAGCTGGAAGATCTGTTGAATCTGGCGGACGGAACCGTTTCGGATATGACCATCCAGAAAGAAAATTTTCCGGATCCGACAGACCGCGCCTCTCTTGAAGCAGACAGGAATTTTATGCTGCGGATAAGGGACCGGGAGAGCAAGCTGATAAAAAAGATCAAGAAAGCTCTGGAGAGGATTGAAAACGGCACGTTTGGAATTTGTGAATCCTGCGGTGAAGAAATTTCAATGGAACGATTGAAGGCAAGGCCCGTAACGACTCACTGCATCGAATGCAAAACCAAAGAGGAGGCTTTAGAAAAAGCCCTTGGCTTATAAAGAAAACGGAAGGGTTGACCTTCATATTCACTCAACCGCCTCGGATGGAACGCTTTCACCGCCTGAAATTATCCGTTTGGCCGTGAAGCTTAACCTTGGCGCCATTTCCATAACGGATCACGATACCATGGACGGCGCCAAAGAGGCCCTTCTTACGGGCATACCGCCTGCCATAAAATTCTTAACCGGTGTTGAAGTCAGTACATCGGCCCCCTCTAACTTCCCATGCTCCGGCAGTCTGCATATACTGGCCTACGGGATACGGCTGGATGATTTCGAGTTGAATCATGCGCTTGAAATGCTCCAGCAAGCCAGAGAACGTCGAAACCCCCGGATTATCGAGCGGCTGAACAGCCTCGGAATCAATGTGTCCCTGACTGAGGTCGCTCTCGATGCCGGAGATTGCCAGCTTGGGAGACCTCACATCGCCCGGTACATGTTGAAAAAAGGATGGGTTCAATCGATTGATGAAGCTTTCGATAAATACCTGGGAAGAGGCAAACCGGCCTATGTGGACAAATACCGGTTGGATTCGGCCAAGGCGATTGAAATGATCCGGGGGGCCGGGGGAATTCCGGTTCTGGCCCACCCATGCCTTATTAAGGCCGTTGGCGATCAGCCGATCGAAAAGCTGGTCCTCGACTTGAAAGAAAACGGTTTAATGGGACTGGAAGCTTACTATCCCGGTCATTCCCCGAAGCAGATCATCCAATACTCCCAAATGGCAAAGCGTTTGGGTTTGCTGATTACCGGCGGTACGGACTTTCACGGTTCCATAAAGCCGGATATCCGGATGGGATCGGGGAAGGGGGAGTTTTTTGTGCCTTATTCGGTGTACGAGGAACTGGCAAAGGCCCTTCAGATCGAATGATCGGACCATGGCCGGGCCGCTTACACCGGTTATTACTTTCCCACGAAATGATATTTCATGCCGGTTCCGTCGGCAGGCCGTACGAATCAGGGGTACCCAACCGGAGCGAATCAAATCCGCTTTCGGGGATTCTTTAAAAAATAAAATCATGGAACAGACAGATTTCTCCGTGCTGGAACATAGAATTTCTTATGAATTTAAGAAAAAAGGTCTCCTTGAAGAGGCGCTTCGTCACAGCTCGTATGTAAACGAACAGGGAGACAGGGACCTAAGGGATAACGAACGCCTGGAATTCCTGGGGGACGCCGTTTTAAATCTTGCGATCGGTCATATTCTTATGCAGCGTTATCCGGATTTAAAAGAAGGGGAGCTGTCCAGAATGCGAGCCAATCTCGTCAATGAATCAACACTTGCCTCCATTGCCCGAGCCTTGGATCTGGGACCCTTTCTCCGGCTCGGCAAAGGGGAACTTCAGACCAGCGGGCATACAAAAAAATCGATTTTAGGAGATGCGGTTGAAGCACTGATCGCCGCGGTTTATCTGGACGGTGGTTTTGATGCGGCCCTTCATCTCGTTGAGAGGCATTTTTCGGATTTGCTGGATACCTCGAGCATTGATTTCAAGAGCCGGCTTCAGGAGCTGCTTCAGGGAACCCTCAATGTCACTCCGGTATACAGCGTCCTCCAGGAAAGCGGACCGGACCACGACAAGACCTTCCGGGTATGTTTGAATATCCGGGATCTTCAGGTCGAAGGCAGCGGAAAAAGCAAGAAAAAGGCGGAACAGGATGCGGCCAGGGAGGCCCTGGAAATTTTGAAAAAAGAGTGAATCCGCGGAACCGTTTTGGACCAGGGATGCACCCGTGTTTCATTCGATGGGCGGATGCCGGAAGATATCAAGAAGCGGCGCGACGACCCGGGGAAATTTGGAGCGGAAACAGATGGCAAACGCTGAAAAACCATTTATCGTTCCGGTTTTTTTGCCTCATATCGGGTGCCCGCACCGTTGCGTATTCTGTAATCAGACGACGATAACCGGTGTAAGTCATAAAATGCCGTCCCCGGAACAGGTTTGCCGAGGAATACAAGCGTATTTAAAATATCGAGGCAGTCGGAGGACGACGGCCCAGATTTCCTTTTACGGGGGCAATTTTCTCGGCCTCGAAGCATCGGAAATCCGGTTGCTGCTGGATGCCGCTTCGAAATTCGTTGCGGAAGGAAGCGTTGACAGCCTACGGTTTTCCACCCGGCCGGATTCCATAAGCGATGAACGCCTGGATATCATAAAGGATTTTCCGGTTCAAACGATCGAACTCGGGGTTCAGTCCATGGACGACCGGGTGCTGGCTCTGTCAAACCGGGGCCACACGGCTTCGGACATCGGGAAAGCGGTGGGTCTTTTAAAGAAACGATCTTACGAGATCGGGCTTCAGATGATGGTCGGACTCCCGGGAGACGATGATGAAAATTGCCTGCGGACCGGGCAACGAATCGCAGACCTGTCGCCCGACTTTGTCAGGATTTATCCCACCGTGGTTCTTCCCGGCAGCGTCCTGGGAAAATGGTACCGGAACGGAACCTATTCTCCTCTTTCGATGGAACGCTGTGTTACCCTTGTGAAAGATCTTTATCTTTTATTTCGTGAACGAAGGATCCCGGTGGTTCGAATGGGGCTTCAGGCTTCCGAGGATCTTGAAAAAGAGGCCGAATACCTGGCCGGGCCCTATCATCCGGCCTTCGGGCACCTCGTTTTTTCAGAGATTTTTCTCGACAGGGCCGTATCCCTCCTTGCGTCGAAGAAACCCCCTCTCCAAACGATTACCATCAAGGTTCACCCTCGAAATATTTCCAGAATGAGGGGGATGAAAAACCGGAACATCGAAACGCTCAAAAGAAAATTTCAAATCCGCTCGCTGGTAATCTTTCCGGACCCTTCCATTGAAGAGGACACGGTGGAGATATCCGAGTTCCGGCCCTCCGCATAAAAAAAGAGCGATTGCCGTTTTCACGACAAGGTTTCAATGGGGCGGATTTTACGAACCGGCCCCCTCGAAATCAAATACGGTGATTTTTGAGCACAGGGAAACGAATTTCTTCAAAAAGGCCTGATGTAAAGGATGGACCTGATATTTGTCATGATCCTCCATTGAATCAAACAGCACGGTAAGGCCGAAACTGTAAGTTTTATCGATGATGGGACGATCCCCGGTTCCCGCAGGTGCCCCCGTACAGATAGTTTTGGCATGCGGAATCCCTTTCAGTGATTCCAGACCTTCACGAAAACTGTTTCGCTGGTCGTCGGACAGACTGTCCTTCAGCCAGAATATGACCGTATGAGCAAGCATGAGAGTTTCCTTTCCATAGAATCCATGGGTCGATTTCCCGCGGTCCGATCGGTACGACCGAGAAATCGGAGATGCGAAACCGGAATATATTATTTATTTTTATCTCTTACATGGCGTCCGTGTCCGTTTGGTCGATCATTTGTTGCAGTTCGTTTTGCAGATTTTCCGGAAGACCGACGATATCAAGGGAAAGAAAACCCTTGATGATCAGCGAGGTGGCTTCCTGTTCGGAAAGTCCCCGAGCCATTAAATACTCGATTTCCTCCTGAGCGATCTTCCCGACCGCCGCTTCGTGGGACATATCCAGATCGAGCGTTTTGCCTTCCAGTTCGGGAATGGCATGAATGTTTCCTTTTTTCGAAAGAAGGAGTCCTTTGCATTCGAGATGCGCTTTGACCCCTGGATATTCTCCGGATATGTATCCTCTTGCGATAATTTTTCCTCCGGTGGACACGGCTCGGGAAATAATTTCGGCCCGGCATTCAGCGGCCTGAAGGATCACCCTGGATCCGACATCCATGAGCGAACCGGGTCTTGCGAGCAGTACCGTATGAAAAGTCGCTACCGATCCTTTCCCTTTCAGTATGGCCGTCGGATACATCTGAAGATCCCGGGCGGGAACCAGACAGATATAATTGGAAATATAGGTTGCGCCCTCTTCGAGGATCACGGCGGATCGGGGCCTGACGGCCATGTCTTCCGCCCAGTTGTGAATCATTGTAAACGACAGGGTTGCTCCCTTTTTTACATAAAATTCCGACACGCCGACATGAAGCCCGGAACGCACATGAGGTGCGGTCGCGCAACCGGTAATGATATTCAGATTCGAGGCCTCCTCCGCAATGACAATGTTGTGAACGTCCTGCGCGAGCTTGTCTTCGGTCAGGTACAGGCAGGCCTGCAAAGGATACCGAACCTGAGCGCCCGGGAGGGATCGGATGTAATAGCCATGTTCCATGTGCTCTTCGGCCCTCCGGGTATAAACGTCTTTATCCGCCGGTACCAGTTTTCCCCAGTATTCTTTCAGGCCGTCATACTTTTTCCTGGCCGCGGTGACGGACATGATCTCCGCTCCTTCAAAGTCGGTCCGGCAATGAACGACGGTATGGTCCTTCTGGAAAAAGCTTCCGTAGCGTTGTTTACCGGTCGGGTCAATCCCGGTCATCAGCAACACCTGCTGGTCTTCGGGCGAAAGCCGGGACAGGTCTTCGATTTCCGCATGTTCGGGGGCATCCTCGCGATATCCGCTCAGGTCCAGATCATCCGCAAGCGTTTTCTTATCGTTTGACATGATCTTCCTCCTTTCGGAAGCATCGGTAACATTCCTGGAATCCGCACTCCTGCAACGTATTGAGCATCTCCTGGGGATTGGCTTCACAGGCAATCCTCCCGCCCATGAGGATATGGCCGACATCGGCGTTTACGTAGTTGAGAATGTGGCCGGTGTGCGTGATGAGAAGGCCCGACTTGGAAACTTCTCGACGGAGTTCTTTCATTGTCTTGTCTTCCTGCGGGCGGAGTTTTTTACCCAGAAGATGGTTGGTATACTCTCCGATCAGCGCGATATTCTCCAGATCGACGCCGGACTCGGGTTCGTCCAGAAAAATAAGATCCGGATCTTGCAGGAGCAGCTGCAGCAACTCGGCTCTTTTGATCTCTCCTCCGGAGAAGCCCACGTTTACATCCCGCTCGAGGAAATCAACGAGATTCAGTTTGCGGGCATACTCATCCAGCAGGCGCCCGTTTGTTTTTGCGCTGGTGGCGATCAGATGCCGGAGTTTCACGCCGTGTATGGCCGGGGGGCGCTGGAAGGAGATTCCGATCCCCAGCCTGGCCCGCTCGTTGACCGGCAACCGGGTAATGTCTTTCCCGTGAAAAAGGATCTGACCGGTGACCCGGTATCCGGAAAAGCCCATGACCGCATTTAACAGCGTGGTTTTGCCGCTGCCGTTGGGCCCGAAAATAACATGGACGCTTCCCTGTTTGATCCGAAGATTTAATCCCTTCAGAATTTCTTTTTCCCCGACCCAGACATGAAAGTCTTTTAACTCGAAAAGGTATTCATTTTTCATGTATCGAGCCTTTCTGACCTCTCCGGAACGATTCGGCATTCCGCATGTCTTGCCCCGGGGTTTATAAAATCCCGGTCGCTTCTGAAATGCCGGTTGGAGCCGATGAGAGGATAATGGATTGAATGGCGGAGGCGAGTTCATTGCACGCGGCCTGCCGCGGAGTTGATGGGTGAATCCAAAAAAACCGATCAAAAGTTCTTGAATCGGAAATCCCCCGATACCCGCATAAAAGAGCTTCAACAAAAAGAAATATGACGGAATTCAGTATGCGCGTCAATACAATTCCTGCCGCCGGGAGCATGATTCGGAAACGCGGTGCCGGCGAAGTTCTTCTATACCTTCCTTTCATCCCGGCGATACGGCACGGGAATCGCCTATGGAGAATCGAAAGCGTCCTCAACCGAGCGATCCGTTCACCCCGAGCATTTTTTCATGCAGCCGCTGCGCCCGAAGGCAGAAAGCTTCCAGCTTGGCATTGATCAGCTGGGGAAAGGGCGAACCGTCGCTTTCAATGGCAAGAAACGGCAGATCTTCCATATCGGCAAGCGTGGCTTGAAGTCGTCTGCTGTTCGGATCCGTTGCCAGCTTGTCTTCCCGGTTCATGGTTTGCTTGAGAATCGCTTCCGACAGGCGGTTCGGCATGCATCCGAACGGGCCGATGGCAATCACCCCGCAGGCATGCGAGGCCACTTCGCCGAGAGAGCTTCCGACCGTCAGGATGGCTTCCCCTCCCAGATTCGGTGAAATATAAGGCCCGGCCGTTTCAATGATGGATCGGATGCGAAGCGGTTCCGCGTGAAGCAGCCCGGAGCGGGAAAATAGGGATTTGAGGCGCTTTTCATAACGCTTCATGACATTTTTTTTGATTATAAACTTCAGCCTTTCCATCGGTGACATTTTCTCATCATTGAGCCCCGCGGCATACATATAGTCGGAATACAGGATCCATTCGGCAACCGGCGAACAAAGCGCGGCGAATCCGTCTTTCGCCAGCCGCTCGGTCAGATACTGGCGGGACAGGGAATCCCGGCGAACGAAAATTTCGCCCGCAAGGCAGATGGTCGGCACCCGGCCGGGTGGAACTTTCATTGCAATCCCGCGAAATCGTTCGGCGGTCCGGGCAATTTGTTTTTCCAGACCGGCGTAATTCCCTTTTTCCAGTTCCCGGAGGATCCGCTTCAATTCCTCATTGAAAAGGTGCATCGCAGCCTCCGTGTTCACGGCATTGGCCAGTATCATGGATCGAATATCTTCCAATGCATCGGATACGATCACACCCCACCATGCCCTGGACTTGAAATCCCCTCCCAATCCCCCGTAGCCGTTTTCCGATGTCAACGATAAAAAGGCCACGTTGGGTATTTCGAGCCTTTTCATGAGATCTTCCATGAAAACCGAATACTGGCCGAAGCGGCACGGCCCCGAAGTGGTCGGCATGAAATAAACGAGGATTTCCTCCTCGCGCTTTCGATCGCGGATGTAGCTGAGCAGCGTTCCGGTGGTCAGTATCAGCGGAAGGCACTCCTTGCAGGAGGTGTTTGCACGTCCCAATTTGAGGACCGCTTCGTCCGAGGGAGGATAAGCCACCGCGTGAAATCCTTTTCCGCGAAAAATGGCGGCCAGCGATTCGGAGGCGATCCGGCCCATCGACGGCAAAAGAAGCGTGACGCGTGAATCCTTCATCGGCAGGGTTTTTCCGGATGAAGTAATCACCTGAAGAGATCCGGATTCCATAATCGTGCGGGCGGGAAGAAAATCCGCCCGCTTTTGCGCGATTTTTTTGTCCGCAACCAACTGCCGGTATGCCGCGACGATATCCAGAAAAGCCTCGATGCGGGTTTCCAGGCCGGCATCCGCCGTATGGCTGTCCAGTTCCAGGGTAAGGGATGGTTTCCGACCCATGAGATCCCTGAAATATCCGAGAATAAAAGAATCCGGCCCGCAGGAAAAATTGGTGATGTATGTCCCGAACAACTGGGGATGTCTCCGGACGACTCGCCCGGCCTTCATCATCATCTGCCCCATCCCCCAGTACATGTGGCGTTTTGCTTTTTCCGCATCGAGTTCGAGAAAATCCAGCGGTATCACCGGAATCCCCCGGGATGCGAGCTTGTGGGGAATTCCCATGTGCGCTTCTTCAACGAATCCGTTATACGGGCGGGCAAACAGGATCACCGCGGTTTGATCCGGATTCTCTTCCAGGACTTTCAGCGCCTTTTTTCCGATCTCTTTCATTTCGGCGAGGCAGTTCGTCTGCCGGGACAATGCGTTGCGAAAAGCCGACTCTGCTTCCCGCCTGGAGATTCCCAGATCCATGGCGGTTCGGACCAGCGGCCCCTTTGCAGACGGCAGCCCGTCCTTGAGATCGATCAGGGGCGCAAGAATTTTCATTCCTTTTTTCCGCAGTTCGTTGAGTTCCGGCCGGAATGTGGTTTGGAGGGTATATGTTTCGCCCTGGACCAGCGGGCAAACCTCCGAACGGGTGAATCCGTTGGAAGCGGGTACCGCTTTGAAGTGGGGAAGAAACAGGATTTCCGGGGGATGCTCCATCCGAAGGAGCGAATAAAAAAATCCATGGGCCAATTCCATCGGGTAACAGAAAGCAGCTCCCCTCCGATCGATTCCTTCCTGAGAAGGAGAATCCGGCACAACGATTTCAAATCCCAGCTCGGAGAAAAACGTGGAATAAAGCGGATAGTAAGTGTTGACAAGGAAGCTCCGGTTCATACCGATTTTTCCTCCGCGTTTTTTTCCCTTTCTTTCCCGCGGCTTGGCGCCGTATTTTTCAAATATCAGCTGCTGCCGGACCCGGACGAAATCCAGGGCTTTCACATCGCATTTTATCCTGCGGCGCAGATTATAGTAACGGTTGCAGGCTCCTCCAAAGGGGTATTTTTTTCCTTCGATTTCGATGACCGCTATTTCGCATCGCCGATCGCACTTCTCTTTCCCGCCTCCGCAAACAAACGGATTCCCGTATTTCACTTCCCGTTTCGCCAGAATCTCCAGGTCAAAGCGGTTTTTCAGCATCAATCCCGTTTCGATTCGTTTTTTAACCGCCAGTGCAACACCGAAAGCTCCCATCAGTCCGGGTTCCGGCGGTACGATGATCGGCTTGCCCACCAGCGAGGCCATGGCAAGAGGAACCGCCCGGTTGTAACAGACTCCGCCCTGCATGAACACCTTTTCTCCGACCGGGCGGTTGCCCTTGACCCGGTTTGAATAGTTCATGCAGATGGAATAGACCAAACCGGCGACGATATCTTCATGATCAACCCCTTCGTGAATGGCGTTTTTGATGTCGGAGGAGATGAAGGCGGCGCACTGGTCGTTGAAATTCGGAGGATGTTCGCCGGTAAGCGCGATGTCCGCGATGTCTTCCATTTGAACTCCCAGCGTTTCATACGCGGATTCTTCCAGAAACGATCCTGTCCCGGCCGAGCATGCTTCATTCATTGCGTAATCGGATGGCACGCCGTTTGTGATGTACGTGTACTTGGCGTCCTGACCTCCGATCTCGAAGATCGTATCCACCTGAGGGTCAAAGTGGACGGCAGCGGTAGCATGCGCAATGATTTCGTTGATCACGCCGTCCGTCAAGGCATGGAGACCGGCGATCTGCCGTCCGGATCCGCAGACTCCCAGTCCTTCTATCAAAAGGGTGGAAGGATCGATCTTTGTTTTAATCTGGTCGAGAATGCTGCGATAACAATTCCGGGAAGCTCCCACCGGGTCGCCGTCCGTGCGTAAATAGACGGAGGCGACCATTGCGTTGTCGTCTTTTCGGAGGAGCACCGCCTTGGTTGTGGTTGAACCTACGTCCAGACCGAGTATGCAGGTATCTCCGGCCCGGATCTCGCCGATTGCGGTGGTTTTGAAATCCACCATATCTTCGAAATTTCGCAGGGGTGCAAGGGTGTCAAAAGATGTGAGTTCGGATCTCAGAAGGCCGGATAGCCCCGGGAACGGGAGGGTGTCATGCTCCAGGGCCCAGAGGGCGGCACCGAGTGCTTCGAAATAAGGTGCTTCCCTGGGAACGATAATTCCGGAAATTTTCCGGTTAAGATACTCAATCATCATTCGATTGAGGGCCGTGCCGCCGGTAATCATAATGTCGCGTTTATCGATATTTGTCAGCAGTTCCAGGATCTTGTCCGCCATCATCTTGCACAGGCCGGCGGTCACCTGCGATTTGGGAACGCCCTTATTGGTCGCATGGGTGCAGTCCGATTTGCAGAAAACCGAGCAGCGTCCGGAAACGTGATAAGGTTTTTCCGCGGCGGCCCACTGCGCCGCATCCTCAAGCGATACGTTCATCCGGCGAAGCTGCTGAAGAAAGAATTCGCCGGTTCCGGAAGCGCATTTGTTACCCGTCAATACGTTGGATATCTGTCCGAAGCGATTTAAAACATATACCATGAAGGTTTCACCTCCCGCGGACACAACGGCGGGGCAAAGGACCCCCGAAGGTTTTGTAAACCGGTAGGCATATTCCACCGCTTCGGGCTCCGGTATGGAGGTCAAATTCACGAATCTGCGGAACCTTCGACCGGTTGCGGCGATCCGGTCGAACGAATCAAGGTTCAGTTGTTTGAGAGCGGAAATCAGTGTTTGTTTGGGGTCTCCTTCATGAGAATGGAGCTGATATTCGATCACATGTGGTTTTAAGGAAGTATCGGTTTTTTCCCGGTTTCGCGTGCCGGTTCCCGCTTCAACCTGGACGATCGATACGGTGGACGCGCCGAGACATAGACCTAATGCCCTCATCTTACCAACCATCTGATTTTTCCTCTTGGCTAAGTGCCTTTATTCGTCTTTGCCGGAATACCCGGTCCCGCTTCAATGGGAAATGCCGGGATGCATGGTGTGGAGAACCGCAGGCTTTTAAAAGCGAAGGCGGTTCGGCCGGGATGCAAAAAAGAACCTGTGTTTTCAGAAAAACAGGAGAATTTATGGATCGCCCGGATCATGCATCCAAACGATTTTTCAAAAACGCGGCGATCCGCCCGGTGGCTTTTTACATGCATGTATCAAACTTGGAGATAATTTGAAAATATAAAAACAAGGCCGGGGTGTGTCAAGTTCAAAAAAGGAAGGCGATTTTCCAGGCTGAACCCGCCCGGTGCACCCCATGAGGCTTACCGGATCGCGAAGTCTCGGAGTGCGCGATCGGTTCCATGAAAAAATCGGTTTGCCGTTGCGGTTCAAACCCGTTATCGCTTGACACAACTTTCGAACATTCTTATACTTTCCGATCACGTTCCGACCGATATCCTTTTTATGAAACTCCCGCAGAATACCCCGCCTTTTCAGGCGGGGAGGTTCACTTCATCCTCTGAAACCCGGTTTGCGAACCCATGGTTTCTGTGGGATTGTTTTTTGACTCACCATGGAATAGGGTCGAAATCAGAGAACGCTTAAAAAATCAGAAATGCATCGGTTTCGGCATCGCGGATGCCTGAGGAAGGACGGAGGTTTTCAATGGCGAAAAGGACCTGGGACAACCACTTGTTTCGCGGTTTTTTGCAGTCACATGACGGCGTGATCAGCAAGGTGCTTGAGTCGAACCGGCAAACCATAACCTTTCGAACCGCTTTTGGTCTTTCCGAACCGCTTGTCGAACGGCTGAAGCACCAGCCCGAACATCTCGTCTTCAGCGAGCGTTCAAGAATCGCACGCCTCGGGATTCAAATCAATTGCGAACCTCCGCGCGCCGACCAACTGGTCGGTAACAACATCCATCTGACACTTGTTGCTTCGCCCGTGATTCCGGGTTATCCGGGCCTGGATGACCTGAAAGATTTTTTCGCCATCGGGCTTCCGGTCGGAAGACTGGTATTTTGCGACCCGGAAGCGCTCCTTACCTCCGACGAAGTTCTTGAATCGATCGAGAGGGCCAAGCTGAAGTTGCCGGCGTCAACGACCATTTCAAGCGACGGCAGCATTCTCATCGCTCCGCACAAGGTCGTCTGCAGGCTCAGGGAAGTGTTGGACAAGAATACCCTTGGCAGAATTCTGCTCCGGGAGGACGGACGCGACCTTCTCAATCGTTACCAGATTCAGGAACGGGTGACCGCCATGACCATTCCGCCCGGCCAGGGCGTCGTAACCACTTGTTCCATGTACCTCCACGAACATTATGTGGTATTGCAGAGCGGATTCGAGCTCGGAGGGCATCTGCCTTCGACCATTCTGGATCCGATCAAAACGCGAGGGATTCGGATTTATCTCGAGATCGTAAACGGCAGCAAGCATCCCATCGTCAATCCCTTGATATCCGCAAAGATTTACCACGCCCCGGAACCCGACGCCAACAGGCAGTGGAAGGCGGCTTTTATCGGGCGGAAGCTTTATTCGTTTGAAGATATGCAGGAGATTGAAAACCGTTTTAACGTCATTGGACCGTCGACATGCCACTTTCTGGAAAAACCCGTGGCCGTGATACCGAACGATTCGAAAAAAACGAAAGACGCCCGGATATTTTTAAACGGTCCTCTCCAACCATGTAAAATTACAAAGTCGCAATGCGCGGCAGCCAGAAGCGACTTTTCCGCCAACAGCCAATGTCCTCATATATATGCAACATCCCGGATCCCGGAGGTTTGTAAAGATGATCCGGCGGTTCTGGTATTCAAATACTTTCCGAACATCATCGAACACCGGGACATCATCAATCTCGCCTGTAAGGGTTTGGTGGACTCGCTCTATTTTTTCGAGCCGTCCTGCGAGCATGGGCCGTTTCTTTCCCAGTTCGATCACAACCGGCTCCAGGAATACTGCGCTTACGGGATTGATGTATATTGGCTCTCGGGTCTGAATCAATCCGTCATGGTTCACACCATCCGTGACGGGAAGGGATATTTTGTGCTTCCGAAACGGCTTCCGGATTTTCACAAATCGATGCTTTTTGCCTTTTACGGCTCCAATATCGCGCTCTCGAATGAAGGGGCCACGTGCCTGGGGAGGTTGATGGATGCACTCATAGAATTCTGGGGGCGAAACATCGGTATTGTCACCGGCGGCGGAAGCGGCGTCATGGAGCAGGCCAACGCGCTCGCGCGAGAACGCGGAATTCTCTCCGGCGCGAACTTTTTGGATATCACCGACCAGTCGATGACCACGGATTTTGATTTTTGCCAGGTTTTTCAGGCTACGTGCCGTCACAGCAGACAGAAATGGTTTGAAGTGGCATCGTTTCCGATTTTCAATGTCGGCGGACTCGGTTCGCTGGAAGAACTGGGGATTACCCTGTGCAACATGAAGCTTTCCATATCCGATCCGGTTCCGATCATCCTTTTCGATACCGAAGGCGGCGGCAGGTTCTGGGAGGGCATGGAAAAGCAAATTCGAGAAATGATAAAACATCGAAGAGCGCCGAAATGGATCGAAGACAATATTGTAATTACCGACGATCCGAAAGTGGTGATCGATGCATACCGAGATCGACTTCAGCTGTTTTGAAACGGCGGGGCAGCCGAATCGGCGAACGGCTGAAAGCTCGGATTTCAAAGTCGGGCTCCCCGGGCCATTTTTTTAAAAAGACCCACTTGTTTTTCACGGAAACGGCAGGGATTGAAGGCAAATTCGAAAATCGTGCCGCCCGGGGGCGCGAAGCGATCCGTCTATAACCTCAGGAAAGGGTGGTAATTCGGTTATGAAACGTTACGGTACGGCTGTATTACTGATTCTTCTCGGATTTCTGTTCTCATGTGCGGGGGGGAATTCCGCCGGAAAGAAGCCGGAATCCCCGTTATCCGGCCTGAAGGCGATAAAGAAGGGAATCTCCCTGTATCAGAAGGGATGTTATGACCGTTCCCTGGAGCACTTTTACAAAGCGCATGAGTTTTTTGCCGCCTCCGATCATTTAAGCGGTGTCGCCATGAGCATGAACAACATCGGAAATATATACCGGATCAAGGGCGATCCCGGTAACGCCGCCCTTTTTTTTGAGGAATCTTTCAACATCTATTCCGATCTAAAAAACGATGACGGCATGGTGCAGGCTCTTTCCAACAAAGCCGCCGCATTGATCGACGGCGGCGAGCTGGCCGAAGCGGCAGGCGTTCTCGACATGGCGGAAGATATTGCCCGGGAAAAAGGTTGCCGCTCCTTTTCCGTATTGAACAACCGGGGCGTTCTCCTGACCCGAAAAGAAGAATACGTGCGTGCCGGGGAGGTTCTGGCAAAAGCCCTTGCAGCAGCAGACCCCTTGAATCTTTCAGACCTTGCGACCGTGAATTTCGCTCTTGGAAACCTGATGGTTGAAACAAAGCGTTTTGAAAAAGCGATTGATTATTTCGGCACGGCGCTGGAAGCGGATCGTTCGGTGCCATATTATAAGGGAATCGCCGATGATTTGGCCGCCATCGGGTCTGTGTATTTCAGCCGGGGCGAATGCGATCTTGCGGTAAAATTCTGGCAGCGGGGAATCAAGATTTATGCCCTTATCGGCGATGAGAAAAATGTATCCGATTTGATGGGAAAGCTGGATGAGGCATCAAAAAGGGCCGGAATCGATATTCGCGTTACCAGGCATTTCGTGAAAAGCTGGTTGGCCGGGGAAGCGCTTGAAAATTTTTGCAGGTAAAATCCACCCGTTGTGAACCGGTGCCATGCGGGCGTTGATTGAGGTGACATGAAGATTGGATTCCGGGCGGATTCGAATGCCGCCACCTTGAACCGCTTTTTTTCTATCCACTGTCCGCAAGCAGTTTTTTTATCGTATCCAGCATCGGCTGTCTGAGCGGCCTCCTTTTCGGTTGGGTTGCTTTTCCTTCACTCCATGAGAAGTCAACCGCATGATACGTTTCCCGGGTTGCGGGAGAAAGCGGTTCCGCTTTCGAGGGATTATATTCGATCCACAGCATGCGATGGGGATCGATCCGGAATTCTTTCGTGGCCCAGGTGGCAACCAGGTCGGTGTACTCCCGGATCTTCAACTCGCTTCCGGGAATATCGGTAACCACTACAACGGTAGGTCGCAAACAGGAAAGTTTTTCATTGCTCGTTTTTTTAATGTCGTAAATTCGCATTCTGCATCGGCCTTTCCCAAGAAGCCGTTTACCTTCCCAACCCTCCCATACGTATATACTGTCGTGTAGAAGCATAAAATCACCCCTTGCGATCGTCTCCGTTTAGAAATCTCCCCCGTTCATTTCATATTGCATTGATCGGTTAAATGTCTTATAAAACCGTGTTACGGCAAACGTAGCCGACAAGCGGATTTTCACATAACACGCGCAAATCAACCGCGCGGGATGGAGCGTTTCATCCGCCGAAAATCCCGGGCGAAAACCGGGAAGCTCTTAAACCGCGGGTTTCCATTGCCGGAATCAATCCGATAACCATTAAAGGACAGAAGGATTATATACCGAATGGAGAGGGCAGACAACCGGAACATGGTGCATCGCCTTTTTTTCAAGGACAAGGAAATCATACTCCTGGGGACGGCCCATGTATCCAAAGAGAGTGCGGAGCTTGTAACATCGGTTATCGAGGAAGAAAAACCGGACACCGTGTGCGTGGAACTGTGCGAATCCAGGTGCCAGGCCATTCAGCAAAAAGACCGGTGGCAGGAGATGGATATCGTCAAGGTAATCCGGGAAAAAAAAGCCTTCCTTCTTCTTTCCAATCTTCTTTTGGCATCGTTTCAGAAAAGAATCGCGCAAAAACTGGGGGTAAAACCCGGAGAAGAAATGACAAGAGCGATTGAAGCCGCCAAAGCCATTGGCGCCGCCATATACCCGGCGGACCGGGATATCCGAATTACTCTGTCAAGAACCTGGCGGCTGATGGGATTCTGGAGCAAGATGAAACTCTTGTTCCAACTCCTCTTATCCCTTGGCAATATTGAGGATATCAAAGCCCAGGACATCGAACGGATGAAGCAGGAGGATGTTTTGCAGACGCTCCTTTCCGATATTGAACGGTCGCACCCGATGTTGAGGGATATCCTGATTGACGAACGGGACCGTTACCTTGCCTTCAGAATCCGAACGGCACCCGGCAGCAAGATCGTAGCCGTGGTGGGAGCCGGTCATCTGACCGGAATCAAAAAGTACTGGAACAGCGATATCGACATCGAAGCACTCGAAAAACTCCCTCCCCCGAAGAAAGGTTCCGGACTTTTCAAATGGATCGTTCCATCGGTTATCCTCGTTCTTTTTATCCTCGGATTTTTCATCGGCGGAGCCGATGCCGGATCGCATATGATAAAATGGTGGATCCTGGCCAACGGTATCCTGGCGGGTCTCGGCGCCATGCTTGCCATGGCCCATCCGCTAACGATCCTGTCGTCCATGGTGGCCGCCCCTTTGACTTCGTTAAACCCCATGATCGCGGCGGGGTGGGTTTCCGGACTGGTGGAAGCGCTTTCCAGAAGACCAAAGGTCAGGGATCTGGAAAGCCTGCCCGACGATATTCTTTCGATCAAAGGATTCTGGAGAAATAAGGTGACCCGGATTCTACTGGTGGTGGTATTTACGAATTTGGGCAGCGGGGTGGGCACCTTTGTCGCCATTCCGCTGATGCTGAAGGTTTTTTAACCGTTTCGAAAGCCATGCAGAAAAACGCGTTCTTCTTTTCCACGGCGGACAAAGCGGTGCTTATCGCGGCGGTTCAACCGGGCGATTCTTCCTGTTGAAAAAACGTCAGTTGCCAGATTCCGGAATTCGCATCATGACGCAGGATATATAAGGCGTTATCGTCCCCCCGGACCTTGAAGTATCGATGATCCGGGGAAAGCCACCGATCCAGCACTTCCCCGACCTCGATTTTCCTCGTTCCCAGCCGGAAGCGGCGGGGCGTCTCTTCGCCGCGGTATCCGGCGTAGCATTCCACTGAAACCTGCATGGTTGCCTTAGGGAGAACCCTGTTTTGGATCATTGAAGCCGCCTTCCGGAAAACTTTTTTCCGTTTATCAAACCGGAGAAAAGTATTTACAAGCCGATCCGACCGTTTTGTATTCCCGATCCGGGTCAAACGGATATTGCGATCCGTTTCAGAATAAAATAAAGCAAAGGCATCAATATGGCGGGAAGCATGTTCGCCACCTTTAATTTCTTGATTTCGAGCAGATTGATGCCGATTGCCATGATCAGCAGACCGCCGATGGCGGACATTTGATTCACGACCGCTTCGGTCAGGAACTGCTCCATGAATGAAGCCGTGATCGTAATGAGTCCCTGATATATGAAAACCGATAGGGAAGATAATAAAACCCCGATACCGAACGAAGACGCGAATACAATGGAGGAGATTCCGTCCAGGACGGATTTTGCGAACAAGGTCTGATGGTTTCCGGTAAGGCCGCTTTCCAGTGATCCGACAATGGCCATCGATCCGACACAAAAGACTAGGCTGGCCGTAACGAACCCTTTGGAAATTCCTTTACCGGCTTTCGAAAGTTTAACCTCGAGCCACTTGCCGATATTTTCCAGCCGGTCTTCGATTCTTAAAAATTCTCCGACCACACTTCCGATAGCCAGGCTGAAGATGATCAGAAGCAGATTCTCGGTTTTCATTGCGCTTTTCAATCCGATCAAGAGAATCGCTAGACTGATGGCATGAATCACCGTGCGATGGTATTTATCGGGAATTCCGCTTCCGAATGCCAGGCCTGCCAGGCTGCCGACAATGATTGCCAGTGTATTTACAATTGTCCCAAACAACCGTTTCCTCTTTTTTTCTGTTGATTGAAAGTGCCCCGTTCGCCGATCGAAATGGAAACGGGCCGTTCCGTCCGGGAGAAACCGGATGACCGGACCCGTCGTGAATCGGCCCCTTGAGGTCGCTATCGTTTCACATACCCGGCTGACAGTCAAATCTTAATTCGCATTCATGTGCCCCGCCGAAATGATTTTCCAACACGCCGTGCGTCCGGCTCAAGCGGTTGCTGAACCGTTGACCGCTTAAAATTCGAGATCCTGCTTGAAAACACGGAGACGAAACGAGTATATAGGAATACATATAAGATATTATAAATTAAATAATCAGGATATAAAAAAGGCACCCGCATGATGCGACCGGATGAAGCGATACTGACCGATCTTTCCGGACAGATCGAAAGAATTACCTATTCCGCCGAAGATAACGGATTTACCATCGCCAGGTTAAAAGTACGCGGACAACGGGACCTGGTGACGGTGATCGGGAATCTTGCCGTCCCATTGCCGGGAGAAATTCTGAACATGAAAGGCGAATGGGTTAATCATCCCCGATATGGCCGGCAATTCCGGGTGGTAAGATATGAAACCGTCGTCCCGGCCTCGGTCCATGGCATTCGAAAATACCTGGGATCCGGTCTTATAAAGGGGATCGGCCCGGAGATGGCCGGACGAATTGTGAATCGATTCGGGAAAAAGACGCTGGATGTGATTGAATCGAACATCGAAAAATTAGCCGAAGTGGATGGGATCGGAAGCAAGCGCATCGAAATGATTAAAAAAGCATGGGAGGATCAGCGAGATATCCGCCGGGTGATGATATTCCTGCAGGACCATGGGGTCGGACCGGGCTATGCGACCCGGATTTTTAAACGCTACGGCGATTCGTCCATCCGGGTGGTGAAGGAAAATCCTTATCGTCTGGCGACGGACATTCATGGAATCGGGTTTGCCACCGCCGATCGTATCGCGGAACAGCTGGGGTTTCCTCCGGATTCCGAAGTCAGAGCGGAGGCGGGGATTCTGTACATACTGGGTCGGTTCGCAGACGACGGACATGTTTATTATCCCTTCGAACCTCTCGTTGAAAAATGTTGGGAAATTCTTGGAGTTGAACGGAAAATCATCGTTCATGCCATGGGAAAAATCGCGGCCGGAAAAAAAATCGTGATTGAGGATGTAAATGAAGACCTGGGGCCGTCGAAAGGAAAAAATCCGGCGGTTTACCTCGAGAAATTTCACGATTGTGAAACCGGAATCGCGGACCGGTTGAAGCGCTTGCTGACCGCTGCCCGGTCCATCCGTCCCATCGAGCCGGAAAGAGCCCTGGAACGGTTGCAACGGCAACTGGCTTTTACACTGGCCGGAAAACAGGCCGATGCGATTAAAGGTTTTCTCCGGAACAAGGTAATGGTGATTACCGGCGGACCCGGTACGGGGAAAACCACTCTGATCGGCGCAATTTTAAAAATTAGTTCCCGGCTCGGTGTAAAAATCATGCTGGCCGCTCCTACCGGAAGGGCGGCGAAACGGATGAACGAAACTACGGGTTACGAGGCAAAAACGATTCACCGGTTGCTGGAATTCAGCCTGCAGAAGAGAGGCTTTCAGAAAAACGAGGAAAATCCGCTGGATTGCGGCTTGCTGATTGTTGACGAGGCCTCGATGATTGACACGGTTTTGATGGATCATCTGCTGAAAGGCATACCGCTTGGCGCAACCTTGATTCTGGTGGGAGACGTCAACCAGCTTCCTTCCGTAGGAGCTGGCAACGTTCTCAAGGACATCATCGCTTCGGGAGCGGTACCCGTGATCGAGCTCGACGAGATTTTCCGGCAGGCCAAGGAAAGCCGGATCATTGTAAATGCCCACCGGATCAACAAGGGGCTTTTTCCTCAATTCCAGTCGACGGATTCCGGGTCGGCCGGCGACTTTTATTTCATCGAAAACGAAGATCCCGACGAGGTGGTAAAACTGATCCTTAAATTAACCACGGAAAGAATACCCCGGAGGTTTCATCTGGACCCCGTTGACGATATTCAAATTTTAACGCCCATGAACCGGGGGATCGTCGGCGCCGGAAATCTGAACGCCCGACTGCAAGAGGCGCTGAATCCGGGAGAGGATGAAGTGATACGCGGCGGGAGAAACTTTCGAATGAACGACAAGGTGATGCAGATTCGAAACAACTATGAAAAAGAGGTCTTCAACGGCGATATCGGAAGAATCACCGATATCGACGCGGATGATCAGTCGCTGATCGTATCATTTGACGGTCGGAAGGTGCGATATGACTTTGCGGATCTGGATGAAATCGTTCTGGCGTATGCCATTTCGGTTCACAAATCCCAGGGTTCGGAGTATCCTGCGGTGGTGATACCTCTCCTTCCGCAACATTATATGCTTTTGCAGCGGAATCTGATTTACACGGCGGTTACAAGGGGCCGGAAGCTGGTCGTGCTGGTCGGCACCCAAAAAGCACTGGCAATCGGGCTTGGAAACGACCGGACGCAAAAACGCTTCACCTGTTTAAAAAATCGGTTAAAAGGAGATGGAAATGAAAAACAATCGGATTAATTGCGCGCAATGCCCTTTCGATATGCCGGATCGGCTGTGCAAAAGAGAAGACGGCAAGGCACCTGCATCCTGCCCCACCAAAAACAAACCGCAGCTCATTGAAAAATGCCGGGAGGCGTTTCAAGACCCGGATATTCTGGAATTTGCCCGGCAGGCATCCATCCAGGAAGGGGAGGGATACGGATTCAAGGAACTCGGATACAATCATGTAAGACCCATCAAACCACGAATCGAAGAGGTGATTGAATTCGCCCGGAAGATGAAATACAATCGTCTGGGGCTTGTTTTTTGCGTGGGACTTCGAAAGGAGGCCGCCGTCGTTGAAAAAATTTTTTCCAGCAAGGGATTTGACGTTGTTTCCGTCATCTGCAAGGTCGGCCGTTTGCCCAAAGAGGAAATCGCGGTTCGGGATGATCAGAAGATTTCCATCGGTCAGTTCGAATCGATGTGTAACCCGATTCTCCAGGCATTGATTCTGAATGATGAAAAGACGGAATTGAATGTCCTGATGGGATTGTGCGTGGGCCATGATTCCCTGTTCCTGAAATATGCCGAAGCGCCCTGTACCGTTCTTGCGGTAAAAGACCGCATGCTGGGCCACAATCCGCTCGCGGCCGTCTATAATATCGACAGCTATTATCGTTACTTGAAATAAGCGGTTTCTCCGCGGGGCCCATTCCGTCGGCCGGATCTATGGGCGGAAAACCTTGTCGTTGTCCGGAACGGTTGTTTTGTCGCGGTGCCTCCGCTTCCCGGTGATTTGCTAATCACCTTGAAAATACGGATTATTTCTGGTACCTTGTGATTACTGAAAAAAGGAATGCAATGCTCGGATGTTGCTTGCCGCAATGAGAGCAAATGGAACGAATGATTTCAAATCCCACTGTCCCCGTTCGGTTGAAAATCTCCGGAAGCCGTCTATTCGCTGAACCGCGATTTCAAAGCCCGTGGTCATATTCCTCACGTCTTCATTTTGCGGTTTCACGCAGTCAGGGATATTTTCACGGCTGCCCGGAAAACAAACTCATTTCGTGTCCCGGGTACGCGTTTTTCCGGTTCAGGCAAGAAACCGGCGATTGAATGAAGAAGGAGGAAGGGTTGCAGATCAAATCAAAAGCTCTTGAAATAAATATCAACAGTTATCGGATCGAAGTGGAGATCGATCCCAAGTATTCCGTTTTGCTCGAGGTTATGTCGAAGTATTACGGGTTGATGGATGGGCTGAAAACGTTTTTGAAGGAGCTTTCGCATCCTTACAAGAACTGGCATTTCATCGTCAAGGAGGCAAGAAGTTATTCCCTGGATTATTTCCATCTTCTCAGAAATCATCCGAAGGGGCATGAAGCGGCGGAGCTTTTCGTGGATATCTTTGACAATGCCATTGAGTCGGGAAACAATACGGACGTTAAAATCGAGGCCGTGGACAACCTTCTTCTTTTCCTCCTGAAAATCATTAAAGACTCGGGGCCCGACATCGAACGATTCATGACGGTGATCGAAAATACGTTTCAACGGATCACGCATTATCCGGACGACGATTTCTTCCTGTTTGTCAAGAGCCCCTATCAGCTAAAAAAACTAGTCGAGGCACTTCTGAATTATTCATCGACCTTCACAAACGGTTTTCAAACCATCAATCAGCTTCTGTTACGATATTTTAAACATTCGTATTCCTGCTGGCTGAAAGAGGATGACCCTCAGGAATGGTTCGAAAAGGAAGCCGGTGAATCGGCCCGTACGGTCGAACTGAAAGAAATTTTCCAAACCATATCCCACGGAGAAATTCAAAGATGGAATACGGAACTTGAGAAAAACGATCGCGACCGGGGCATCAACTCGGAAAAGGTATCCCGAAGCCTGCTGGAACTGCCCGGGTACAATCAGATTGTCGAATGGTACCGGGAGATGCCCCGGAAACTCTACGCGGCAGGCGCGGAAATCGACCAGGGCAACCGGTGGAAGCTGTTGTTTCTTTTCCATATCATGAATATCTCCGGGTTATGTTCGATACACGAGGAAGCACTCCGGGAAATCAACCGAACGCTCACCTGGATCATCGAGCATGAAACGATACGCAATATCAAGCAATTGATTGAGAAAACCTTTTCCATTTTAAAAACACGAACCAATCGTTTTCCCATAACGGCGATGAACTGCGTCCTGAACATGGGAAAAAGCGTTTACAAAACCGATGAAAACGATCTTGTCAACTTTTTCATCGATTCCGTTATCGACTTGGGATTTCAGGCGCCTCGGATCAGCGGCGTCGGAAACGATTGGCAGATTCAGGTCAACAGCGCCCACATTCAGAATGTCAGAACATGGCTGGAGCTGATTGAATTAGACCCCAAGCGGTCGATCCGGCTTCTTTCGTACATGATTATCCACCTTTCCCTGTGCGGCGTTTTTATCAAGGACACCGACCTGTTTCCCCGGGACGTGACGCGATTCCTGAACAGCGATATCGATCCGATATATAATCTGGCGAAGCAACTCGCAAAGCTTTTTCCCGTTTATTTCAATGAAATCGGCGCGGAAGGGGAGCTGAGGGAAATATCCACCCAAATTGATGAAATTACACACCGGAAGGATGTGCTGATTCATTTTTTAAGAAAACAAAGCCACGTTGAAAGCAGCAACCGCATCGTCGGTTTCATGGAAGCGGTTCTCAAGTTCTGGGAGACCCGGGAAAAAAATCCGCTCGAGCCGTTTGTCCCCCCCAATATTTATCGTCAGATCGATACCGAAGGAGTTTACATCGAAGGGGTTCACCGGGCGGTTTCCCACTTGAAACAGAAAGAGATTTCCTTGCCCCATGATTTACTTTCCATTCCATGGGAAAAACTGAGAGAGCACCTGTCCGATGTTCCGGGCTTATCCAAGATGGACATGGAACGGGTGGAACTCGCCGCGGCTTTCTACAAGCTTTTGAATCAGAAATACAATCTCGGTTTCACCGAGATGAGCCTTCATCTCGCCCAGCTGAAATCCGAAGCTTTTCCGGATTTGAATATTCTCAAGAAAGCGCTCGTTGAACCGGTTTTAAAAAGAAAACTTTTTATGCTGCTCGATTACCTGGAACGGCTCCGAGATCTGATTTTATCTCCCGATACCTATGAAATCAGGGAAGACATTTACAAAAAAAGACATTTTACCATCGATATTCCATCCATGTACGGGACGTATCATGAATTGAAGTTCGATGCGCTGGGGCTTACCTTTCGAATCGAATCGCTGGTCAATGTTCTTTTTGAGGATCTGATCGGCAATATTGATCTGAGTTTGATCACCAAAGCCACCTTTTATCAGATTTACGACCTCTTGACGCTGTTTGACAAGGCGCTGAAACTGGATGGAATTCGATCGTTTGAAATCGAAAGCCAGCTGGATCTGTTAGCGCATTCGCTGGAGGTAAAGGGATTCAGCTTCACGCAGTACCTCGATATTTTCAAAGGCTTAACCCGGGCCGTCAAAAACATCATCGTTGACTACTTGAACAATATTCATGAGCAGAATCTTGCCCGGATTCTGTCCCAGGTCCCTGTGGACCAGATCCTGCCGAAATACCTTCCCCAGGAAGACCTGGTGGAGGATGAAAAGCTGAAGCACCGGATATCGGAGATATTTTTTCGCGACAAGATCGCGCTTTCGCTGGGGCTTCAGCAGCTGGACGTGTTTTTAAGCCGGATACTCAGCACCCTTTTCCATCAATCGG
>JAHDSC010000072.1 GCA_018432925.1 Desulfobacterales bacterium | reverse complement strand
TTTCTTAAGCGGCAGCATGATCGTTTTTCCTTATTCTAATATTTAGTAGTTTATTTGACCGAAAACCCCTCTGGTTTTCATCCTTAATCAGCCTTTTTGCCGAATTTCCGTATCGATCTTCGCCATTACCTGCGCGGCATGCCCGAGTACGTCTCCGGGCAATGGCTTGATTTTCCCGGTCCCGGGCAAAAATTCAGATTTCCGGATTGAAACCGCGCCGATATGCACTCATCCATTTAAAAATTAATTGTGGATGGACACAAGTCCATCCGTCATGTTTATGAATCATCCAGGCAAATCTCTACTCATCGAGTTCTATTTTGAGAGAGAGAAATTCCAGCATGTCTTTAAGCGTAACAACGCCCACCAAACGCCCCCCATCAACCACCATGAGACGGCTGGCTCCTGCCCGCTTCATGGCCGAAAGCGCTTTGACGGCGTCCATCTCCGGCCCGACGGCGTTTTCCGGAGAACATTTGACCGCCACATCTCCAACCGTTTTTCGGCCCCAATCGCCGCGATCGATTTCCTTCACATGCCGGGTCGTGATGCAGCCGACAAGCCGGTCACCGTCCACGACCGGAAACAGCTTGAAATGAAAGCGGTAAATATAATCCTCCACGAATCGCTCAATCGTAACAGCAGGCGATACCGTAACAGGATCCGGGTTCATGAAACGTTTGACGGTCTCGCCTTCAAGGGCCTTGCGAGTGATCAGCTGTTGATAAGACATCCGCGCGGCGCCCTGCATAAACATGCCGATGAGAAAAACCCACATTCCGCCGATGAAATTTCCATAGATAATCTGCAGAAATCCATAGAAAATCAAAAGAAATCCGAAACCGGATCCGATTTGCGATGAAATACGGGTGGCCCACCGAAGGTTCCCTCTCAACCCCCACAGGATCGACCGAAGAACGCGTCCGCCATCCAGCGGAAAAGCCGGAACAAGATTGAAGCCTGCCAATATACCGTTAATTGCGCCCAGGTAGCCGATCACTCCGTTAATCGGTTTCGGCCATTGGCTTTGAACGCCGAACAAATAAATCCCGTAAAAAACCATACCGATTGCAATGCTTGACAGGGGACCCACAATCGCGATCATGAATTCCGCCCTGGCGCTCGGGGGTTCTTCGACCATTTCTGCGACCCCTCCAAAAATGAAAAGAGTAATTCCTTTTATCGGCAGACCGTATTTTCTCGCAACAAGGGAATGAGTAAATTCATGAACAATGATTGAAGCAAAAAGGCCCAATGCACCGACAATTCCCATAAGCAAATAGGTTTGAGTTGACAGATTTTGATATCGTAAAGGGAAAAACCCTGTTGAAAGGGACCATGCCACGAGGATCGCGATGATGATCCAGCTCAAGTCGATTCCCACTTCAAATCCAAGGAGTTTGAATAATTTAATGCGTTTCCCGAACATCTGGAACCTTCACCTCTTTGGACGATCCTGCCGTAAGTTAAAACAAAACCGAAAGGCTGAATTTCTCTATAATTCGTGGGTTATGCAAAAAAAACAATCCCCGGTAACGGGCGATTTTTTTATGCGATCGAACTGAGAAGCGGATCATTCTAAGTTCCGGTGCAGCCGCCCCACAGCCCTCCATCACAATTCTCGGATCCGCATCGGCTTCTTGGAATCACCGGCCGACGTATCGGCCGGCATTTCGTTTTCATCTTTACACGTTGATATGCCAAGCAGAGAACTGACCGGACACCAGGCAATAGTCGCAGTCAATAAAGGAAGCATGCCGACGGCTCCCCACCAGGTATCGAAATAAACCCCTGCCCCCATTATCATCAATCCGATGATTATACGAATAATCCGTTCCGTTCTTCCGACATTGCATTTCATAATTCGGTTCCTGTTTGGAGTTTCCTTGCATCTCCGGGTATACGGAAAAACCTTGCCCGCCTCCACCCGTATCGGCGCGGCCGCTCCGGAGATCCCGACAAATCGGCAAGGAAAATGGCCTCCTTTCATTTTTTCATATGAATTCTATCATCCTTTCAATACGTTGGCAAGGTTTTGGGCAGCAAAATTCCAATTCACCAGCTTCTCCAGAAACGCGTCAATATAGGCCATCCGCTGGTTCTGATAATCCAAATAGTAGGCATGTTCCCAGACATCGATCGTAAGAAGTGGGACCAGCCCGTGAACCAGGGGCGTATCCGCATTCGATGTCTTTATCACTTTCAGCGAATTCTCATGCGTGACCAGCCAAGCCCAGCCGCTGCCGAACTGAGTCGCCGCGGCATTCGCAAGTTCACGTTTCAGGTTGTCCAGGCCGCCGAAATCCTCGTTTATCTTTTTCGCAAACATCCCGCTCGGAGTCTGAGCCTCCGGACTCATGCTGTTCCAGTAAAAGGTATGGTTCCAGACCTGAGCCGCATTGTTGAAAATCGCGGTTTTGTCCGGATTACCTGCCGTCGACCGGATAATCTTTTCAAGCGGATACCCCTCCATTTCGGTTCCTTTAATCAGCCGGTTGACATTGTCCACATAACCCTGATGGTGCTTGCCATAGTGAAAAGAGATCGTTCGGCTTGAAATATAAGGTGCCAGCGCATCCTGGGGATAGGGAAGAGGCGGGAGTTTTATTTCCGATGCAGTTTCAGCAAAGGCGGGAAAACCTGCAATGCCGCTCGAAAAAACGACGGAGCCGATCAAAGAGCAAACCAAAAATTCACGACGGTTCATGCCGGCAAAATCAAACTTTTCTTTCATGGAAGTTCCTCCTCCTATGACGAGTTATAAAAATCTGAAAATGTCGGATATATCAATTACTTTAAAGCTAATTTTTTAAAGATAAATAAGGTTAATACTGTATTCACCGGTTTGAATTGCTGTATTTCCAGGCCGGATTTCCTGCCGGTTTCCTTACTCCGGTTTTCCCGGCCGGGAAATCGCGCATCTATCCTTGTAAAAAATAGATATCGTTTATTTCCTGGTTATAAACGATCCATTTCAGATTGACCGTTTATGTGTGTAGACAATCGATCACCATGTTGACCGGCTCGGATGATTCAAGTAATATGATCTCCGATCAAGATCATTCGGGAGAACATCGATGACGAATCGGAAAATGAAATTTTTATGGATCAGCTGCGGTACAGCCGGCATTTTTCTTCTCCTGACGATTCTAATTTTTTTTCTACCCAAGCTCCTCAACCTTGAAGCCGTAAAAGCAAAAATCAGGACCGACATTTCACGAAACGTTGGAGGACGGGTGGAATTCCAGCGGATTGATCTCTCCGTTTTTCCGCGTCCTCTGGCGATCATTCATCAAATGAGTCTATCGATCCCGGATAAATTCAGCTGCAACGTAAAGTTTCTGAAAGCTTATCCTAAAATATTTTCGCTGTTTACGGGTCGAATACAAATCGCGGAAATCCGTCTGGAGGCCCCTGACATTCGCATCGAACTTACAGACCGGACCGGTGAAAACCGGAAAAACACGTGGATCGGCGGGTTTGAGGAAATCGAAAAAAAAACCGCCTCTTGGCTGGTTCTCGCGGCATCAAAAACACCCGGACTGACCATCAGGGTCAATCAGGGCAAACTGGATCTTGTTAAAAAAGATCAGCCGGTTCTCTGGTTTCGGAATGTCCATGCCCGACTCTCTCTTCCATCGAACAAACTGACGGCTCGCCTGACCTGTCAATCCAATGCCTGGAAAAAAATATCCTTGGAAGGGCAACTGGAACCCATGGAATTGAAAAGCAACGGAAAGATTCGGGTGACACGTCTCCGACCCCAGGTGATAATGGATTCCTTATTCCCCACCGTCACGCCTCGAGTGGGAGAATCGAAAGTCGATCTGAATCTTGACTTTTCCACACAAGGACCCGGTACCGTTCATGCGACGTTGCACGGTTCCATTCCGTCGCTGACGTTAATTCAAAAAGAAGAAAAATCCGTCGTAAGGGGCAAAAATCTCAAAGGGATTTTCGATTTGAGGGAAAACAGGGTGAACATTTCATTGCCTGAGATGGAACTGGATTATCCCCGGCTCAATCTTTCCGGCAACCTCTCTTTGGATCGGGATTTTCCCAGGATCCGTCTGGAAGTGAAAGGTAGAAATATCGATGTTGATTCAACACGGCAAACCGTTCTTGCGCTGTTAGGTAATTTCCGCATCGTTCAGGAAATTTTTGAAATTATAAAAGGAGGCAAAATTCCAGACATCGTATTCAATGCCCAGGGGAATTCGGCGGATGATCTGAGAAAGATCGAAAACCTCCGGATTAAGGGAAACATTCGTGAAGGCAAACTCGATGTCCCAGGACTGCAACTGAGCCTGCAAAACGTCCATGGGGAAGCATCCATTTTTAATGGTATTCTTGACGGAAAGAATCTTGAAGGACAAATGGGAAACAGCCGGGCACATCATGGAACATTGCGGTTAGGCCTTGCCGGCAACGATGCGTCATTCCGACTGGAAACAGCGATAAACGCCGACCTGGCCCAACTTCCGCCGATTCTCAAACGCTTGGTAGACAATCAAACCTTTCTGGAAGAACTGGCGCTTATTGAGGATCTCGAGGGGAAAGGCGAAGGAAGACTGGAGGTGAAAAAAAGTCAAGGTCGGATTAATACAAATGTCGCGGTTCGAAAGTTTAACCTGAGCACCCGCTATCAGCGGATTTTTTGGCCCCTGGAAATCGATCAGGGAACATTTTCCTACGATGAAAACCGGATCAGTGCTGCAAATTTAGTCGGAAGGCTTGGAAAGTCATCATTTTCAAAGCTTTCCGTGTGGTTGGACCGGAAAAAAAACAACGATTTAAAAGTCCTGTCCGGAAAAGCAACGGTTTCCCTGGAAGAAATCCATCCCTGGCTCTCATCTTTCGAAAGGATCAAAGATCATTTGCTGCCTTTTCGAATCGTGCAGGGAACCCTGAATTTGAAAAACCTGGAATTAACCGGACCGTCTTCAAGTCCCAAAGATTGGCAGTTTCAAATCACCGGGGAAATGAAAAATCTCTTTATTGATTCATCGTTCTTCAGGTTTCCTTTAACCGTGGCCCACGGCGGTTTTCAGATGATTCCGGCAAAACTGTCCTTCACGGATGCATCCATGCGCATTCTGGATAGCTCCATCATGGTATCGGGCCACCTGAACTACCATAGGGAAGGCCTCCGCCAAATTGAATCGGCTTTATCGGGCGATTTGGGACCGGAATCCATCGAGTATATCTCAAATACGATCGGACTGTCGCATGAACTAAGGCTCCTGCCGCCGCTCACCATTTCAAATGCAAAATTGCTTTGGGATACAAACGCCGAAACATCTTTTTCTGGAAATATGGAAGCGGAAGATGGGCCGATGCTCTCCATCGATATCACTCGGAACCCGGAAAAGCTGACCATACGGAATCTGCTTATCCGGGATGAAAAATCACGCGCAGCCCTTAACCTGATTTTGACAGACAAGGCGTTTGATCTCGGCTTTACCGGAAACTTGAAAAAATCGACCCTGGAAACCTTGTTGAAAAAAAATCGGTTCCTCGGTGGATGGATCGAGGGGGATTTCCGCCTGCGCGTTCTTATGGATCAACTCACGGTCTCCCTGGCTCATGGAACACTTCAGGGCGCAGACCTTTATCTACCCTGGAAATTTAAAGAACCGCTGGAAATAAGCCGTTTTTCATTGGAATCCGAGAAAAACGAAATTAAACTGAACCGCCTCGTCATTGCCATGGAGCAAAGCATTTTCACTCTGGAAGGAAATGCGAGTTTATCCGGGCAAGCGATTTTTCTCGATCTGGACCTTTTCTGCGATCATTTCGACTGGGACAACGGCAAAAAATTCACGGAGACTGTCGAACGGACAGGAAATGGGGATCGCACCAAAACATCTTTCTGGGAATTGCCCCTGGAAGGTGTCCTGAGAACTCGATTCGACTCGTTTCGATACGAAGGTTTTACGTGGACTCCCTTTGGCGCCGACATTTTTTTTAGCGGAAACGAGATACGCCTCGAAACCAAAAAAGCGGAGCTTTGCGGCATAAACACGCCGGGAATTCTGAAAATATCCCCTGGAAAAATCCAGTTGGATTTTAAACCGGTTGCCGAAAACAGTGACCTGGATTCCGCCCTGAACTGCCTCTGGAACAGAAAGGACCTGGCGCACGGCAATTTTAACTTTGAAGGCCATGTCTTTACACAGGCTCAGAAGGAAGTGTTGATTCAAAATCTTCAGGGGGAAATGGAACTCGCCGGAGAAAACGGCCGCATATACCGATTCGGATTGTTGGCAAAAATTTTCGCGCTGCTGAATGTAACCGAGATTATAAGCGGAAATCTGCCGGATCTTTCCAAGGAGGGATTTGCATACAACTTTTTAAATATCAAAGCCGACCTCCGCAACGGCAGGCTTGGACTGAAAGAAGCGGTCATCGATGGCCCTTCACTGGAGGTGATCTTTAAGGGTGACGTCGATCTGGCGGATAAAGAATTGGACCTCACGGTTCTGATCGCCCCCTTTCGAACGGTCGATCGAATCATCAAACATATCCCTCTACTGAAAGACGTCCTTCAGGGAAACCTCATCGCCATCCCTGTCCGGGTTACCGGTAATTGGGAAGAACCAAGAATCACCCCGCTTTCTCCCTCTGCGGTCACTTCAGAAGTCCTTGGAATCATGAAACGGACTCTCAAGCTTCCGGTTAAAATCATTCAACCGTTGATTAAAGAATGATATTTCATTCCTCTGAGGAGGCATGTAGAAAAGAATCGACCCACCAGTAGATGTCGCGTTTTTTTATGGAAGCTCTCAGCCTTTTCATCCGTTCGCTCCTCTCGTGAGCCGGCATTTTGAAGGCCGTATAGATCGCATCGGCCATTCCTTCCTGATCGTATGGGTTTACGATCAATGCGCCTTTGCGCATTTGCGACGCCGCACCTGCAAACTCGCTGAGTATCAGAACGCAGTTTTCCTCCAGGCTCGAGGCGCAGTATTCTTTGGCGATGAGATTCATACCGTCTTTCAGCGGCGTGATGAGGGCAATTTCGGCGGTTCGGTAATACGCCGCCAATTCCGAACGTTCCAAACTGCGAAAAAGGTAATGTATGGGAACCCATCCGAAGCGGGTAAACTGACCGTTGATCTCGCTTACCAGGCGTTCGATTTCCCTTTTCAATGCCCGGTATTCAGGTATTTCATGCCTGCTGGGTACAACCACCTGGACGAGAACCACTTTTTCAATAAGTTCCGGATAGCGTTGCAAAGCGTTTCGGAAAGCCTTGAGCCTTTCCGGTATTCCCTTTGTATAATCCAACCGATCAACGCCAAGAATGATTTGCGCCTTCGGAACCCGTTCATGAATATGCCAGGCTCGATCGGCGACTTTCCGAGAGGAAGCAAGCGATCGGAACTCATCATAGTCTATGCTGATCGGAAAGGCGCCGACTTTCACATTCCGGCCATCCACCCTCAATACGGCAATTTGCCCCTTGGTATGAACCGGGAGGTTTTTCATGATTGCGTGAACGCACTGAAAGAAATTACGACGATCTCTCATGGTCTGGAAACCGATCAGATCATAGTGCAACAAATCATCCAGAAGCTGCTTCCTCCAAGGAAGCTTCATAAAAATATCGGGCGGCGGAAACGGTATATGCAGAAAAAAACCGATTTCGCCGTCGGTTCCGAGATTGCGAAGCTGACGAGCCGAACTCATGAGATGATAGTCATGAATCCATATGTAATCATTACCGACCACCTGATCCTGAATTACCTGAGCAAACTTTCGGTTTACTTCCTGATAGTATGGCCAATAGGTGGGATCGAAATTGCATCGGCTTGGTAGATCATGGAATTGGGGCCAAATGATTTCGTTCGAGAATCCAAAATAGTATTTATCGATTTCTTCCAAAGTCAACGCAACCGGTTTCAGGATAAAACCGGATTCCTGGGATGCATGATTCAGCACGGCTTCCAGCTCCCCTGGGGAAGCTTCCTGCGTTCCCGGCCATCCGATCCACAAACCGCCTCTTTGTTTTAAAACCGGCGAAAGGGCGGTAATCAATCCTCCGGCACCCGGCTCCGCTTCCCATTTCCCGTCTATTTTCTTCAGCACGACAGGAAGGCGGTTGGAGGCGATAATCAGACGGGAATTCGGCAGTTCGCCTCGAGTGTCATTTTTCATTTCTTCCATTTTTTCAGGCCCTTCCTTATTCGCTTTCAACATACCGTTTGAAACCATATTTTTATGGAAAAATCCGATCAATGCATCGAAACCACGAGTGGGCGTCGCAGCATTTTTTCGTAAAGATCGATGTAACGGCGCGCCGTGACGGCATGGTTGAAAGAGGCGCTGCATTGTTTCATGACCCGCCGAATCTGCTCCTCCTTTACCTTCAAGGGAAAAT
>JAHDSC010000015.1 GCA_018432925.1 Desulfobacterales bacterium | reverse complement strand
TCCGGACGCTGTATGTGAATTCGTCATGGTCCAACATAATCGTCAAATCAATTTTTCTCAGATCTTTCGCAATTTCCCCAAGCGCTTCGCATTCAACCGAATCCACCGAAATACTCCAGTTGTAAGCGGGGTGATCGTCTCCAAAATCCCCTGAGCCATCCACCGGCTTTTTCTCGGTTGCTTCCATTTCGGCCAGTTTTGCCTGCGCAAGCAATGGTGCGACCGTGTAAAATCTGGAGTAATTATTCATGACAACCGTTTGGCAGTGCATTTTGTAAATGCTTACCAGAACAATCCCCATGATTGAAATCGCCACCATCATTTCAAGGAGTGTAAAGCCTGTGGAAGATTGCCGACCGAATGCCGAGACGATTTTGTTTTTCGCGAATCTAACATCCATCATTTTAGTCTTCGAATTCCATGTAGGCGTCATACAATTGGGTCCACGGAAGAAAAGATTCGATAAGAATGGATTGTTGTTTGCCGTCTTCGTCTCCAAGGTGAATCAATACCTTGTCGCAATAACCTTTTTTAAAAAAATAAATTTCAGCCTTTCCCGATGTGATTTTTTCAATGCCCGGATACTGTATGTCAAGTAGTTTTATTCCCTCTGGAAATCTGTACCCGCTTTTTCCGGCATCTTGACGCTCTTCCTCCGGCATGGTTTCATTTGTCACCCACAGCCGGTTCGTGTCTATATTGAGGTTCAGAACGTAATCCAGTTGTTCGCGGACGGCGCTTTCTTTTAAAGCTTGTACTTTTCCGATGATCCAGCGTGCGGCTTTTTTGTCGTCGCCCAGCGGAATGGCATTCTGCAAACGGGGTATCGAGAAAAAGAGCATAATGCTGATGAGGGAAATTACAACAACGAGCTCAATGAGCGTAAAACCGGTGTCGTTTCGCAATTGCAGGATATGTATCCTTTTTTGAAAAAAGCGGATGCGGTAAGATCGCCTTTTTTTCGCAAATCCGGCAAACACAGAGACAAAAAAACCCTTGATTTATTCAGGCCGTAAGCCGGCCATCGACTTGGCGAGGATGCTATTCAATCTCCCAGTTATTGATATCCCGATCCTTTTCTTCGCCTCCGGGGACACCATCGCCCCCGTAGGAAATGATATCATATTCCCCGTGAATGCCGGGGCAAAGATAGATGAAGTCGTTTCCCCATGGATCTTTTGGAAGTTTCCCTTTTTCAAGGTAGCCGCCTTTTCGCCATTTGGTGGGTATGGTTCCGGATTGAGGCATTTCCACCAGGGCCTGAAGACCCTGCTCGGTGGTTGGATACATGCCGTTATCCAGTTTGTATAGTTTCAGTGCCGTTTCCATGCTTTCCATCTGCATTTTGGCTTTCAGCTGTTTTGCTTCTTCGGGACGACCCATAATTTTGGGAACGATCAGTCCGGCAAGTATACCCAGGATGACAATAACAACCATCAATTCAATCAACGTGAAACCGCGGTTTCCAAATTTTTTTCTGAATGGAATCATTTTTAAATCAGTCCTCCATCATTGACGTCTATCGCAAAAGGCGGTGGACAATTTGACAGGCCCGAACAAAACCAAGTTATATCAAGCAGTATCCAATACTAGCTAAAGTTACGGACAAAAAAATACGAAAATACGGTAAAAAGCCCTTTCCGCAATCCGATATAACCCGTATACAGAAAGGTTGCTTCGGTTGCCGGTATGAATAGGTGCGTGAAGGATTGAAAGACCCGGCAATATAAACAGCGCCTGGAAACTATCACATCAGCCATGTGAATGCAAATCCCTTTTTACCCGATACCACGAGACCGGTATTCCTGTTCTTTTGAACAGGACTGCATGACGGGATGGAAAGGCACCCACTTTGCGGTTTGATCCCGGAAGCAAGGAATCGCCCGATTTTATCAGACGGCAACGGCTTATCGTCACTGTAAAATTCTGGCAATTTGATTCCGGATCTGATAAAGAATTACCAGTGGAGACAGACGCGATGCGGATTCCTTCAAGAAAACAGTGTTATCGGCTTTTATATGAAATGCAGATGCCGGATCATATCGTCGCGCATTCCCTTCAGGTTTGCCGGGTTGCCGCCCTCTTGGCGGAAAATCTCAAGATGAGCGGAATGACTTTACACCGGGATTTGATTGAAGCTTCCGCGCTTCTTCATGACATCACAAAAACAAGAAGCTTCAAGACCAATGAAAACCATGCGTTAACCGGAAATCAACTGCTCAGCGGCCTCGGATATCCCGAAGTCGGTCATATTGTCGGGCAGCACGTCCGGCTGGATGAATATTTTTCCTCGGAAGCGCTCAACGAGGCGGAGCTTGTAAACTACGCGGACAAAAGGGTGCTTCATGACAAAGTCGTCTCTCTCGGGGTTCGGATGGAATACATTCTCAATCGATACGGCAAGGAACCGGAACACCGGCAGAGAATCCGCTGGCTTTGGGAGAAGACCGAACAATTGGAAGAGAGACTTTTCAGTTGGTTGTCGTTTTCTCCCGATGAACTGGAACGGATTCTCGGGCATGCGGATTGCGCGGTGGAATTTTCAGCCTACCGGAAGGCCTGTCCGACGGATTCGTCACCTGACAATTAAATGTCCGTCTGTTCCACCAAAGCCGTTTAAAACGATAAACCTAAAGCTTCGGGCTTCTTAGACCGATTCCGATAGCGGATTTATGAGATATGGGTAAAGGAGCAAGTTGATTAAACAAGGAGGTAAAATGATGAAAAGAATAATGGCAATAACGACGCTTCTGGCTCTGGCGGTTTGTCTGTTTTCCTGCGCCGGGGCTACCCACAAGGAAAGCGCCGCGAAAACAGGGACCATAATCGGTGCAACCGGAGGCGCCATTCTTGGACAAGTCATCGGTAGAAACACCGAAGGAACGCTGATTGGAGCCGGTATCGGCGCAGCGGTGGGCGGATTATCCGGTTATGCCGTCGGTTCATACATGGACAAACAGGAGCAAGACTTGAGAGCGGCGATGGCTTCCAGCGAGGCCGCCAGTATTCAACGGACACAGGATGTTTTAACCGCCACGTTTAAATCCGAGGTGTTGTTCGACTTCGATTCCGCCACCTTGAAACCCGGTGCATATCCGGAGATCGACCGGGTCACCGGCGTATTAAATAATTATCCGCAGACGACGATCCGGGTTGAGGGACATACGGATTCAATCGGGTCCGAAACCTACAATCAGCAGTTGTCTGAAAGACGGGCAGAGGCAGTGAGAAATGCCATGATTCAGAGAGGAGTGGATCAAGGGAGAATCACCGCTATCGGTTATGGTGAATCTCAACCCATATCATCCGTCGATGCCATGAACCGAAGGGTGAACATTGTCATTATGCCGATGTAAAAAATTTAAAAACAGGAGGAAGAAGATGAGGATTTTATTGACCGTTTCAATATTGTTTCTATGTTTTTTTCCTCTGGAGTCTTTCGGAGGTTGCATCGCCGGAAATTGTGTCGATGGCCAAGGAACCTATATCTATCCAAACGGTGATCAATATGTTGGGCAGTTCAAAGATGGAAAAATGAACGGGCAAGGGGTATTGACCGCCTCTGACGGAGGGAAATACGTCGGTGAGTTTAAAAACGGGATGCTCGACGGTCAGGGGACCCTGGTTCGTCCGAACGGACTCAAATACGTGGGGCAATTTAAGGACAACAAGCTGAATGGCCATGGCACCTTAACCTCTCCCGACGGGAAACAACTGGTCGGAGAATTTAGAAACGGCGAGTATATCGGCAAGTAACTGAATGGTCGAAGAGTACAAGTTTCTTGCGGCACAGGACTTCCCGTTATTTCGCAAAAATCCGATATTGAAAGACCGATTTTTTTCCCCGGTCCCTCAGCTTGTGATTCAAAAGGGTAATTTTCAATTTCTGTCGGCCTGTAAGGGATTAGCGATAGGTAACGCTTCCGATGATTTTATAAAAATATTAGTCGTCAAACGATTCACCGGCCGTTTGGCGTACAATCGCGCTTCGCTCGATTTTATCCGTCTTTCTTTGATTGGATTGGTTCCGCTGGAAATTGAAGCAAAGGGCGAGGGTAATCCTGTCCCGTTTCCGCGGCAGCGGAGGCCTGAAAATAATTAGAGCATGAGTCGGATATTATTTCCGCTCATGCTTTTTTATTTTTAAGGGATGCGAATTGCATAAGATAAAATCGGCAAAGGCGACTGATTCTTATTGGTATTGCTAAAATCGGATTTTTTAGGTAGCCTCCGTTCATCATTGTTTTTTCGCCTGCATCCGCGTTCTCCGTCGGATTTTTGATCTTCGGCCCAAAGGCAGTGCTTCTTGCGGAAAACCTTTGTGCCGCATTGATTCAGCAGTCGCTCATTTATAAACGGAAAACGCCGGCTATCCAATGAACAATGGTAGTGTTCAGACCTTGGAACGATTTCATTCGCAATCCGGTTCGCCCGGCAGGTCTGAAAATTGCCTTACATCGGGAACGATGGATGAACGTTGACCTGCTCATATATAATGGTACGATTCTTACGGTGAATTCGAAATTTGATATCATCGAGAACGGTTTCATCTGCGTAAAAAACGGAAAACTCGAGCGGATCGAGTCATGCGGTCAAAAGGAGGTTTTTCCGGAAGCAACGGAAGTGATCGATGCAAAAGGGTGTATTGTCATGCCGGGGCTTGTGAATGCTCATACCCATCTTCCCATGACATTGTTCAGGGGACTGGCGGATGATCAACCCCTGACGGTATGGCTTGACCATATATTTCCGGCCGAAAGTAACCATATTCACTCCGAATCCGTCCGGTACGGCACACTTCTGGCCTGTGCAGAGATGATCCTGTCGGGAACAACCACATGCTGTGACGGATATTTTCTGGAGGATGAAGTGGCGGGGGCGGTTATTGATTCCGGTATGCGGGCAGTCCTCGGACAGGGCATTATTGATTTTCCGGCTCCGGGTGTTCCAAACCCCTCGGATAATGTGAAGACCGCGGAAAAGTTTATAAGAAAATGGCAGGATATGACTCCGACGGTAACACCGTCCGTATTTTGCCATTCCCCCTATACCTGTTCTGCGGATACCCTGAAGAAAGCAAAAAAAGCGGCGGATTCAAAGGGAGTTTTATTCCAGATCCATGTTGCGGAAACAAGAAACGAATGGGATCAAACCCGGCTCGAACATCGAACGACACCGGTAAGGCACCTGGATCGTCTGGGAATCCTGGATGAAAATACATTGCTGGTTCATACCATATGGGTGGATTCCGAGGATATAGAAGTCATCGCCCGTCGCGAAGCCAGGATCTGCGTCACCACGGAAAGCGAAATGAAACTGGCCTCTGGCATCGCACCGGTTCCGGATTTTTTACGTTCCGGTATCACGGTGGGGCTGGGTACGGATGGATGTGCAAGCAATAACAATCTTGATCTGTTTCAGGAAATGGACCTGACCGCAAAGCTTCACAAGGTTTGTACCCTGGATCCGACGGTGATGGGTGCCAGGGCCGTGCTTGAAATGGCAACCATCGGCGGAGCAAAAGCAATCGGCCTGGATAAGGAAATCGGTTCCCTTGAACCCGGCAAACAGGCCGATATGATCATTATTGATATGAACAAACCCCATCTGGTTCCCATGTACGATCCCGTATCGCATCTTGTATATACCGTCAGGGGTTCGGATATCCGGGATGTCGTCATTTCCGGAAGAATGATTTTAAAAGACCGGAAAATCCTTACTCTGGATCTATCGGATATTCTTGAAAGCGTCAGCGAGATTGCCGAATGTATAAAAAAGACAAACCGCCGTTTCATATGAAATTAAATCGAATGATCCAATTCGCGCGCGGCGAAAAACCGGTCGATCTTCTTTTGACCAATGCGCGCATAATCAATGTTTTCTCGGGAGAAATCCATTCCGGCAACATTGCGGTTTCGGATGGATTTGTCGTCGGATTCGGCTCTTATACCGCCAGGAAGGTAATGGATATCGGCGGGCGTTTTGTTTCGCCGGGCTTTATTGATGCCCACGTTCATATTGAAAGCGCAATGACCTGTATCACTGAATTTGTGCGTGCCGTCCTTCCCCGCGGCACGACGACGGTTGTCGCCGATCCACATGAGATCGCCAATGTCCTCGGCACGGAAGGGATCGAGTACATGCTTCAGTCCGGCAGGCACCAGCCGATGAACATTTACTTTTCTCTCCCTTCCTGTGTTCCGGCGACTGTAATGGAAACTTCCGGGGCAACCCTTCTTGCGTCGGATCTCGCGCCCTATATGTCTCGGAAACAGGTTGTGGGCCTGGGGGAAATGATGAATTACCCAGGTGTCATTTTCGGGGATTCCGAAGTGCTGGCCAAGATTCTGCAGGCAAAAATGCACCGGAAACCCGTTGACGGCCATGCCCCCGCGCTTTCCGGGCGAGACCTGTGCGCATATGCGGCGGCCGGCGTTTCAAGCGATCACGAATGCACGACCTTGGAAGAGGCGGATGAAAAACTCAGAATCGGAATGCACATCATGATTCGAGAGGGTACCGCCGCGAAGAATCTTCGGGCACTCCTTCCGCTGGTAAACGAACGAACCTTTCACCGGATGATGTGGTGTACGGATGATCGGCATCCGAACGATCTCCTGGACGACGGGCATATCGATTCGATCGTTCGAGAAGCGATTCGTTCCGGCCTCAATCCCGTTATGGCCATTCAAATGGCAACACTGAATCCCGCGGAATTTTTCGGTCTAAGCACTTTAGGCGCCATTGCTCCGGGAAGAGCGGCGGACCTGGTGGTGTTTTCCGATCTCTCTGAAGTTAAAATAGAGCAAGTTTTTCAACGGGGGCTTTTAGTTGCGCAAGATCAAACAATCTTACCGGAAATTAATAAACCGGCTGCCGTGGCGATTCGCCCTTGCATGAATGTTGACGCTCAGGAACTGGATTTTTCGGTTCCGGCCGATTCAAAACGAATCCGGGTAATGAATCTCATACCGGGCCAGATCGTAACCGGACAGAGCATAATGGACGCCGCGATATCGAATCATCGGGTGATACCCGATACCTCTCGGGATATTCTTAAAATCGCGGTCGTTGATCGTCATACGGGATCCGGCAGGATTGGGAAAGCCTTTGTCCGGGGTTTCGGACTCCGTCGTGGCGCCATCGCTTCCAGCGTGGCCCATGATTCTCATAATATCATTGTCGTGGGCGTAAATGATGCGGATATGAAGGCGGCCGTGGATACGGTGATCCGATTGAAAGGCGGCATGGTCGCGGTGTGCGACAATCAAGTTCATGCGCGCCTTGCACTCCCGATCGCGGGTCTCATGTCTCCGGATACGGTTGAAACGGTGCGGATGCAATTGGATCGGCTGATTTCCGTTGCCCGGGATTTCGGAACAACCTTACGTGATCCGTTCATGAGCCTATCTTTTTTGGCGCTTCCCGTTATCCCGGAGTTAAAAATCACCGACAGGGGGCTTGTCGACGTTTCGAAGTTCGAGATTGTTTCGCTGTTTGCTCCCTAGGGCGAAATGAAAAAAGCCTGGGAACCGGCGCGCGAATCCGCAGAAAATGCCAAGATCCTTCTTTTATTGAATGGCGTGGTATAACGAGATTTTTAACCGATCAGCAGGATATAGGGAACCATGAAAGTAAACGGCAGGAATATCCGACCGATCTGGCTGGATGATAGCTTGAAAATCGTGAAGGTCATCGATCAGAGGCGCCTTCCGCACGAATTTGTTATCGCGGATCTCCGGACGGTGGATGACGTTATTGATGCGATTCAGAAAATGTATGTCAGGGGCGCTCCCCTGATCGGAGTTACGGCAGCTTACGGGGTTTATCTTGCGGCGCTGGGTTCGGTCGGCGGAAATATCGAGAATGGGTACCTGATCAAGGAGGGGGAAAGGTTAAAAGCGGCTAGACCGACAGCGGTTAATCTTTCATGGGCGGTCGATACGGTTTTATCGGAAATCGTAAAGAGAGAAAGCCGCGATGAAAAAGTCGATATCGCATGTAAGGAAGCGGAAAGGATTGCCGAGACCGAAGCGGAGCGATGTTGCAGAATCGGTGAAAACGGAGCGGAATTGATCGAGAAAATCAGTCTCCGCAAAAAGGGTAGACCGGTAAACATACTGACTCATTGCAATGCGGGATGGCTGGCCTGCATCGAGTACGGGACTGCGACGGCACCGATCTATGCGGCATTTCAAAATGGGATCGATATACACGTATGGGTGGATGAGACAAGACCCCTGAACCAGGGGGCCCGATTGACTGCATGGGAGATGCTCCACCAGGGCGTGAAACATACCATCATTACGGACAACACCGCCGGGCACCTTATGCAGCATCGAATGGTGGACATGGTGATTGTCGGAAGCGACAGAACAACCCGTAACGGGGATGTTGCCAATAAAATCGGGACATACCTTGTCGCACTTGCGGCAAAAGACAACGGTATTCCCTTTTATGTCGCACTTCCGTCCAGCTCTTTCGATTGGACCATCAAAGACGGGATCAATGAGATACCGATAGAAGAGCGTGATCCGGATGAAGTAAAATATGTTCAAGGGCTGAACGATGGAAGGATAAGAAGCGTTCTGGTTCCGTCCGCCGACAGTCCGGCCGCGAACTTTGCCTTTGACGTGACGCCAGCAAGGCTTGTTACGGCTTTTATTACGGAAAGAGGGATCTGCCCGGCAACCGAAGCCGGAATCCGGAATCTGTTTCCGGATAAGGGATCATCCGGTTTCGAACAACTTGACTTTTATCGATGAATGCCTTTAAATCCCCAAAATGCTTACGGAACTTGAAAAAAAGATCATCGCATCCATTCAGGGGGACATCCCCGTTACGGAGCGCCCATACCTAGAAATTGCCGATGGATTGGGCATTTCGGAAAATGCGCTTCTGGAAGGCATAAAAAGTCTTTGCGACCGAAAGATGATCCGGCGGTTTGGAGCAACCCTGCGACACCAGAAGTCCGGCTTTCAGGCAAACGCAATGGTCGCTTGGAGAGTGGACGAGAAGAGGATCGACGAGGTCGGAACGCAAATGGCATCTTTTCAGGCGGTATCTCATTGCTATCGAAGAAATCCAACGGACCGCTGGCCTTACAACCTCTATACGATGATCCATGCCAAAGATGAAGCCTCCTGTCGGGAAATCGTCCGGAAACTGTCGAAAGAAACCATGGTTGACCGCTTCGCCATCCTTTTCAGCCGGAGAGAATTGAAAAAAACCTCCATGGAGTATTTTCCGCTTCCCTCCGAAAACGAAACCTGACGTTTTTGTGAAACGCGATACGCCGCATATTCTTCTTGTAAATCCCTGGATCCACGATTTTGCAGCTTACGATTTCTGGGCCAAGCCGATGGGACTGCTCATGCTTGCGTCCATTCTTGACCTCCACGGGTTCAGGGTTTCATACATCGATTGTCTGGATCGATTTCACCCCCGGGCGAACCCAACGGACCCATATGCAAGAGGCGGGCGCGGCCCTTATTTAAAAACTCCGCTTGCAAAACCAAAGGGTCTGGAGGACGTTGATCGAAACTATTCGAGATACGGAATCCGGTGGGAATGGTTCAAAGAAGATCTTTTATCCATGCCGATTCCCGATCTGATCCTGATCACTTCACTGATGACATACTGGTACCCAGGGGTTCAGGAATCCATCGGCGTCTTAAGGGAAACTTTTCCGGAAACGCCCATCGTTCTCGGGGGTATTTACGCCAGTCTTTGCCGGGAGCATGCCGACGTCCACTCCGGAGCGGATGCCGTTGTAACCGGGCCCGGTGAGGAAAAAATACTCCAGATTGTCGCCGACTACACCGGGTATGCGACGGGCCCGAAGTTCGATCCGCATGATCTTGACTCATACCCTTATCCCGCATTTGAGCTGCAGCGGAAAATTGCCTACGTTCCGCTTCTGACTTCCAGAGGATGTCCCTTTTCTTGCGCCTACTGCGCGTCTTCTTTTTTAAATTCGAAGCGAATGCGGCGCAATCCGGGTTCGGTTGTAGAAGAGATCCGATACTGGTATGAAAAATATGACGTAAAAGATTTTGCCTTTTACGACGATGCGCTTCTTTTGGACGCGGAAAATCATGCCGTTCCCATGCTCGAGGGGATCATCCGGGGAAATATTACGGCTAGTTTTCATACCCCGAATGCGGTGCACATTCGGAGCATTTCAAAACCAATCGCCCGGCTCATGCGTCGGGCGGGTTTTAAAACGTTGCGACTGGGACTTGAAACGACCGCCTTTGACCAAAGAACGGAACTGGACAGAAAGGTAACGGAACAGGAATTCATCCGGGCCGTCGGCGATTTGAAGGATGCGGGCTTTGAAAAGAAGCAGATCGGCGCGTACTTGCTTGTGGGCTTGCCGGGCCAATCCGGGCGCGGCATAGAAAATTCCATCCACACGGTCCGGAAAAGCGGAATCACCCCGATTCTGGCGCATTATACGCCGATTCCCCATACCCCGTTATGGAGAGAGGCGGCGGCTTCCTCACGATATGACCTTGAATCCGATCCG
>JAHDSC010000058.1 GCA_018432925.1 Desulfobacterales bacterium | reverse complement strand
CGTCTTCGGGTCGTATACTTCGGTGCGATCGAATGTCTTTCTTGATTCGTTCGGAACGAATTCCCCCGTTCCCCCGAAGGTGTATATCCTGTCGTCAGGCCCCGTCACGGCCGCGAAAAGGAACCGCTTGACCGTCATGGGCTTTCGGTATTCCCAGGTGTTTGCCTGGGGATCATAACATTCCACCGTATCCAAGACATGCTGGGGCCCCCTTCTCTTTAAATTCCCATTCGAATCCTTGCCTCGCTCAAATTGCCTTCCGCCCATGACATATAACCTGCCGTCCAAGGTGACCGCGGCTTCATGGTCTATCCGCCTCTCCAGCATAGGCACCATGTCTGTTTTATAAACCGTATGAACGGTATAAATCCCTGGGGGATACTTCTCCCATTTGGCTTCGACTTCCGGCCATGCGCCTTTTACAGGATCATACGGAAGTACGATATCTTCACCATATCCGCTCGACTTGCCCTGCCCTCCCAGCCAGTATATCCGCCCGTCTTTGCCGGTTACAATCGCCACCCCGTCACCTTTTCTTTGCAAGTTCGTGTTTCTGGTCCATTCCGGCGGCAGCACCCTTTTTTCCAGCTTGTAGGTCTCGGTATCGCGATCGAAAACTCTATAACAATCTTTTTCTCCGCTAACCTTTTTCACCCAATCCCAGGCATCTTTTTCCGGATCATAAATCATGATCAGGTCTTCCTCGACGAAAACCCATCCGGGAACCGGCATTAAAACGGACCATCTGTCTTGTTGCGGATCGTAAGCGATATTCGAGTACCTGCCGTTATGAAAGTACCATGCAAAACCGCCCATCACGTATATCTTTCCGTCCGGCCCCAGTGCGGCGTCATGGCCGTACCTGCCGTTGGGCATGGAGCAGACAAACCGCCATTTGGCATCCGCCCAGGCCGTGAACATGAAAAACAGAACGAAACAAAGGAAAAAATGCTTTTTAAGCTTCATAAGGATTTCAGTCGATCGAACGAAGAATGCCCGGATATTTATTCCAGCATGGCTGTTGAGATTATCTTCAGATATTATGATTCAGGCACTTCATAAGGTGCAGTTACGGCTCTAAACGAAGGAGTCGGATCATTGAACCGTCGGCGTCCGGGATACAAACGTACCCATTACTTGCCCAGCTTAAAAATATCCAGCACCTCCACGGTTTCCTGGACCTTCCCCTCGTAAAGCTGTTTTTCCTGGGGAAGAAAGATATTGATGTTTTCCCGATTCTTATACACGCCCACGTCCGTGCCGCCGATGGCGTATATCTTTCCGTCCGGGGTTGCAACGGCGGCCAGGGTCGAACGATGAATGTTCATGCAAGGCCCCCTGGTCCACCTGTCTTCAGCCGGATCATAGATAAACACATCCTTTACCGGCGGCTCTCTTTCCCCTTTGCTTCCCCCCAAAATATATATCCTGCCGTCGGCCCCTAAAACACCGGCATGGGAGTATCTCGGCTCCGGCATGGAACTCCGGAAGGACCAGGTGTCCGTCTTCGGGTCGTATACTTCGGTGCGATCG
>JAHDSC010000059.1 GCA_018432925.1 Desulfobacterales bacterium | reverse complement strand
TCCGGTGTGGTAGCAGTAATTATGGGCTCTATCCGATTCCATTGTTCGTTTGTAAGTTCCATCCTGATTTTATTACATATTCAGGATGCAATGTCTAGTTATATTTTTGTATACACATAATTTATTTTGAGATGGCTTCTAATATTTAAGATGCGACCCCGCACAGAGGGTGTGGTTTTTGGGGGGGTTAAGAGATTAATAAAAGTGTCGATTTCCATTATATCCATCATCGGAAGGATGGCCATAAATCGTATCAACCGCATGGAGTAGGGTGCAAATTCCGCTGCGCTCCATTTGCACCTCTTCTGCCGGATGTTATCCGAGGAAAGAAGGAAGAAATGACTACCGGAGTAATGTGGGGATGGATCGGAGGAATCGCCGGCGGCATTATCGGTCTCGCCGGAGGGGTCGTCGGAACCTATTTCAGCGTTAAGAACACGAAAGGGCCACGAGAGAGATCTTTCATGATCAAGTCCTCGGTTGTGTGTTGGACGGGCATCCTTTTCTTCCTGGGGCTCCTGCTGGCACTGCCCAATCCATACCGCTGGTTCCTTTGGATTCCCTATGGAATTCTTCTGCCGCTTGGAATCACATTCGGAAACCGCAAGCAACAAGCAATCAGACAAGAAGAATCGCGGAACAAGCCCTCGGAAGCCGTTTAGTAAAGGTATCGAGCGGCCTTCAGGGACGTTGGAGGGAGGACGATCGGAGTTCATGCAAGAATTTATCCTCAATAAAAAATTTATAACGATTATGAAAGGGTGCCTGTTCGTCTTTCTGGTTTTTCTATTATTGGGCCTTGCACTGCCTTTCTTCCCGGAAGAAGAAAAAGGTAATCCCGGCGGAACGATTATCATATCAATCATTTGTGCCGTCGGATTTGGATTTTTATCAATCATTACATGGTTAACCATAAGAAAATTCCCTTATTGCGATCTTGTCGTGGATGAAGACGGCATTTGGTACAAACACCTTGGAAAAGAAAAAGGCATGGTTCCCTGGGAACGCATTTCCAAGATTAGAGAACGCGTTTATCTTCGATGTTTAGATCTCTTGGATTCGAAAGGCAAAAAATTAATAAGAGTTGAATATCAACTAATTGGATTTGAATTGCTTCGAAATATTCTCATTGAGAGGGTTCATGCAATTCGTTCGGAGTTCTTACGCAGGAATTTTTCAAAAGGCATGCTTTACCATCTATTCAATGTGGGGATCATTTTCGGCTTTGCCGGTTTGGGACTTTTCATTGGCACAAATGATTATCCCATACTTGGCTATGGAATCATGAGCATATTGGTTGTAATTGTCATCCATGGGTATGCGGTTACAGCAACAGGTATTGAAATCCAAAATGGTGCGCTTGAAATCTCCCGCCCGATCGGCAAAAAAGTAATTTTGTTTTCGGATATTACGGATATTCGAATATCAGATACTTGCGCGAAGGGTATCTGCGTTCCTGAGGTATGGATTATATCCTGCAAATCTAATAAACCGGTTATATTGAGGCAGTTCGGTGCGGATGCGAATATGCTTTTTACAGCGCTGAGGAAAGCTGTCCGGTTATGACGGTTTGAACGGAGAGGAACATGGTAATATGTTTATAAAAAACCGCCTCAATTGCATTTTCCGCCGTTTTATCCAGCCGAAATCATCGATGATTCTTATTTATTTTTATCAAGAAAGCCCTCAACGTTTCCAAAAAATTTAAGCAGCCCGGATGCCGTCCATAACTTCTTCAAGGCCGGATCACGCTTTTTGCCCCACCTCGACCTCTTTCCGGGTTTCTATCAAGTTTTTCTTTTCGTTCAGCAGTTTCCGCTCCTGGGCGGTTTGGACAGGGATTCCATCAGGTATTTTTCGATATACTCGTCTGCAAATTTTTTGGGATCGGAGTGCCTGTCCATTAAGGCGATTTTAAATTCATGCCGTTTTTTTTCCGCTTCTACCTTCTCTTTTATCGACTTGAAAGACAGAAAAAACATGTAGGAAGCAATTATCACAATCATGCTCTGAATAAAAAGCAGTCCGGAATTTACGGATGCGATGCCGCGGTCGGAATCGTTTTCCGGAGGGTTAAGAATAAAACCGTAGCCTTTGTTGGATATCGTCCCTGAATCCCGGCATTCAAACGGTGGAAACAAAAGCATCGTTATCAGGATGCAGGCGGAAGTGAACAAGATGATTCTTTGCCTCTTTTGCATAATTTGATTCTCCATAAGCGTAATTGAAAATATGGCTTTTTGATCGGCACGATTTTCAGGTATCTTGAATTTTATTTTTTTCAAGCCAGCCAAAGTATTAAAAGTATCTTTAAATTGTGAGATATTCATAAATAAATGAATGGCCATTGGAAATCCCGGTTTTTTCGATTTTCCAGCAGCGATCGATCCGTATAAACGCCACGGCGACCCCCCATCATATGATTATCCTGGAAATTGAGCGTAAAGGGGTATGCGGAGAAACGACCGATCGGAGAAGTGATGAAGCTCAAAAAGCATTTTTTTCTTTGTTTGGTTCCGTTTTTTAAATACGCGGCCTGGGCGGATGCCAAATGGCGGTTTGTCTGCCTGATGCCCAATGGCAGGTACGGCCATGACGCCGCTGCCACCCCGGACGGCAGGATATACGCCATCGGCGGCACGGACTTGAGGGTGTATAAGAACGAGGAAAAAAGCAATATCTTTCTTGTACAGGAAAAACAGCTTTACGCGGGGAAGGTTCAGGAAACCGTAGAGGTGCCGGATATTTTTAAGCTGGGGAAATAACGGAGACGTCTATCAGGGTGTTGAAAAACAAGAATCAGGCCGTCAGACAAGGCGCGCGGCGAAGCGACAAGCGCAGCATATTCAAGCATATGTGAGCATTGGAGAGAGCCGTGCAACGCTGAATGGCGACCTCAGGCGCAGTTTTTCAACAGCCTGCTATAAAAACAAAACGATAAGAAATCCATATATACAGATCATTCAATTCCTTGCGCGGATGCGATCCCATGGCTCTTTTCAGTGGATTTTTTGCCTGTAAGGCAGGCATATCAACCCGGATTTGATCCGACCACAAGCCGCACCATCCAAAAAATCAATCCGCGATCGGCCGATCAATCCGTAAATATATAGGAACAGAAGTTGTTCATCGCATCTTCTCCTTCCAATTCGCGAATGTTTATCGGCCGTAAATGTTCATCCAGACATTTTTTGTAAATTCCCATTACATCAATGATCTGCCGAAGCTTTTCCCTCCTTGAACGAACATCTAAAAATGGAGCATGAGTGGACAGGTATACAATCGGCTTGCGCGAAGACAGGTAGCCTTTAAGAGTCGGAAGCAGCGAAAATTCACTTCCCTCAATGTCTATTTTCAGGAAATCAACTTTTTCGGTTTTGAAAAGGTCGTTGAATGCCTCCCACGTCAGTGTCAGCACAAAGACTCCCTTTTTTTCTCTGTCTTCATTCAGGAGGCTTGTCATGCTGTCACCGGGACCGTCGCCGAAGCTGGACATTCTTTGTATCGCGGTGTCGTCTGCCAATGCAATATTGAAGGATATCACGTTATCTAATTTGTTTAACTCGATATTCCAGCAGAGGTATCGGTAGGCAACCGGATCCGGCTCGAAGCAAATGACCTGCTTGCATTTCTTCGCGGCGTAAATAACGGTGGGGCCGATCCATGCACCGATGTCACAATAAACCGAATCGATGTTGAGAAATGTCTCAAGTATTTTGAAGGTTTGAGGTTCCCATCTGCCTTTCGCTGCCCTTGACCAGAATTTGGTATGATATGGATCCAATTTGAACTTCGAATGATTGATGGTGATCGGGTAATACCCCAGCGCACGGTAGTATGCATCGGCAATTTTTTTAACAATTTTCATCTTCTTCTCCCGCGGTCATTGATCATGCCGTTTTTGATTATTTGACGGCACCCGCAGTGTACTAAAATAACGATAAATTTCAATCATTATCGTGTCCAAGCGAAAATTACTCAGATATCAAACGGATATTTTTTCGGCCAAAAGAAACGCTTTTCGCCACAGGATTCGCTCTTTCGGAAGGTTGGAACCCGCGTTTTTAAGGAGTAAAACGGGATGGGATCGATCTCTTTAACAGGCTGTTGAAAAACTGCGCCTGAGGTCACCATTCAGCGTTGCACGGCTCTCTCCAATGCTCACATATGCTTGAATATGCTGCGCTTGTCGCTTCGTCGCGCGCCTTGCCTGCCTGATTCTTGTTTTTCAACACCCTGTTAAGGTGTTCATTCATCTGATGCCTGATCCATTTGACTGTTTGACGGAAATTGTCAAATGCGGTGACAAAATTTTGGGCGAATCGTTTATTTCAGATTTCAGGGTAGAAAGTTAAGACTTTCGATTCCGGATCCAACATTTTGAAATATTAAAGAAATAGCGCAATATATCAATTGTGGCACAGTTGTTGCCAAATCCTTTTATCCAGAAGTCTGAATAAAGTGGAGCGAAGATAAATACGCTCTGATCAAATCTCAGGACTTCCAACCGCAAAAACCAGCGCATTTCCCGTGACTCGCAGCGGGTGCTTTCAATCGAACCGCCCTCAGATTACCGGAGGTGTCAGTCATGTGCCGAAAATTTCTCCCCCTTTTTTCTTTTCTTCTAATTTTTTTTCTGTCCGCATCAACCGCTTATTCAAACGATCAAACCGTTTTTGGACCGAAAGATTTTAGAATCAGTAAATTGCATTTTCATTTTTCCAGTCATCGATTTGCTTCCCATGATTCAAGTTTCGGGATCATTACCATAAAAAAAATACCCATGGGATGAAGGTCAAAGAAGGTTTTTTGCTCTTCAATGGAAAATTTGTCCCGCTTAACTATTTCTTGATCGGGAGAGATCTTGTATTTGAAAAAGAGGTTGTATTGCACGCAAAAAACCGTTTGACGTTCTTTTGCCGCGGAACTCCCGGTGCATCCGTCTCGATACAGGTACGGAAGAAAAATTCGATCCAGGCCCCTGGAATCCGCTTTTCGGTGGATCCTCAATCCATCACACTCGGAGAATCCAGCGTTCTGCAATGGGATATAACCGATGCTGAAATTGTAAGCATCGATGGCGGGATTGGATACGTATCCGCTAAGGGCTCTGCGTCCGTTTCACCTCAACAGAGTACGACTTATACCCTGAAGGCGGAAGGTCCTGGAGGGACAGCGACCCAAAGTGTCACTGTAATGGTTAAAATTCCACTTCCGGTTATAACGATCCGTGCGGACCCGGATCATATCCGAGTTGGAGAGTCTTCCACCCTCTCATGGACTTCCGCCTATGCTGATTCATGCATTTTGGATCCCGATATCGGTGAGGTTGATTTGAATGGCAAGATTGTCGTTTCACCGGTTAAAACCGTGATGTTTATTCTTACGGCTATTAATTCTTCCGGTCAAGTCAAAGCCGATGCGATTGTTACCATTGTAAACAACGTGCCCGTGGCTGAGGCTCAATCTGTCGTCGCAGACGAAGATACACCGGTTTCCCTGACTCTTTCCGGCTCTGATGCGGATGATGATCCCCTCACTTATCAAATAATCTCAAGCCCAATGCATGGCGTGCTTACAGGCATTGCGCCCAATCTTACTTATACCCCAACTTCCCAATATAATGGCTCAGACGCTTTCAATTTTGCGGTCGACGACGGCAATTCATGTTCGGAACCGGCAATGGTTGCCATTAATATAAGGCCGGTGAACGATGCGCCGGTTGCGGCCGATGACTTCGTGGCCACGGATGAAGATCTGCCTGTAACTACGAGCAATGTCCTTGTTAATGACACGGATTTGGACGGAGACCTGCTAAGCATTTCCAGCTTCACCCAGCCGGCCGGCGGCACCCTGACCGGCAACGGTAACGGCACCTTCACTTACAGACCTAACCAGAACTTTAATGGGACAGACAGTTTCATTTACACGGTGACTGATGGAAACGGTGGTGTTGATACCGCCACCGTCCGCATTGCCGTAAATCCGGCAAATGATTTGCCGACAGCCAATGAACAGATCGTCAGCCTTGATGAAGATACGACAACATCCATTATTTTGACGGCAATCGATCCGGATAGCGATGTGATGAACTATCGGGTGGTTTCCGGTTCGAACCATGGAAAAATTACCGGTTTTCCACCCAATCTTACATACACTCCTGATGCTGATTTTAATGGGCAGGACGCGTTCACCTTTGTGGTAAATGACGGGATCGGAGACTCTGAATCCGCAAGAGTTGACATCATCGTTTCAGCGGTAAACGATACGCCGGTTGCAGTAGCCGGTGAGGACCAAGCTGTTCCGGTGGGTCAAACGGTTACAATCGATGGAGGAAAATCCAGCGATGTGGATGGAGATTCCTTGATCTATAATTGGTCGTTTTTCTCGGTTCCTGTGGGAAGTTCATCTGCTCTTTCGGTTACTTCAGAATCCACTGCCGCTTTTGTACCTGATATCGCCGGAGTTTATACGATTCAACTGATCGTTAACGACCAAATGGTTGATAGTGAGCCGGATTCAGTCATCATCACTGCCGGTTCGCGTATGGTGGAAGTACCGGGAGTCGTGGGTCTGTCCCAGATACAGGCCGAGGCGGCAATCACGGATGCAGGCCTCCGGATCGGAAGCATCGATTCAGAACATAGTGAATTTGTGCCGGAGGGCTTTGTGATCAGCCAAAATCCCGGAGCCGGGATTATCGTGGAAGCAAACTCCCCGGTTGAGATCGTCGTGTCACTGGGGCCTGTGGCTTCAATGCCTACTGTATTCATGACCGCAAACCCGGAAATCATTCCAGTCGGTCAATGTTTCATTCTGTCGTGGCAATCATGCAATTCCGATTCCGCAAGTATTGACAACGGTATCGGTAGTGTCGACGTGAACGGTTCGATTACGCTTTCACCGACCCAGACCACGATCTATACGATTGAAGTGCGGGGCCCGGGCGGCACAGCCACGGCAAGCGTAAAAATAACCGTGAATCATCCTCCAGCGATTACAGTTATCGAACCAAAGGGAATTCGTAACATCGCCGATAACCGCTTTGCGATAAAATGGGTCGATGCCGATCCCGATGATAACGCTGCCGTTTCCCTCTACTATGATACGGATAATAGCGGCGCTGATGGGACGCTGATTGCCGGCGGCCTGAATGAGGATCCCGATGAAGAAGGCGGTAACGAATATGCCTGGGATACCACGGAGATGGCGGAAGGAGTTTATTATGTATATGCCGTCATTAATGATGGGGTTAATGAGCCGGTTATCGATTACAGTGACGGGAAGATAGACATTAAGCATCCCGTTTCAAATGAATTCAAGCTGACCGCATGGGATGCGGCCGCAGGAGACAATTTTGGAACTTCCGTGGCAATCAACGGTGATTACGCCATTGTGGGGGCTAAATGTGATGATGATTACGGCAATGATTCAGGATCAGCATATATTTTCAAGCGTGAAGGATTTTTTTGGACAGGGCAGACCAAGCTGACGGTGAATAAAGGGTATTCAGGAGAATATGATAATTTCGGCAATTCCGTCGGAATCAGCGGCGACTATGCGATCGTCGGTTCTAAAAGTGGGGATCACTCGGGTTATTATCAGGATACAGGATCGGCTTTTATTTTTAAGCGTGAGGACTCGAACTGGACAGAGCAAGCCAAACTCGCCCCCAACCCGGTATCAGGGGGTATGGCAAAATATGACGATTTCGGTGAGTCCGTGGCAATCAGCGGCGACTATGCGATTGTAGGGGCGCCCGGTGACGATGATGGCGTTGCTGAATCCGGAGCGGCCTATATTTTCAAACGCGAAGGCGAAACCTGGATTGAGCAGGCCAAACTGAAAGTCGACAGTGCGCAAATTAATGAAAATTTCGGCTGTTCCGTGGCTATCAGCGGGGATTACGCCATTGTAGGAGCGGCCGATAACGATGACGGTGGAGATGGTTCAGGTGCGGCGTATATTTTTAAGCGCGAAGGATCAGGCTGGGTTCATATGGCCGAACTCAAAGCGGGCGATGCAGAGACGGGTGATCGCTTTGGAACTTCCGTTGATATCAACGATACCTACGCCATTGCAGGGGCTTATGGAGATGATGATCGCGGAAACGCTTCGGGGGCGGTATATGTTTTTGAACGGAATGGTGAACGATGGAATGAACAGGCAAAGCTCATCGCCGATGATGCATCGGATGGAGACCGTTTGGGTTGTTCCGTGGCAATCAGCGGCGACTACATCATTGCCGGTTCCAACGGCGATAACGATGCCGGCAATTATTCCGGCTCGTCTTATATTTTTAAACGTGATGGGGATACATGGACTCAGCAGGGGAAACTCACCGCTGGCGATGCGTCGGCAGGAGACAATTTCGGAACTTCCGTGGCAATCAGCGGCGATTACGCCATTGTGGGGGCTTATGGCGATGATGACGGCGGAAGTTCTTCCGGGTCCGGATATGTTTACTCATTTCTTCCTGTAAACATTGAAGCTGATCCCAGGATCATACATTATGGCGAGTCATGCAATCTTTTGTGGATTCTGAACAATGCCGATGGCTGCTCAATCGATCCGGACATCGGTATTGTGGAGGAAAACGGGACCAGAACGGTTTTTCCTACGGAAACCACTACGTACACGATTTCAACAGACGGATCGAAAGAAACCTTCACAGACCGTGTAACGGTAACGGTTTTTCCCAATGTCAGCCTGACGGCAAACCCCAATTTTATTTTAACCGGTGAATCGAGTACCCTTTCATGGGCCACGTTTGGCGCCGATTCAGTTTCCATCGATCATGGTATCGGTGATGTACCTGCAAAGGGATCGATTTCCGTGGCACCGGCGTCCGGGCAAATCAAATATACCCTGACCGCAACCGGCCCCGGTGGCACGGCGGAAGCGAGTGCAACGGTCCATGTGCTGGACTCCTCTACATTGGGTGAACTTAAGCTTTCGGATATTGACCCGGCAGCATTTAATAAGTTCGGCTATTCCGTCGCTATCAGTGGCGACTATGCCGTTGTGGGTGCTAATGGTTCGGCGTTTATTTTCAAGCGGGAGGGTTTTGGCTGGTCTGTCCAGACCGAGCTGACCGCCGGTGATACGGCAACAAACAACAGATTCGGGTATTCCGTGGCAATCAGCGGCGACTATGCGATTGTTGGGGCATATCTTGATAATGACGGCGGCGGTTCATCGGGTGCGGCGTATGTTTTCAGGCGTGAAGGATCAAGCTGGATTGAGCAAGCGAAACTGACCGCCGGCGATGCGGAAGACAGTGACTATTTCGGCTGTTCCGTGGCAATCAGCGGAGACTTCGCGATTGTTGGGGCATATGGTGATGATGATTACGGCAGTTCATCGGGTGCGGCGTATATTTTTAAGCGTGAAGGATCAAGCTGGATTGAGCAGGCGAAACTGACCGCCGGTGATGCGGCGACAAGTGACTATTTCGGAAGTTCCGTGGCAATCAGCGGAGACTTCGCGATTGTTGGGGCATATGGTGATGATGACGGCGGCAGTTCATCGGGTGCGGCGTATGTTTTCAGGCGTGAAGGATCGGGTTGGATCGAGCAGGCAAAACTGGTAGCAGGCGATGCGGCGGCGGAAGACTTTTTCGGTTATTCGGTATCGATCCGTAATGAACACGCCGTTGTGGGTGCATATGGTGATGATGATTACGGCGGTTCATCGGGCGCGGTGTATGTTTTTAAGCGTGTGGGCACCGTCTGGACCGAACAGGCGAAACTGACCGCTTCAACCGCCCAGGCGGGGGATTCCTTCGGTTATTCCGTGGCCGTTAGCGGCGATGAGCTCGTTGTGGGAGCTCCGGGTGACTCGGATGGTGGACATTGGTCCGGTTCAATATATATTTTTAGGCAAGAGAATTCAGTTTGGAATCAGGAGATTAAAATTCGCGCAGCGGATGCGGACCCGGATGAGCGCTTTGGATTTTGTGTTGCCGTAAGCGATGACGATGTCATTGCAGGTGCATGGGGGGATAGTGAAGGCGGATGCGAGGCAGGCGCAGCCTATATATATTCAACTTCATGTCTCCCACCGGGGATAGACATCCGTTTGGTTCCCGAAAAGATTGAAGCGGGTGAACATTCCATTTTGACGTGGAACACGGCGCACGCAGATACCTGTACCATCGAGCCCGGTATCGGCAGCGTGGATGTAAATGGTTCGATTTCAGTCTCCCCGATCGAGACCACGGCATACACCATCACAGCAACCGGTCTCGGAGGCGTTTCCGATGCAAGTGTCACCCTGACCGTAAGTTGCCCCAAGCCTTCCGTTGATATCGCGGCCACCCCCATACTGATAGAGCAGGGTGAATTTGCTACCTTATCCTGGAGTTCGAGCAATGCCCAAAGCGCGGAAATCGACCACGGCATCGGAGAAGTGTCGGTGAATGGTTCGTTGGATGTTTTCCCCGCGGCGGGTGCGATCTATACCATTACAGTGGCAGGCCCGGGGGGCACCTCAAAAGACAGTGTCAGGATTTACGTGGGGAACGGCGATGAATACGCCTACGGAAATCCAACCCCTGCCGAGCAAGCTCATTTGGAGGCAATCAACCGTGCTCGGATGAACCCTCAGAAGGAGGCGGAGCGCCTTGGAATTGATCTTTTTGAGGGTGTTGCTGACGGAATGATCAGCGGAACTCCCGTGCAGCCTTTGACGTTTAATGTGCGATTGCTTCAGGCTGCTAATCTTCACTCCCGGGACATGATTGATCGGCAATATTATGCTCATAATTGTCCGGATGGTCGGACGCCTTCTGATCGGCTGCAGGAAGTTGGTTATCATTACAGTTTTGCCGCCGAAAATATCGCATGTTTCGCTTCCGATACCGCGTTGAGCGAAATTGACACGATATTGGGCTTTCATGATCTTCTTTTCAAAGATGCAGGCAATGAGGGTCGAATGCATCGTGTCAACATTTTAAACCAGCACTTCAAAGAAGCGGGATTGGGTGGTGCCATCGGTCCCTATGACGGGCACCCGTATTGCTGCATGTTTACCTGTGATTTGGGAGCTTCTTCACGGGAAACCAAATCCTTTCTGCTGGGCGTCGTCTATGACGATCAAAACCATGACGGAATTTATTCCGCAGGTGAAGGGATTGGAGATGTTGAAATCTTAATTCTCGAATCCGGATTTGCGACATGGACCGTTTCCGCCGGCGGATATGGCTTCCCGTTGCCGCCGGGCAGTTATCATGTAGAGGCGGTTTTGCCGGATGGACGTGCGGCAAGGCGTGAGATCAGCATTGGAGATCAGAATGTGAAAGTTGATTTTCTTGCCGGTGATTTCGAGATCTTGCCGCCTGCCGTTATGATCAGTGCCGATCCCGCAACCATTCGGGAAGGAGAGGTCGCGGTTTTGAAATGGACTTCGATCCAGGCCGAATCCTGTATCATTGAGCCGGATGTGGGCAGCGTGAATCCATACGGATCGATAACGGTTTCGCCCATGCAGACGACAACTTATACAATTACCGCGGCGGGTCCCGGCGGATCATCCGAGGACTGCATTACCATTGTTGTGATGCCTCCGTCACCTTCTGTAACGATCAGTGCCGATCCTGAAATTATTCAGGTCGGCGGGTCTTCCGTGCTTTCTTGGGATTCCACCTTTGCTGATACTTGTTCCATCGAACCCGGTATCGGCAATGTGGAGCCAAACGGCACGCTGACGGTCTCGCCGACCGAGACCACTTCATACCGAATCAATGCGACGGGACCGGGAGGAACCGCTACGGACCTGGTCACCGTTTCGGTAATCAACTCCTATGGAACCGTTAACGGAACTGTCATCAGCAGCACCAGCGGACAACCGATTGAAGGGGTTTTGGTGAGCGCGGCCGACAGGGTTCAGGTCCAGACCGCTCGAACAGATACCTCCGGCGGATTTGAAATCGAGCATCTCGTTCCAGGCGAAATCACCATCCGCTTTGCCAGGGAAGGATACATATCTTTCCAGACGACATTCACAATTGATGAAGGGCAAAGCCACACAATGGGTATTTCCCTGAATGAGATCCAGATGCCTGGAAAAATCAGCCTGTCGGGATTGATAACAGATGCGGTAACAGGTCAACCATTGGCTCAAGCCATGGTTTCCGTGACAGACGCAGAAAAAACCCAAACCGCTGAAACGATGAATGATGGGGCTTATTCCATCGGAGGTATTGAGCCGGGCTCCGTTGAAATCACGGCGAGTCGTGCCGGATACGCTTCCCAGACCCGGCGGTGCGATTTGCATGGGCAGGGGATTTTCCAGGTTGATTTCGAGCTTTACAACCAGTCCGAAAAGGCTTCGGTTCACGGGGTCGTCACCAATGCCAAGACCCTGATGCCCGAACCGGGGGTGAGCCTGACGGTGGAAGGAACGGACATTTCCTGTGTGACGAACGAGGACGGTGTTTTCACACTAACGGATGTCCCCATGGGCGAACGATCTTTTAATATAATAAAAGAAGAGTTCGTAGAAACGACGGTACGTATTGATATCGATAAAACCCAGTTTCAACTGGATCTGGTTTTCCCCATAACCAACGGCCTTAATTACCCGGCGGAAATTCATACGAATATCACCGGTTACGTATATGATGCATTGACCGGTCGTCCGCTGATCAACGGGATTGTGAAAGTTTTTGGGAGCGACATCCAGACTTCCACCGACACGGATGGCCAATATACGCTTACCGATCTACCGCTTGGCAAAATTCAGCTGATCGCCATGGCGCTGGACCACAAAGCCGTTTCCGTGTATCTCACGGTAGAGGAAGGGGGCGCTGATCACTTTCATTTCAGCCTGTCTCCCACGACCAGAGGAAAAATCGCCGGAAGCATTACCGACGCCGATACCGGAGAACCTATACCCTGTGCAAATCTTTCACTTGGGGAAGACAGTCTTCTCGGCGCGCAAAGTAAGGCTGACGGCCGATACACCATCCTCGGCGTTCCCGCCGGAAGCCATACCGTCACCGTAACCCATCCTGCATATCAGTCGGCGGCGACAACGAACGTGGTCGTGGTTGACGGGTCCACCACCACGCTTGATTTCGTCATGACCCGCAGACCCGTGACAGGTTCTCTGGAGGGTGTGATCACCGATATGGATACCGGTGATCCCGTTGTGGGTGCCATTCTCAAGGTGGAAGGCTCTTCAACGACGGCAACCGACGGCAACGGATATTATTTATTGAGCGATCTTTCCGCCGGATTGGTCGATATATCCATCGACGCCGCGGGTTATCCCTTGACCGAAAGAACGACAGCAGTGACGGCGGATCAAGATGATACAACGCCCACCATCACCACAGCTGATTTTAAGCTGGATGCTTTCGATTCTTCCCCGCCGGATTCAATTTCCGCGGCTGTTTCTGCAGAGACCGGCGGAAGCATTGAAAGCCCGGACGGCCGGTTTATGGTGGTTATTCCCCCGGGCGCCTTAAGCGGCGATGCGATTGTGACGTTGATGACGCCATTGGATGCGCCGGAAGAATTCCCCGGAGATGAGTTGATATTGGATCCTGAATTGGGAGTGGACGGCATCCGGGCGTTGGGCAAAATGACCCGGGTGGTTCTGGAACCCGAGACGCCGGGCGATGAAATCCCAACCCTTAACGGCTGGGTGATTTTAATCGGCAGGTATTTTCAATCACAGGTTGATGAGTTGAATATAGAAGAAAGCTCTATTTTTCCATATTACTGGGACGGAACGCAGTGGACGGTCATGCAGATAAAGCCTTATGAAACTGCGGTGGATGAAATGAGCAACCAGTATGTGGCCGTGGTCAACTTTTCGATCACCGAAACCGGGGATCCCGTGACCGCAGCTTTGGCTATGAAAGAACCCGTTCTCCTTGCTTCGCTGAGCGACTATATTCCCAATCTTGAAAAGGCGCGCACTTTTTTATTCCGTGCGGCCGGGGCGATCCGGAGAACGATTCTCATCGATCACAATGTTGACATCTATGATAAGAATTATTTGGATGCAGTAAAAAACACTGTTAAGGAAAAGATTCCCAACGAAAACGCGCTACCCCTTCTGGTGATCCATGGCTGGGATCCATTGTCCATCTTGAAAAATGTGAGGCTCACGGATCCGAATACGGACAAGCGGTACAGGTACATAATGGAAGACCTGGTTGAGGCCACCAACGGGGTTTACCGCCCCATGTTCGCCACCTATAACTCGCGGGCCGGGATCGTATCGAACGGGAACGACCTGGCGACCTGCTTTGAATCCTGTGATGTAAAGGGGCGCCCGGCGGAACCCGGTGTCCCTGACTCCGGAAAATTTTGGTATTTCGATACCTTTGGTTACAGCATGGGAGGGCTCATATCCCGCTGCCTCCAGTCAACACTCGGGGGGGTGAACAACATGGTGATCGTCGGCACACCCAATCACGGCACCCATTCCGTTTTGAAATATATGGATTATATTCCCAGGGTCGGTGAAATAACAATGGCTTTGAAATTCAATTCGCCGGGGACGAAAGATCTTTGTCCATACGACGACCAGGCGTGGTTTCCCTTTTTAAGCGGAAACCCGACTCTCTATTGTTTAAACCGATCGCCGAAGTGCATACCTCTGGCCGATATGACTCTGATCGCCGGAACCCACGGTTTTCTTTGTTCGCGGTTTCTGCTGGGAGAAAATGACAAAGTGGTGACGGTGGACAGCGTATTTTGCCGAACCGATAAAAAAAATGACGGAGACGAATCGCTCCTGGTCGTTTCTCAACCGGCCAAAAAGTATGAATATACGGAAGGGTTTAATCATTTCAATTTCGGCGGGCTTGAATTCAGGATAAAAGATCATCCTAAAGTAAAGGATGCGATTACGAAAGGGCTTTCAGACTGGGTGGTGGGAAAGAGCCTGGTTAAGGAAGTTGCCTGGTTTGACGATAATGCTGCCATTAAGAATGCGAATTTCAAGGTGCGGGTGGAATACAATTCAATGGGGCGGGATTTTGATCGGGTTGCCCTGGTGATCTATGCCCAGGACGAAAAATTGAATTGGCATGTTTGCGGGGATTACGTGGATAATAATGGGAACATCATCCGCATTTCAGATGTTACCGGTAATTCCCAGGGCAAAAGCCCGTGCATTATAGAAACGGATGAAGCGTTCAAAAAAGAGGAGGGGATTCGGCAGGTGGTTTTCGAACTCGTTCCTCTCGAACCGGGGCAGGAAAGTGTACCGCTGGAGCCCCGGGGCAACTTCGAGCTGCCTGGATTCTAATGCCCGAGGATAACCTTAACAACCATGCAAGAAAAAAATATTTGGTCCTTACTGCGTTTGATGGATAGGAATTTTTATGAAGCTTAAAAAGTATTTTTTCCTTTGTTTTGTTCTGTTTTTCATGTTCACGGCCTGGGCGGATGCCAAATGGCGGTTTGTTTCCCCCATGCCCAATGGCAGGTACGGCCATGACGCCGTTCTGGGGCCGGACGGAAAGATATACGTGATGGGCGGTTTTGCATGGTACTTTCATAACGGCAGGTACTCGAATATCGCGTATGATCCGCAAAAAGACAGCTGGTCCGTTTTAATGCCGGTTCCCGGATGGGTGCTGGTCGAGGAAGACCTGATCATGATTTATGATCCGGAAAAAGATGCCTGGGATTGGGTGAAAAAGGTAAGCGGAGAAAAAGATTGTTATAAAGTTTTCGATCGCGATACCGAGACCTACAAGCTGGAAAAAAGAGTGGTGCCGCCGGAATGGATCAGAAACACGAACTTGCAACGAAAAGGTGACGGGGTGGCGATTGTCACCGGCAAAGACGGGCGGATATACTGGCTGGGAGGACAAGGATATTCAAATGGATATGGTGAAGCTATCGTATTTCCTTATGATCCTTTAAAGGGCGCATGGCCGGAAGTCGAAGCCAAATGGGTGAAATATTCTCCGGTGGTTTCTACCGTTCATACGGTTTATAAAACAGACATGGCGCCTATGCTGGAGCGGCGAATGGACCATGAAGCCGCGGTTACCTCGGACGGAAGGATATTCGTCATGGGCGGAAGGCGTGAACAGGTAAGAAAAACCCATCGGGATGAATTCGAAGGGACCGGCAAAATCGAGGTTTCGGATACGGTGGAATGTTATGATCCCCGGAAAAACACTTGGGAATACCGAAAACCCATGACGGTCAAGCGGTTCCTTTTCGCGGCCGTGACGGGGCCTGACGACAGGATATACACCTTCGGGGGAACGGGGGAATTCGTTCCGAACGAATCAAGAAAGACATTCGATCGCACCGAAGTATACGACCCGAAGACG
>JAHDSC010000166.1 GCA_018432925.1 Desulfobacterales bacterium | reverse complement strand
GTTTTTTTTTGCTTACCTGCTCAAAATATAGCCGGACAATAAGGCGAAAACCCGCGATAAAAAGAATGGTCAGACACAGATCAATTAGAAACACGGAACGGGAAAAGCCTTCGAACCGGTTACTGAAAAGAATAAGGATTACGATTATGAATGTGCTGGCGCAGGAAGCCTTGATGACATTGAGTAAATCGGATATGCTCGTATACCGCCACATGCCGCTGTAAAGATCGAAGAAATAAAAGCAGATTATCTTGACGATCAGGACAAGCGGCATCACCTTCCAGAGCGATACGACCATCTGCCGCGGAATATTAAACTCAAATCGAATCAGGTGGGCGCCTAAAAAAGATGCCAGAATAAGAAAAAGATCGCTCGTAAGAATGATAAAAAAATTTTTGTAGAATAGTTTGAATTTCATCTTTTAAAGGTATGGAGACCTGTGCGCAATCTCGTCGAAATTCATCCGAATATCTGTAATATACTGATTAGACGGGCCTGATTTAAACATTCCGTTAACTTGAACCGAATGAAGCATTTTTCAAAGGGTTCAATGTTGCTCACATTTCGGTGTAATAAATAGAAGTGTTTGAAAATCTTCACAAAACTTTTTTGAAATATTCGACTGTTTTTGCCAGTCCATGTTCCAGGTCTGTTTTCGGTTCCCATCCCAATCGCTCGCCGGCCAGTCTTATATCCGGGCGGCGATGCATGGGATCATCTTCCGGAAGCGGCCTGAAGATAATTTTTGAGTGAGATCCGGTGATTCTCAGAATTTTTTGAGCCACATCCAGAATTGTGAACTCGTCCGGATTACCAAGGTTTACGGGTCCGGCGAAGTCATCCGGCGCGCACATCATCCGGAGCATTCCCTCGATTAAATCGTCTATATAGCAAAAGGAGCGGGTTTGGTTTCCATCCCCAAAAACCGTAAGGTCTTGACCGGTAAGTGCCTGAACGATAAAATTGCTGATAACTCGACCGTCATTGGGATGCATTCTTGGCCCATAGGTATTAAAAATACGAACCACGCGGATATTGACCCGGTTTTGCCTGTGGTAATCGAAAAAAAGCGTTTCCGCGCAGCGTTTGCCTTCATCATAGCAAGATCTCGGCCCGATGCTGTTGACATTGCCCCAGTAATTTTCTTTTTGGGGATGCTCGGTGGGGTTTCCGTAAATTTCACTGGATGAAGCCTGCAGAATCTTGGCCCTTACCCTTTTGGCAAGACCGAGCATGTGAATGGCCCCCATTACATTGGTTTTGGCGGTTTTAACCGGATTGTACTGGTAGTGAACGGGAGCGGCGGGACACGCCAGATTGTAAATCTCATCCACTTCAAGGAAAATGGGATGTACCAGGTCGTGACGGATCAGTTCGAAGTTGGGCTTCCCGAGCAAGTGCCGGATGTTTTGCTTACTTCCGGTATAAAAATTATCCAGGCACAAGACATCATTGCCTTCCGAGACCAGACGATCACAAAGATGGGAGCCTAAAAAACCCGCGCCGCCGGTTACTAAAATGCGTTTTTGGGAATAATACATCGCTCTTTATGGTTTTGCCTTATCGCTCTTTATGGTTTTGCCTTCATTGAAACAAGGCGTTTTGAAAATTCTGAAATGAAGGTCTCTGGTTTTCCGCGGCCCCGGATCGATCATTAACAGGGTGTTGAAAAACTGCGCCTGAGGCCGCCATTCAGCGTTGCACGGCTCTCACCAATGCTCACATATGCTTGAATATGCTGCGCTTGTCGCTTCGCCGCGCGCCTTGCCTGACGACCTGATTCTTGTTTTTCAACACCCTGTTAAAAGTGGGTCATCGGAGGCTTGCCAATTGAAAAAACATTAAAACCGATCTCAAACAACCGCCTGTGATCCAATATATTCCTTCCATCGAAGATAAAAGCGGGATTTGTCATTGACCGATATATTTTTGGATAATCCAGATCCTTATAAATTCCCCATTCCGTCATTACCGCAATGGCGTCACAATTTACGGAAGCCTCGTAAGGATCTTCAAAATAGAGGATCTTTCCGTCTAACCCATCCAGATTTTTTCTTGCGTTATCCAGGGCTTTCGGATCCGTAATCACCAGTTCGGCTTTTTCTTCCAGCAGTCGCGTTGCGATAAAAATGGCGGGACTTTCTCTGGTATCGCCGGTATCGGCTTTAAACGCGAAACCGAAAAGGCAGACTCTTTTCCCCGCCAACGTATTGAACATCGCATTCAGCATATTCAGTACAAAGCGCTCTTTCTGATACTCATTAATTTTGACCACACCCTCCCAGTAATCGGCCACCGTATCCAAGTGGTAACATCTGCAAAGATAAACCAGATTCAGAATGTCCTTCTTAAAGCAGGAACCACCGAACCCGATACCGGCTTTAAGAAATTTATCGCCCACGCGGCTGTCCAAACCCACCGCCCGTGCGACCTCGCTGATACTGGCATCGGTTTTTTCGCATAGGGGAGTAATGGAATTGATAGAGGATATTCTTTGCGCCAGAAAGGCGTTTGCAACAAGCTTGGAAAGCTCACTGCTCCAGATGTTGGAAGTAATAATTCGCTCTTCCGGCACCCAATTTGCGTAAATTTTGACCAGTTCTTCTCTGGCTTTTAAACCGCTCGCTGTTTCATTCGACCCGATAAGGACTCGATCCGGGTCTTCCAAATCTCTGACGGCAGTTCCTTCGGCAAGAAACTCCGGATTGGAAAGAACTTCAAAACAGGCGCCGTTTTTGCCCGCTTTGAGAATTCTCTCCATCGCCAGAGCGGTTTTCACCGGAAGCGTGCTTTTTTCCACGATAATTTTGTTCGATGTCGCCGCTTCGCGGATATGCCTGGCCGTCTTTTCCCAATATTGAAGATCGGCGGCCATGCCCGCGCCGGTTCCAAAAGTTTTTGTCGGTGTATTCACGCTGACGAAGATAATATCCGACTCTTTTATCCCCTTGTCGATTTGGGTGCTGAAAAACAGATTTTTCCCCCTGGCAACCCGCACAATTTCATCAAGGCCGGGTTCATAAACGGGAAGCTCGCTTGAGTTCCATTGGATGATCCGCTCCGGATTGATGTCCACAACCGTCACCTTGTATTGCGGACACTTGTAAGCGATCATTGCCATGGTGGGGCCTCCCACGTATCCCGCCCCGATGCAAAGGATATTTTTTTCAAAGGCCATAAAATACCTTTCATTATACGGAAACCATTTCACAGGTTCGCGTTTCGCCCGATTTCGATATCAATGTCGGATTTTTATAACTCTTTAAATAGGACAAATGCGGCGGTATCATCGTCTGTCATCGCTTCGAATTCGCAATTGCACGCAAGTTGCTTTTTTCAGAGTCCGTCTGATTTCTAACTGATAATAAATTTTGGGGCTTTTTGCAAAACCATTGGATTTTAATCCTTCAGAATACGGGACATTGTAACGAGTGTTTTCTTTTCACCGCAAAGAAGGTGATCCTATTTCAGCATAACAACCTTTTCAGAGGAAAATCCTTTATTCAGCAAGCTTTCTAAAGCCGTATCGCTTGAGTCGACATCGGTAATAAGAATTCTGTCAAAGGAAAGTTCGGTCAACCCGGCTGGATCGATGATAATATGTCCGAAGAATCTCTCGCCTATCTTTTGATCGTCGGAAACAGCCTTTAGTTTAATCGGAGTTTCCTGCAAAGAGACATAGGCGATTTCCGCCAATTCACCTGCTCCGTAGAAAATTAGACTGTGAACACTTTGATTGGCCAGATCCTGAAAAAGGAGCCGAAGTTTTTTCCGTGCTCTCCGATAGAATTGGAATGAGTACTGGATGTAATGATAAGTCAGCCGGGTTTTTTCCGCTGCTCCTTTGGGTGTAAGTATATATTTTACCCGGTTTTTGGGAATCGTGGTGACCTTAAGGTACCCTTTATGCGCCAGACGTTTCATAAAAGAGTTGACAAGCCCCAGGGACACATTCAGCTTGCCGGCCAACTCCCTCTGACTCGTACCATAGCTGTTTTCAATCTCTTCGAGAATTTGTAATGTCCGAAAATTTTGGTGGTCCATAAGGAAACAAGGAAAACATGAATGGTGAGAATCGAAACCTCTTAAAAATGCCCTCTTTTTTCAGACATCCGAGTCCGGCAAAAAATTATCGCCTCATTTACTGAATAAAATTAAAGGGTTTTAAAAGGTCTCATCCAAGCGAAGATATAGCTCCGCCTGGTAATTACATGGAAGGATTGTCGATATCGATAGGTAAAAAAACGTTTTTAAAATATAATCGTATGTGTTCATCTTTTGAACGTTCACAAATTGAACACATTATAAATCGTGTGTCAAGCAAAATTCCATGAAAAATATGCCGAATATTTTTTTTAAGCGTTTGCGGCGGTTTGTTGTGAAAGGGATCGATCCGTACGAGAGGAACCTAAAGAGGGGAATTGGAAGTGGTTTGCTTTCCCTCGGGTTCGATTTCCGTGTTCGAGTGAGGTTTCAATTTTAAAAAATACACAAATATGAGTGAAGATTTGACAAACCAGTCATCTTCAATGCCGATGACTGGTTTGCCTTGAATAGACGCACGGGTTGCCTTTTTTCAAATGGACTACTTGACCACGATACGGTCCTTATTCTCCTCCCAAATCTTCTGACCAATACCTGGAACATTCATAATGTCTTCGGGATTCACAAAAGACCCGTTTGTGTTTCGGTATTCCACGATTCTTTCCGCATATTTTGTGCCGACGCGTTTGAGTTGAGCGAGTTCTTCCACCGATGCCGTGTTAATATTTATTTTCTTTGCATCATCCGCCCATACCCCGCCTGACAGAACAATAACGACTGCAATCGCCATGCATAATGCAAAAAGTTTTTTTGGTTTCAACATGTGAACCTCCTTTTCGGGTGTTATCAGAATTGCAGGGCCACGGGATCATTTCAAAAAAAAACGCCTCAGGGCGTTTTGACCCGAAGGCGTATGATTAACCGTCTTTCGGCAACCCGGCTGTCTTGGCCTTTCGGCTTTAGACCCGTGGCTTTGCGTCGCTGCCTTTCGGCAACTTTGCCCTTTCGTATCTATATATGAAAAATTACTGCTTTCTTATAAAAAAGATCGATCCGGTTGTCAAGAAAAAGATCAAAAAGGATGGTCTGTTTTAAAAACGCAACGAATACATTCCATCAGCGAGGATAGTAATGCCGGTACCATCGATAATCATAAGGATACCAGTAATGGTAGGGATCGTACCAGTGGTAATAGTAAGGATCGTAATAGCGATATTCATATTTCGGCCAAAGGTAAATTTCCCGGCTTTCAATGATAAGGCAAGGACGCGGGCATTCATAAATTTTATGACTTTCCTGCCCGACCACTTTTCCCGCTATGGTAATTTTGCGGTCCTTTTTGTACACTTCCGGATCGAGAAAACCTTTGAAAGAGACAAGAAAACGACCTTCTGAAAGATCTCTGGACCTGGGTTCATGTCTGCCCTTCAGCGGCGATTGAAGTACCGTAATGATCGTTTCATCCGCCAAGTTGTTGGTTTCAAGAACGTATCCTCCCAGAATGACGGTTTGCCCGATGTATTGGCCCGCATCCGAGACCAAGGTCCGAAACGGTATGGGTGGGATCGATTCATCCCTGATCTGTCTGGAAATAACAGAGCAGGATGCGGTAGAAAGCAGAATCCATGCGATCATACACATTCGTTGAAATGGACTCATGATCATATCTCCTCTGGTTAATCCCGCGTACCGGCAGTAAGGCCAACGGATGAACGAGCAATGGTCCGCTATCCGAAAAAACGATAGTAAATACCGGTGGATACTGCCCAGCCCACGATCATTGTGGTCAGAATCATACAAACGCCGGAAAAAATCTTGTGGTATTGATTTTCAGGTTTTTTGTCCTGGTATCCCAGTAAAGAGCCGAAAACGATTCCCCCGAGAATTCCGCCGCCGTGCCCCCAATTATTGATTCCAGGAAAGAAAAAACCAAAAAGAAAAATGATGATCACCCAGCCGCCGATTTGCCTGTAGATGGCCTGCCCATAATTTCCGCCACGACTTTTACCATAGTAAAGAGCGGCGCCAATCAACCCGCATACGGCTGCTGAGGCCCCGATGGTAAAAGTGACTCCGGCCAAATATGATATCCAAAAACCGGTAACACCTCCCAATGTATAGAGAATGAACATTCGATAAACGCCATATTCCGAAATAACGAAAGGTGTGATTTGCTTTAAGGCGATCATATTGAATAAAATATGCAAAATTCCTCCGTGAAGGTAATTGGCGGATATCAGTGTCCACCATCGATTCAACCGGTCAATAGGAATTGTGCCGGTAGCGCCTAAAAGCAGGAGACTGTCATTTGTCGGTGATAAGAAAGCGAACGGATTTAAAGAGAGAGCCGCAAATCCAGGGTTAATCAAGAGAGAAATTATGTAAATACCGATGTTCGCATATATAATTCCTTTAAGGAGTTGGTCCGGATTCTGGAATCCGCGTGTCCACAGGTTGTTTTTCCACCGTGATCCCGGATTCGATATTCCGCAGTAAGGACACCGAGGCTCATCCATGCTGATCAGTTTCCTGCAGTTGGGGCAAAGAATTGATTTCCTTTGAGAACTCTCCACTGCGCTCCTTCATCCGAAGGCTTCATGAAATATTCGCGTAAAATGAAAACAAAAAAGATACTTTTATTTGTAAAGTATCATCCGGAGAAATTTTTGTAAAGAAATCCGTCCAAGGCGCAAGTCATGGATTTTTCAAGCATCTGTAACTGACCGGTTTTAATCTTCCATTTTTTTGATTCATGCTTTGAAAGTCGTAATATTTAATCGAGGAGTTCAAATGTTTTCATCACTAAACCTGGAATGGAGTGGAATGGATTTTTCGCTTCTCAACGGGCATTGATCGCCCGAATTAAAGATTTTCCGGCTGTTGAATTAATTTGACTTATTCGTGTGAATACGTTTTATTTCTTAAAAAGTCTGTAAGGGGCCCGCCGCTCCGGATATCTAAAATAAGGTTTTTAAAAAAATTCATAAAATATTTGGATGAAAAGATATCAACCGAAAATGATGGAGGCAAATCATGAAAGATTCTTTGAAGCCGGGTATGACCTTTGAATTCAAATTTAAGGTGCCGGAGAACAAAACCGTTGCTCATCTCTATCCCGAAGCCAGGGAATTTCAAGCCATGCCGAAGGTCTTTGCCACCGGCTTCCTGGTCGGATTGATTGAATGGGCCTGCATCCAGGCGATTAATCCTCATATCGACTGGCCGAACGAGCAAACCGTCGGAATCGGCGTGAACTTAAGTCATACGGCAGCTACCCCCCCCGGACTGACCATTACGGTTAACGGGAAACTGGATAAGGTTGAGGGCCGCAAACTCATCTTTTCAATCGTTGCCGATGACGGCGTGGATCAAATAACAAAATGCACGCATGAGCGATATGTGATCAATGCGAAAAGTTTTAACGCACGAGTGGATGAAAAATCGAAGCGCATCGGTTAGGCAATGTCAAAATCAAGGCATTTATTGTTTTTCAAGGTCTTCCGGTGTCGCACGAAAAAAACCGGGTCAGGAATCGATGGCTGCTGAAAGCCGATTTCATATCTTGTAATAATCGATTCTCTTAAAATTGCATAGCTCATGCTGAAGTTTATGCTTGACACCTTCCGGTGATTTCAATATCTTTCTTAACAATTTATTGGGGTGGCTATATCAGCCTGAGATTACACCCATTGAACCTGATCTGGGTAATGCCAGCGTAGGGAAACGAAAAAATTAAATAACGGATTGCTGATAATGAAAAGCCGTTTCCCTTTGGAAACGGCTTTTTTTATAATGCGCGAGGGATAAGATATTCAGTGGATGCATCTTTCAGACAAAAAATGTTCCCGCAAAAATAAGGAGTAACCGATGAAGACAAGAAACGTGGCACGGGCGGTAATCCTGACGGCCATCGCAGTGGCGCTTTCACCGTTTTTTATTCCGGTCGGCATATCAAAGTGCTTTCCCGCCCAGCATATGGTCAATGTATTAAGTGCCGTCATGCTCGGGCCGGCTTATGCAGTCGCTATCGCCTTCATGGCGGCGATCATTCGAAACATCCTGGGTATAGGAACGATTCTGGCTTTTCCCGGTGGAATGGTCGGAGCCCTTCTTGCGGGTTTGGCATATCGATCGTTCAAGAATATTTACATCGCGGGAATCGGAGAAGTGATCGGAACGGGGTTGATCGGCTCCCTTATCAGTGTTTGGATCGTGGGGCCGCTTCTGATGGGCAAAACGATGGCTGTATTCGCGCTGATCATTGCATTCAGCATCAGCACCATTGGAGGAACGGTTATTGCTCTTTTTGCTCTTCCTCTTCTGCGCAAAGCCGGGATCTGGGAACCATGATCCGGATGAAAAACATACGCTACCGTTATCCCGGCACCGGATGGGTATTGAAGGGGATTGACCTTTCGATTCAACGCAGGGAATATATCACTGTCTTCGGATCCAATGGATCGGGAAAATCCACACTTGGCTATATCCTGAACGGCCTGATTCCGCATTTCTTCAACGGCACACTGGAAGGATATTTAGCCATCAATGATGCAGGTGCTTTTCCGGTTGTCGGCACCGTGCTGCAAAACACGGATGCTCAGCTTTTCAACAGCACCGTTGAAAACGAAATCGCTTTTGGCCTGGAGAGTCTCGGATTGCCCGAGAGCGAAATCGAAAGACGAATAAAGGAGATTTCGGAACGTCTTCACATAACGGATCTTCTCGGTCAATCCCCGATGGATCTTTCCGGCGGAGAAAAGCGAATGGTGGCAATCGCATCGGTTCTCTGTCTCCGTCCTTCTCTTTTAATTCTGGATGAACCCTATTCAAATCTCGATTGGCATGGAATCAGGCAGGTCCGAAGTGTTTTGAGAGAAATCCATGAACAAGGAACAAACGTTTTGGTTATCGAGCAAAGAGTCGGTGGTTTTTTACGGGATGCGACCCGATGCATAGTCACTGAGCATGGAAAAATCATTTTCAACGGATCTCCGGAAGATTCTTATGAAATTTTAAGGCGAAATCATCTGGTGCCGAATTATCCCAAACGTTGCGACAGCATCCCTGCTTGTAATGACCCCCTACTCTCGGTTCGAAACCTTTCCTTTCGATCCCAAAAAAAAGAAATACTCAAAAATATTTCCTTTGAAATAAAAAACGGGGAAACGGTGGCCGTCATCGGAAAGAACGGGGCCGGGAAAACCAGTCTTGTCAAACAATTCAACGGACTTCTTCGACCCACGGATGGAGATCTTTTTTTTCAAGGTGAAAAAATAAAAGGAAAAGCAACTTCTCAACTGGCGACCGATATCGGGCTTTGCTTTCAGAATCCGAACGACCAATTTTTTAAGGATAATGTCAAGGACGAGATTTTAGCCGGTGCAAGGGCAATTGGAAAAAATACCGATCATGCGTTTCACACGATCTGTAATATCTTTCATCTGGATTCGATCCTGGACAAATCTCCGTACCGTCTGAGCGAAGGAGAAAAGAAGCGGGTTGCTCTTGCTTCCGTATTCGTCATGCAACCGAAACTCGTCATACTGGATGAGCCGACCGTCGGACAGGACGGACGTTTTCGAGAGGCGTTGGCGTCTCTTCTTGACGAACTGAGGACTCAAGGCCTGACCATTCTCATTGTCACCCACGATTTGGAATTTGCCCGGGCCACAGCGGACCGATGGATCGTTTTACATGACGGCAGACTGATTGCGGATGGATACCCACGGGAGCTTTGCCGGGATGAATACCTGGTTCGCATTGGCGCAATGATCAGGCCGGAAGAAGATGCGGGGTTGATTTTTTGAAAAAATTGGATCCCCGAACCAAATTGGTTTTGTGTATTATGGCAATTCTGGCGGTGTTTCTTGCCCGCAGGCCGGAAACACTGCTCGTGCAATGCATGATTATATTATTTTCCCTCCCTCTTTTGGGAATCGGAGGTGCGCTGGTTCGATCGCTCGGGCTCATTTGTCCGATGATCGGCCTGATTTTTATCATCACCTTTTTATTCTATGACGTTCAAACGGCACTATTGCTTTCCGTCCGGTTGCTGAATCTGATGACCGTATCCTTTATCCTCTTCCGCGTGAGCGGTGTAGAGGAAATAGGGAATACTCTAAAATGGATCGGCATTCCTCACTCATTCGTCTTTATTTTCACGACCGCCATGCGATATGTTCCCTTGATCGGGCAAAAAATTCGAAATATTATGGATGCTCAAACCTCCAGGGGGATCGACCTTCGGCCAAAGATAAAAAACGCCGGCAACTTCATCGCACTGCTGATGCCTTTGCTGATCCAATCATTTGTTTTGTCGGATGAACTGGCAATCGCAATGGAAACTCGAGGATTCGGACGCAAAGGTCGCTCCATACGAAAGATGCATCCGCTCACGGGCTTGGATTACAGCTTGATGGCAATCGGTTTGGGGTTTCTGATTCTATTTGCCTGGTGGGAAAATGGGTAAGCAGGCGATGCCGGCAACGACTTTCTATATCTCATGTAAATAATCGCGTATTTGTAAACAAATTTCCGGACCGGCAACCAGTAAATGATTATCGATTTTTTCTCCGTTCATATATTCGTTCAGGTAAAAATCGCTTCCGTCCATTTTATAGATTTTTCCTCCCGCTGCTTCAATAATAATCAGGGCGGCGGCAAGGCCCTGATATGACTCGTTGGCAATAACGGCAGCTTCCGCCCGCCCCATGGCAACATAGCAGATATGCGCCGCAGTGCAACCGAGATTCCGAATTTTCCCGGGAAACGTGGAATGATAATTTTGATGAAACCTTGAGTAAGTAAGAAGAAGGCTTTCATCCGTGATGTTTTTTTGATTTGACACACTGATTTCCGCTTCACCCCGGAAAGCTTTTTGTCCCGCACGGGCATGAAAAAAATCACCGGTGGCAGGCATATAAAATGCGCCGAAAATCGGCCAGAAATTTTCAAGAAGCGCCAAAGAGGTACCCCATATGGGTATCCCCGCCTGAAAATTGGCAACCCCGTCCAGTGGATCATAAATCCAGAGATACCGGTTTGGATCATGCGTGTAATTCATTTTTTTTTGTTCGTTTCCAAGTACTGCATGATCGGGAAAATGAGCATTCATCAGATCCTGAAAAAATTTTCTGAGACGAAGTTCGGCCTCGGTGATCAGTTCCTCGTCAAATGGAACATGAGACTTTCCTTTGCCGTAAAAAGCAAGCGATTCCTTTCCTGAACGATGAATGGCATCCCTTGCGAATCCGGTCAAATCTTCAATGCTCACACCTTGTAATTCAACCATCGATCCTCCTTGACTGTTTTTCAATCCGAATTTAAGTATCCGCTTTTACTCGAAACAATTTTTTCGCGAGATTTGGGGAGAGCGGGTTTCGCTCAGCTTGAAATCGGAGCTTCCGTTGTATCCGGCTGGTCATAGTCGATCCTTGATAGTTCATTCACTGCCTCCCGAATCTCCGGGGCCCTTTTGCTGAAAACCCGGCGGACGGCGGCATATTCTTTTTTGACTTCTTTTTCCGAAAATAATCCTCCGGTTTTTTTAAGGTAATCGTAAACCAGCTCACGGACCGACTGCCAGCAGTCCCGACGGGTCTGATTTTCCAAGGGTGTCAACCGGTCCAGATTTTTTAACCGCTTTCGATGGAATATAGACCGGATATACTTTCTCAATAGCGTCATCCAGGAAATCAGAATCGCCAGCGCGACCACTCCTCCTGAAACCAGTTGCCAGCGGCTATCCGTTTGAGCGAAGGGGACGTTTGCCGTAATTGCAAATATTGCGGCGCCTCCACCGAGAAAACTGACAAAAAATCCGGTTAATGCATACTTTAGACGAAATTTACGAAACTGTTTTCGGTAGCTGATCAATGCCTCGAGAAGATGGGAAAGTCGTTCGCCATGAGTTTCAATAAATGAGGCCAGATGATCGAGACGGTAACGAGGAGCCTCCAGAATGGCCTTTTTCAGTTTTTCCCGCTGATTTTCCAGGTAGCAAAGATAATCGGTTTCACACTCAGCCCGATTTTCAGATGTTTTTCCGGCACGGGGCGAATAGGTAAGATGAATCATGGGAATATCCTTTCGCCCGGTAATTTGTGAGAGATTCCAGCAAAGGGTTCCGTATACCCGTAACAGGTCGATCAGTGAATCGCATTCATCAATACGGTTCAGGACAAAAAGAACACGGTCTTCGAATGTACGGGCAGGCAATGTATCCCTGAGACTGATGTGCGCTTCCCGTATCGTTCCCGCCTTGTGAGGGTCAAACAAAACCAGCACGAGGTCTGCGATTTGAGCAAAATCTCCGATCACTTCCTGGTAGTTATATCCACGATCGCGTTCGGTGAGGCTGTCTAACATACCGGGTGTATCAATGATGGCGAGATTTTTCAGAAACGGAGAGTTGACCTTTTTGAGCTTGAAATGGGATATGAAACGCTGACCGTGTTTTTTAAGAATATCGTAGGGATATTCCGGGTCGTTGAGCAAAAATTTGCCGTCTCGCTCTTCCGTCACCCGAATGATAGGCGATGAAGGTATCGAATCATCGTAGGTAATGATGGTAAATGAATCGTCGGTCGGAGCCTGCCCCGTCGCCTGGATGTCGGCCCCGAGGAAATCGTTAATAAGTGTCGACTTGCCTGAGGAATAATTGCCGAGCACCAGAACCTGGGGTCGCCATTTGATATTGGTTTCCAACGGCACGTCACTATAACCGTAACGCAACGCTACCGGTGTCAGGTGATTCTCCACCATTGCAAGCAGTTCAGTCCGAAGCAAATTGACATCGTTTTCACGGTACATGAACCTCTCCCTTCCTACGTTTCACGCAAATCGAGCGATCTCAAGGCTTTTCTGATTCAAATCGGACAGGAGGAACCCTTTCAGGCTGTCTATCTTTGTTCATTACCGCTTGACGGAACATGATACAAAGAACCTTCTGTTTCATATGGCACTTATATTGATTTATCAATCGGTTCTCCAATACGTTTTCTTGAAGAAACCGGAGTGGTTTTGCCCCATCTTTTAATAAAAACACTCGAATTTTGCATCCTTTTTCAACCATGAAACTTTGCAAGCCGGGTGCCGGAAAAATCATAGGGGCGAAACTTCACTAGAAGTTGATTCAAAACCTTCCATCGGGTTTTAGATCAAGGCGGGGCGAGGCGTTCAACCGCAGGAATACATTTCGTATTTTGAGGATTGAACGTCTCGTCCCAACACAGAGATTGGGCCGATGGGAAGTTTTGAAACTACTTCTAAAACCTTTTAAAGCAACGTCCGGTGCTGCTCAATCTGACTCTCCAGAGGCAAAGCCACGATGCCGGTCCTTGCCAGCTCTTTGGTTTTGAAACCCTCCAGGGCATGGAGGATCGTATCGATTTTGCGCCGGTTGCCCACAAATTCCAGTGTCATTGTTTTTTCCGAGATATCCACGATCGTCGCCCCGAAGGTGTTTGCGATACCCATCACATCCTGCCGTTTATCCATGGATACGTAAACGGTTAAAAGAACCAGTTCCCGCGTGATGGATTCTGAATATTTCAGATCGCGTACCCGGATGACATCGATAAGCTTGCGCAACTGCTTGGTAACCTGCTCCAAAACGGCTTCATCTCCGGAAACGGTTATCGTGATTCGGGTGACCTCCGGGTTTTCGGTTTGCCCCGCGGCAATCGTTTCAATATTATAGGCCCGGCGGGTAAACATGCCGGCAACATGAGACAACACCCCCGGATGGTTTCGAACGAGAATTGAGATAACTTTCAGCATCCTGCTTCTCCTTCTTGAATAAAATCCGTTTGCCCTCCTCCAGGCGGGATCATCGGAACCACGTTTTCTTCCTTGTCGATATAAAAATCGACCAGAACCGGACCATCCATATTCAAGGCCCGGTCAATTGCGGATTTAACCGCTTCGGATTCGGTGACCCGAATCGCGGGAATCTCGTATCCCTCCGCCACCTTGCAGAAATCGGGATTAAATTCCAAATTCGTATAGGAATAACGCCTCTCGTAGAACATTTCCTGCCATTGCCGAACCATTCCGAGGTATCCGTTGTTCAGGATGAAAATTTTTACCGGAAGATTATACATCCGGGCAGTGGCCAGCTCCTGGATACACATTTGAAAGCTGCCGTCCCCGGTAATATTCACGACCGGAATATCCGTCCGCCCAACCGTCGCGCCAATGGCTGCCGGAAAACCGTAGCCCATGGTGCCGGCCCCCCCCGAAGTAATAAACCGACGGGGTTCCGTTGTGGGGTAATAGAGAGCGACCCACATCTGGTGCTGTCCCACATCGGTTGTAATGATAATATCGCCTTTCGTCATTTCACTCAGGGTCCGGATGATGAGTTGAGGTTTCAGCTTGCCGTCATCGCCAAACGTTAGAGGGTTTTCCTTCTTCATCCGCATCACCGTCTGCAGCCATTTCTTCCGGCTCTGTTCCTGAACCTTCTGATTCAGCATATATAATATGTTTTTCAAATCCCCGACGATGGGGATGTCCACTGCAATGCGTTTTCCGATTTCAGCCGGATCGATATCCATATGGATAATCTTGGCAAAAGGAGCAAATTTTTGAACATTACCGACCACACGATCATCAAACCGCACTCCCATGGAAATGATCAAATCAGACTCATAGATTGCATAGTTGGCATACTTGGTTCCATGCATGCCCAGCATGCCCAGAGCCAAGTCGTCGGTTTCCGGGATCACCCCTTTTCCCATCAAGCTGGTGGTAACAGGAATTTGTGTCTTCCGAACAAATTTTCGGAGTTCGTCACTGGCACCGGAGCTTACTACACCGCCTCCGGCATAGATGATCGGTCGACGGGCATCTTTGATCGCCTGAAGGATGGCATGGATCTGCCTGGGGTGTCCTTGACTGGGTGAATGATAACCGGGCAGTTTGACCGGCCCGATTTTTTTGATTCTTGTCTTGGCCTGCTGGACATCTTTTGGGATATCGATCAAAACAGGGCCCGGCCTTCCGGACGATGCGATATAAAAGGCCTCTTTGATAATGCGCTGAAGATCGTTCACATCCTTTACCAGATAATTGTATTTAGTCACCGGGATGGTGATCCCATAAATGTCCGCTTCCTGAAAACTGTCGTTGCCGATCATCGAAACGGGAACCTGCCCGGTAATGGCCACCATCGGCACGGAATCCATATAAGCGGTAGAAAGACCCGTCACCAGATTGGTTGCTCCCGGGCCTGAAGTGGCCAAGCATACCCCGACACGACCTGTTGCCCGCGAATACCCGTCCGCGGCGTGAGCCGCTCCCTGTTCATGTCGGGTTAAAATATGTTTCAGTGAAGCTTCATAAAGAACGTCATAAATCGGAATCACGGCTCCGCCGGGAAATCCGAATATATGATCCACACCGCTTTCGATGAGGCTCTGAATTAATATTTGGGCGCCTGTTTTTTGACTTGATGTCATTCTGACCTTCCCTGTTTTCC
>JAHDSC010000055.1 GCA_018432925.1 Desulfobacterales bacterium | reverse complement strand
TTACAAAAGCCTTCGGTTTAGTGGGCGCGGCCACTTTTTTGAGCCGCATCCTCGGCTATTTGCGGGACATGGTTCTTGCCTGGTTTTTCGGTGCAGGCCCCATTTCCGATGCCTTTTTCGTAGCCTTCCGAATTCCCAATCTGTTGAGGAAACTTTTTGCGGAAGGTTCCCTCAGCGTTGCATTTATTCCCGTTTTCACGGAGCACCTGATCCATCGGGGGAAAAAGGACGCTTTCAAAATGGCCGAATCCGCAATGAGGCTTCTGGCCGTTGTACTGGCTGTTGCCGTCATCTTCGGTATCCTGCTGTCTCCATGGATCGTCCGGATCATCGCACCCGGATTTGCCGAGACTTCGGTCCAATCGGCACTGACGGTCACCCTGACCCGCATCATGTTCCCTTATCTGTTCTTCATCGGACTGACGGCACTTTGCATGGCGATCCTGAATGTGCTCGGCCACTTCGCCGCACCGGCCTTCGCCCCCGTATTTTTGAACCTTGCGATGATCGGCTCCGTGCTATGGATTTCACCACACCTGGATGAACCGGTCATCGGGCTGGCCGTCGGCGTGGTTGCCGGCGGTATGTTGCAACTGGCCCTTCAATTGCCGTTTCTTATGAAAAAAGGAATCCGTTTCCGGCGAAACACAAACCTTTTTCACCCCGGGCTGAAAAAGATAGGGGTTCTTTTACTTCCCACCGTATTCGGAGCGGCCGCTTACCAAATCAATATCTTGGTCGGCACCCTTCTCGCATCCCTGCTTCCGGAAGGAAGCGTGTCCTGTCTGTACTATGCGGACCGACTGGTCCAGTTTCCACTCGGTATTTTTGCCATCGCCGTTTCCACGGCTGTCCTGCCAAGCATCTCTATGCAGGCTGCCGCGAACGATCTCGATGGCGTCCGGGATACGTTTATTTTTGCCATGAAACTGGTATCTTTTATCGCGGTACCCGCGATGGTGGGCCTGATTGTCTTAAAAGAACCGATCATTGCCCTGCTGTTTAAGCGAGGGGCTTTTGATTCCGAATCCACGCGAATGACCGCGGACGCCCTTTTTTATTACAGCATCGGCCTTTGGGCGTTTTCAGCGGAACGGATCGTTGTTTCCGCGTCTTACGCTTTGCGGGACACCCGAACGCCGGTGAAAACGGCTATTATATCCATCTTTGCCAACATGATTCTCGGAATCCTTCTGATGAAACCCCTGGGCCACGGCGGTCTTGCCTTATCGACATCGCTGGCTGCGATGCTCAATGTCTGCCTTCTGACTCGATGTTTGCGCATCCGGCTCGGCGAGTCGGGATGGAAAAACCTGGCATCGTCGGCTTTTAAAATTATAGCGTGTTCGGCGATCATGGGGGGCGCAGTCCGGGCTTTCTCATTATTATCGGCTCTCGGGGAAGAGAAAACATTGTATGGACTTTTTCTTGGTCTTATGGGAAGTATATTAACCGGGCTTTTCTTTTACGGCGGCTCCGCGTTCCTCCTCAGGAGCCGGGAAATCGGAATCGTTCTTGATTTAATCAGGAAAGGCAAAAGAAAAAGGTGAGCAAAAGGCAAAAGGTTGTATTATCTTTTTTAATTCCGGCATTGTTTTTATTGTTGCTGCAAATTATATACGGCGACAAGGGGCTGGTTGATCTGAACCATCTGAAAAAAGAAAACGATTGCATGGCGGAAAAAAATGAGGAGATTCACCGGCAGAATCTGTCCTTGTATAGAGAAATCGAGCGCCTGGAACACGATCCGGAATTTATCGAAAGCGTTGCAAGATATGAATTGGGGATGATCGGCAAAGATGAGCTGATATTTAAAGTAAACAAGAGCAAAGCAGGAACTCATGACGAAAGGCGAAAATAATTATACCGCAACCATGGCAAAAGTATATGCCGAGCAGGGATATCTGGAAAAAGCGGCGGAGATTTACAAATCCCTTCTGGAGAAGGAGCCCGAAAGAACGGATATAATGAATGCCCTGTCCGAGATTGAAAAAAAACTCGTCGGGAAAAAAGCGGACACAAAGAATCTTGTCTCGATATTCTGCCGATGGATCGATCTCGCAGAAGGTTATGGAAGACTTCAAAAATTAAAAAAATTCAGGAGCCGCTTGGAAGGATTAATCCTTCGGAAAGACTGACGATTGCATAAGAAATAGACCGCCGGTTCCTCGGAAGGCGGAACGGACGGTTCCATTGCGCGTCATCCCCTTCTCGTTAGAAACGGTTCACGGAAGAACCCTGTCGACTTCTAAAACAAAATTAAATCAAAAAATTGACTTTTTTCTTAAGAAATCGGATGATGCCGCATCGATTATAAACTGCCGATTTGACGCGGTATGCACCCCAAGAAATATCCATCTAAACCAATTAAAAAGGAGGTAGAATCGTGACAACCATGAGGCGTGCAAAAACAGTTTTGCTGTATCCGGCGATGTTGGCTGTATTTTCTCTGCTGGCAACCGGATGTGAAAGCTTGAATTGGAGAAAAAACAGTTCCGCATCCCCTTCCGCAACCGCAAAGGCAAGAGGGGCTTCGCCCCTGTACTATGACTTTGAGGACGTTCTGATACCCGGCGAACTGAAAGTGAACCGGAAAGAATCCTTTGTATACCAGACCCAGGGCTTTTCCGCCGGCGTTCTTGTCCTGAAGGGACGGGTGGAAGCCGGCTCCTTGATCGCCTTTTTTGACAGCAACATGGCCAAAGACAACTGGAAACCGTTGAGCAAATTCACCTCCAATCGTTCCATTTTGCTCTATCAGAAAGATAACAGATACTGCGTGGTGAATATTTTCGATTCGGATCTCCGAACGGATGTCGAGATTTGGGTGGCACCCATGAGGGAAGAAGCCGAATCCTCGTTAATCAAATAAATCGTGCCTGTCCGCTGTCGGCTCTTGCGGATGGACGACGAATCGACATTTTCAATCATGAAAAATCCAATCCATAATAAACACATCGTGCTGGGAGTGTGCGGCGGGATCGCGGCCTACAAGAGCGTGGAGCTCTTACGGCTTCTTCAGAAGCAGGGGGCACAAGTCCGGGTGATTATGACTCAAAATGCAAAATGGTTTGTCGGGCCCCTGACTTTCGAGGCATTGACCGGTCAGCCGGTATGCACCAGCCTTTTCGAGAAGGGTGATGATGCCCCCATAAGACACATTGCCTGGGCCGAGCAGGCGGACGCTGTAATTATCGCTCCGGCAACCGCCAATATCATCGGCAAACTTGCCGGCGGAATCGCGGATGACGCCCTGAGCACATTCCTGCTCGCGGTGAAATGCCCCGTGATGCTTTGCCCCTCCATGAACACCCATATGTACGAAAGCAAGGCGGTTGAACGAAATCTTTCGTTGCTCAAGGCAGACGGTTATTTTATAATTGAACCGGGAGCCGGAAAACTCGCCTGCGGAACCATCGGGCCCGGCCGCCTCCCCGAACCGGAAGAAATACTGGACCGGATGGTGTCCTGCCTTTCGCGCAGGGATCTGGCGGGCAAAAAGATGCTTGTTACCGCGGGTCCTACCCGGGAAGATATCGATCCGGTTCGATTCATCAGCAATCCTTCCACGGGCAAAATGGGTTTTTCCATCGCCCGGGCAGCGGAACACAGGGGAGCGAAGGTGGTACTGATTACAGGTCCTACCAACCTTCCCGACCTGTGCAATGTAACCATGGTCCGGATCCGAACCTCGGAAGAAATGGCGGATGCGGTATTTCAGCACATGGAAAAATCGGATATCATCATCAAGGCGGCCGCGGTTTCCGATTATCGACCCAGGGAACCGGCGAAGCAAAAAATAAAAAAAGAAAAAGACGAAATGGTTTTGCTTTTACAAAAAAATCAGGACATCCTGAAAGAGCTGGGACGAAGAAAAAAAGACCGGATACTCGTCGGTTTCGCCGCGGAAACCGAGAATCTTAAAAAAAACGCGCTGAAAAAGCTTTCGGAGAAAAACCTGGATATGATCGTTGGGAATCTCGTCGGGGATTCCGCGTCCGGTTTCGGATCCGATACCAACAAGGTAACGCTTTTTTTCAGGGACGGGATGGTGGAATCGCTGGATGCAATGGATAAGGACTCGGTTTCACATGTCATCCTGGATCGACTCATCGAGCGGATTCTTCCGATGAAAACGGAATGATCTGTCATGGGTGAATCGCAAACAGCGACACCCGCCGACCAATAACAGGTAAGGAGCATCTTCTTTTCTCATGCCGGAGACACCCTGTTGCGGAATCAAGCCGGGCGAAGAAAACCTCGCCGCCTTGATTGAAGAAATCAAGCATTATTTCAATTTTCTTGCTCAAGCGGGGTGCCGGGGCTTTGACTGTTCAGAGAAAAGCCTGGAAATCGTAAAAAGCTGGGGGGAAAAGAGGACCTTTGCGGCGGAAACCCTGGAAAAAATTCGTGCGGATCTCGGCGACTGCCGCCGTTGCAAGCTTTGCGAAACGCGTAAGAATATTGTGTTCGGCGCGGGAAATTTCCGTGCCGGGCTCGTATTTGTCGGTGAAGCTCCGGGATTTGAAGAAGATCAAAAAGGCGTTCCCTTTGTGGGCGCGGCCGGCCGGCTACTCACCCGGATCATCCAGGCCATCCATCTCACCCGGGATCAGGTCTATATCTGCAACATCATAAAATGCCGCCCCCCCAAAAACAGAAACCCGATGCCGGATGAAATAGAATCCTGTCTGCCGTTTTTAAAGCGTCAGATCGCTGTCATCCGGCCGGATTTTATATGCACGCTGGGAACAATTGCGACTCAAACCCTTCTTGAAACAGAAGAACCAGTTTCGAGACTTCGGGGACGCTTCCACGATTTCATGGGAATCAAAGTGATGCCGACTTACCATCCGGCATACCTGCTTCGCAATTCGGATAAAAAAAGGGATGTCTGGGAAGACATGAAGAAATTGATGGAAGCGATGAATGGCTGAAAATATTTTAACATCTCACCCCCTTTTTTTAAAAAAACAATGAAACGTTACAATTTCCATTGCATCGAACCAAAAATACCTCGGCAGAGCTTCGATCGCGACGCACATGACGCTGACACAAACGGCAGGCAAAAAAATAGACGAGGTGCCTGTGACAACGACGGGTATCCGACCGATGCGTTATGAATCGGGCGCCGGAAAACTCCTCCGGTTTCATGATTCCGCTTCCTGAAAATCCCATTCGATATCGGTTCGATCGGAACTTCGGAGAAATCCGAAGCGCGAAACTTTCGTCAACTCCATAAAAAGAAAGCAAACCGTTGCATTGGTTACGACGCGTTCTATATTATTCTTTATTTTGGATTCCGGCCGTTTTTTTATTACTCCCACCGGGTCACGGTTTTGCGGAAAAAAATGAAGTCTATATTCTTCAGGTATCCGGCAGCATAAACCCGGGAGTGGCGGATTTTATAAAGAGCGGCATCAAAAAAGCATCCCGGGACGAGGTTTCCTGCATCATCATCACGCTGGATACGCCCGGCGGCCTTTCCGAGTCCATGCGTGAAATTGTGATGGCTGTTTTCGGAAGCGAAATTCCTGTCGTGGTGTACGTAATGCCCAGCGGAGCCCGTGCCGCTTCAGCGGGCGTTATGATTACCATGGCTGCCGACATTGCGGCAATGGCTCCGGGAACCAATATCGGCGCCGCGCATCCGGTCGGCCTTGGCGGAAAAGAAATCGGAAAGGTCATGTCCGACAAGATCATAAATGACATGGTAGCCCATGTAAAAAGTATCGCGAAGAAAAGAGGGAGAAATGCACTGTGGGCGGAAAAGGCGGTCCGGGAAAGCGTTTCGATTGACGAGACGGAAGCGCTGAAGAAAAAAGTCATTGATATGGTGGCAAAAGACCTGGATGATCTGATCGAGCGGATCAATGGTCGCGAGGTGCGGGGAAAAGGGAAGCTTCACCTCGATAATCCCCGAAAAACAATTCTGAAAGAAACTTTGCGAACAAAAATATTAAAAACCATCAGCGATCCGAATATTGCCTATATTTTGATGATGATCGGATTGGCCGGGATTTATTTCGAACTCTCCAATCCCGGCGCGATTCTTCCGGGTGTCATCGGGGGGATTTCGATCATCCTGGCTTTTTTTTCCTTTCAAACGCTTCCGGTCAATTACGCCGGTATTCTCCTGATTATCCTTGCCGTCATTTTTTTCATCCTGGAGATGATGGTTACCAGTTATGGTCTCCTCAGCATCGCCGGAATCATCTCCTTTTTTCTGGGCAGCCTCATGCTGTTTGAAAAAAGCCCCGAACTCAGCCTTTCATGGAAAGTGTTTTTACCGACCGTTATCCTGGTTTCAGGCTTTTTTGCGATTGTTGCAAGCCTGGTTTTCAAATCCCACTTATCAAAGCCGAGAACAGGGATTAAAGGGCTTATCGGCGAGATCGGCGTTGTAAGAAAATCGATTCTGCCGGACGGAGGAAAGGTTTTTGTGCATGGCGAACTATGGAATGCAACCGCAAAAGATCCGATCGAGGCAGGAACCCGGGTCAAAGTGGTGGGAATTGAAGGTCTGGTGATTCTAGTGGAACCGGTCAACAACAAATGACCTTTTGGCAAGGTTTCCCTCCTGCGCACCGGACCATCCGGACGGTCAAGCCGCAGGCGGCTTATGCGATGATGAACTTTTCAGCGGAAGGAGATAAAAATGATTCCGATTCCCTTAATTGCGGTGGTTTTGCTGATAATCTTTTTTCTGTCCGCGGCCATCCGAATATTAAACGAGTACGAACGCGGCGTAATCTTTCGGCTGGGACGTGTTATAAAAGCGAAAGGACCCGGCCTTATCCTTCTGATTCCGATTGTTGACAAAATGATAAAAGTCAGCCTCCGTCTTGTCGCAATGGATGTAGACCCACAGGATGTCATTACCAGGGATAATGTTTCCGTAAAGGTCAACGCCGTCATCTATTTCCGGGTGATCGATCCGACAAAAGCCATCATCGAGGTGGAAAATTATAACTATGCGATGTCTCAGCTCGCCCAGACCACTCTTCGGAGCGTATGCGGCCAGGCCGAACTGGATGAGCTTTTGTCCGAAAGGGAAAAAATAAACGCGCAGCTCCAGGAGATACTCGATACCCATACGGACCCCTGGGGGATAAAGGTCGCAACCGTGGAACTGAAACACATTGATCTTCCGCAGGAAATGCAGCGTGCCATGGCGAAGCAGGCGGAAGCCGAAAGAGAACGCCGGGCAAAGGTGATCAATGCGGAAGGGGAATTTCAGGCGGCCGCAAAGCTGGCGCAGGCATCTGAAATTATTGAAAAACGTCCCATGGCACTCCAGCTTCGATATCTTCAGACGATGCGGGAGATGTCCTCGGAAAAGAACACCACAACGATTTTCCCGTTTCCGATTGATCTTTTCAAGCCGCTTCTTCAATTCATGGAAGACAGGGTACAAGACCGGAAAAAATAAGGAGGACATGAAAGCGAATCGTTTTTGAAGCGCTTTCCGTACATTCGCCGAGCCTCGCCGAATCGTCAAGTCCTTTTATTGTAATGATAAATCGTGCCTTGGCTATTGACATAATAAAAAAAAATGGTTTATGAAGTTATGTTCCGGTTCCGGCCGAAAAGTCAAAAGGTTAAACCACGCTCCCGGTTTTTCGTGTAGAGGAAAATTCCAGGCACTTCATGTTTTAAAAAAGCCTCTGGAAAACAGTCGATTTTGTTTAAGAAAGCTCCGCCGCGGGGGGAAACCGGCCGGCGGTAACGTCAAGGGCAAAACAGGATTTTCTCAAGAATCTTAAAAACACGGATAAGCGGGGGCTTTTAAGCCTCCGCTTGTGCTTTTCTGCATAAGAAGGACGGCTTCGCAAAAAAACAACGAACATAAGACGGCGGGTTAAAAAGCACACGGTTCAACATGCGGCAATCATGAAGAATCATTCATCAGACGTGCAATGTGTCGAAACGATCGGCTTTTGCAAAACCGCCCGATATGGAAAGGAGAACGATTGAATATGGGTACCAAAAAAAAACAGACCAAGGAAAAACCCCTGGAAAAAATGACGGCCAAGGAACTGAGAGAAGTCGCTTTGCAACTACCTGAAATTACCGGCGTTCATGGATTAAATAAACCGGAGTTGATTCAGTCCATCAAACGAGCGAGAGGAATCGAGGATGAGCCCGGGAAACAGAGCGATTCTTCCGTGCGGGAATTGAAAAAAATGATCAAAGAACTTCGGGCAAAACAAAACCTTCTCAAGGAGGATGAGGCAAAGATGGCGGCGATTTATCGGCGCCGAATCATCCGACTGAAAAAAAAGTCCCGAAAGGCTGCATGATCCGGGGTCCGCAGGTTCGATATCTCAGTCACCGTATCCGGACAACCGCCCGTGGAACCGATGAATCCAATTTTGGTATCCATCCGTTATCCGCCCTTCGAATTGAGCCGAACGCATCCGTCGAAGGAAAGGGACGTTATGCAAAGACCCCGGCATCAAGTCCTTGCGCGGAGAGCCCCGGACACAGTGCACGAGAAACGGCGCGGACCGACGCATCGCTTGGGAAAAAAGGTCGTCCATGGGTGAAAACGATTTTCAACATACAGGCATCCTTATGATTCATCCGGCATCGGTGGCATTTGATATTGACGGTGTCTTTGCCGACACCATGACGCTGTTTCTGGATATCGCCAGAGACGAATACAATATAACCGGAATCGAGTACAAGGATTTCACCAGTTACTCTCTGGAGGAATGCCTCTCGATTGACCGGGGAATCATCGAGAGAATCATCGTTAAAATCATGGACGGAAATTACACCGCGCCCCTGAAGCCCATTGAAGGGGCTCCGAAGGTTCTATCCAGGATCGGAAGAAACCACCGTCCGATTCTCTTCGTGACGGCGAGGCCGTATTTGGGTCCTATTTACGATTGGATAAAAGATACGCTCCCCCTTGATTCACGCGACATAGAAGTGGTTGCAACCGGGGGCTTCGAGGCAAAGGCCGATGTTCTTCTGAAAAAAAACATATCCTATTTTGTGGAAGACAGGCTGGAAACATGCTTTCATCTCGAGAGGGCCGGAGTGACGCCGCTCCTTTTCAAACAACCATGGAACCGCGTCCATCATCCCTTCATGGAAGTCGGGACCTGGAATGAGCTTGAGGCGCTGATCCAATTTTAAGGAGAAATTTTTCGATGAACCGCGCTCCCTTGAAAACGCTGATCCGATCTTTTGTCGAATCCCTGACCTCCGAAAAGGGATATTCCGGCCATACATGCCGGGCGTATTTGCATGATCTCGAAGAATTTTCATCTTTTGTTGCCGATGGGGAGACGGCGAGAGGGTTGAAACAAAAAAATGAAAAGGCGGTCTGGGCAAATGAAATCAATGCCTTGACGATTCGGAGCTACCTGGGATTTTTATATAAAAAGAACAGCAAAGCAACTCTCGCGCGTAAACTTTCCGCATTGCGGTCTTTTTTCAAGCATCTGGTCAAACATGGACTCATTCAGGAAAATCCGGCGGATTGGATCCAGACACCCAAACAGGATAAAACGATACCGGCCTATCTCTCGGTGGACGATATGTTCCGGCTGCTGGATTTCATAAAGGTCGGGGACTGGATCGGACTCAGAAACCGCGCCATTTTCGAAACCCTTTACTCCAGTGGAATCCGTGTATCGGAACTTGCCGGATTGAATGTTTTCGATATGGATCCCGGCAACGGAACCATTCGGGTCCTTGGAAAAGGGAATAAGGAAAGAATCGTTCCGATCGGCAAAAAAGCGATAACGGCCGTTCTTGCTTACCGGAACGAACTGCGGACCAGGGGAGATAAATTTTTTGCCCAAACGGGACCCGAGAAAAACGGCCCGCTTTTTCTGAACAAGAGTTATAAACGCCTTACGACGAGATCGATCGCCCGTATTCTTGAAAAGCTGATAAGGGAGTGCGGTCTTCTGGCAACGGTTTCACCCCACGGGCTGCGCCACACGTTCGCAACCCATATGCTCGACGCGGGGGCGGATTTGAGGACGGTTCAGGAACTTCTCGGTCATAAAAGCCTTTCCACGACGCAAAAGTATACACACGTAAGCATCGACAAATTAATGGAGACTTATGACAAAGCCCATCCGAGACGATAAGAATACAATGGATTTCCACGGAACGACCATCCTGGCGATTCGACATAAAGGAACCGTGGCGGTGGCCGGCGATGGACAGGTTACGTTGAATAACACCGTCATCAAGCATCATGCAAAAAAAGTGCGGCGAATTTATGAAGGAAAGATCATCGTTGGATTCGCCGGTGCCACCGCCGATGCCATGAACCTGACGGAGAAGTTGGAAGCAAAGCTTGAGCGGTATAATGGAAGCCTGACCCGAAGCGCCGTGGAACTGGCCAGAGACTGGCGGACCGACAAATATTTAAGGCGTCTCGAAGCCATCATGATCGCCGTGGATGACACCACGATGCTCCTTATTTCAGGCAACGGCGATGTCATCGAACCGGACGAGGGGATTATAGGAATCGGATCGGGTGGAGTCAGCGCGCAGGCGGCGGCAAAGGCGCTTGTAAAATATTCGGATCTGGATGCAGAGAATATCGCAAGGGAGGCAATGAAAATTGCGGCTTCCATATGCGTCTACACCAATGATTCGGTAACGATCGAAGTCCTGTAACGGCCAATCCGATTTTCCGGCGGGAATCGCCGGAGGCCGGAATCGTCTCGAACGGGCAGGACCTTCGTTTGGAGGTATAAGTATTTGATATGAGTAATTTGAAACCATCGGAAATTGTCGGGGAGCTCGATAAATATATCGTCGGGCAGCACAACGCGAAGCGTTCGGTTGCCATCGCATTAAGGAATCGATGGCGAAGACAGCAGGTTGAAGAGGATTTTCGTGACGAAATCGCACCAAAAAACATCATCATGATCGGCCCAACGGGGGTTGGAAAAACCGAGATCGCGCGGCGCTTGTCCAGGCTTACGGACTCTCCGTTCATCAAGGTGGAAGCTTCCAAATTCACCGAAGTCGGATATGTCGGCCGGGATGTTGAATCGATGGTTCGGGATATTCTGGAACTGACCGTAAACGCCGTTAAATCCAAGGAACAGGAAGCGGTGCGGGAAAAGGCCTGGCGGATTTCCGAAGAAAGGCTGCTGGATCTTCTCCTGCCGAAATCCGCGCCCCAAAAATCCACCGAACCCGAGAAGGATCAAAAGGAAAAGCCGATCGAACAATTAACCTGCGGGGAAGAACTCCCCCTCTCCACGCGCGAAAAACTGCGGGAGATGCTGCGTAAGGGAAAGCTGGACAATCGGTATGTTGACCTGGATGTCTCGGAACGCTCCATGCCGGTTGTAGAAATTTTTTCCAATGTCGGCATGGAAGAGATGGGTATCAATTTTAAAGATATGTTCGGCGGTCTTCTGCCGAAAGGAACCAAAAAACGAAAGGTAAAAGTATCGGAAGCCATCCAAATCCTTACCCAGGAAGAATCTCAGCGGCTGGTAGATATGGATCGGGTGGTCAAACAAGCAATTGAAAAAGTGGAACAGTCCGGCATCATCTTCCTGGACGAAATCGACAAGATCGCCGGCAAAGACGGGGGCCATGGTCCCGACGTTTCCCGGGAAGGGGTCCAGAGGGATCTCCTGCCGATCGTCGAGGGTTCCACGGTTACAACCAAGTACGGACCCGTTAAAACCGATCATATTCTTTTTATTGCTTCCGGCGCCTTCCATGCCAGCAAACCGTCCGACTTGATCCCGGAACTTCAGGGTCGATTTCCCATTCGGGTGGAGCTTGATTCACTGGGCAAGAAAGAATTCATCCGAATCCTCACCGAGCCGAAAAACGCACTTTTGCTTCAGTATATGGCTCTTCTGAAGACCGAGGGGGTGGATGTAGTCTTTGAGAATGAGGCCGTCGAAGATATCGCGAAAATTGCCGAAGAGGTGAACAATCTGACCGAAAATATCGGGGCAAGACGCCTCCATACGATTATGGAGCGTCTGCTGGAAGATATTCTCTTCGACGCTCCGGATATGAAAGGACAAAAATTCATCATTGACGGAAAATATGTAAACGAAAAATTGAAAGATATAAAAGACAACGAGGATCTTTCCAGATATATTTTATAACCGGAGTGTGACGCGGCAACCCTTTTGAAGCGATATGCTTCCCGAGCCGATCGGCTCTCCAACCGGAACATACGGACATGACGCCAAATGTAGCCGATATACTGATAGAAGCCCTGCCCTATATACGCCGTTTTTACGGCATGACCATCGTGATCAAATACGGGGGGCATGCCATGGTCGACGAACAACTCAAGGAGGACTTTGCCCGCGATATCTCTTTAATGAAGTTTATCGGGCTGAACCCGGTGGTTGTGCACGGCGGCGGTCCGCAGATCAATTCGGTTCTGGATCGGATGGGGATTCGCTCCAAATTCGTCAAAGGAATGCGGATTACGGATGAACCCACCATGGATGTCGTGGAAATGGTTCTCGGCGGCAAGGTAAATAAAGGGATCGTGGCACAAATTAACCGGCAGGGAGGAAAAGCCGTCGGCCTCAGCGGCAAGGATGGAGAACTGATTCTGGCCGGAAAACTCCGGATTTTGCACCGGACGGATGATAACAAGCCCCCGGAGATTATCGATCCGGGTCTGGTGGGGGAAGTGACTCAAATCAATCCGGCCATCATCCATACGCTTACCGAAAAAGGGTTTATCCCGATTATTGCACCGGTTGGAGCGGGCCCGTCGGGTGAAACGTTTAATATCAATGCGGATCTTGTTGCAAGCAAGCTTTCCATCGCGCTTTCCGCCGCCCGGCTGATCCTGCTGACGGATGTGGACGGGGTGCTGGATTCATCCGGATCGCTGATATCCACCATCGACGCAAATCAAATAGACAAAATGATCGAAGAAAAAACCATTTCAGGGGGGATGATTCCGAAAATCGAATGCGCGCGGGATGCATTGGAAAACGGGGTTGAAAAGGTGCATATCATAAACGGCAAAAAACGCCATGCCCTGTTACTGGAACTTTTTACCGACAAAGGTATCGGAACGGAAGTCAAATTATGAGCAGCGACATTATCACCATGGCCGATCGATTTATCGCGGCTACTTACAAACGCTTTCCCATCGTCCTGACTCGAGGGGAGGGATGCACCCTCTGGGATTCCGAGGGTAAGGAATATATCGATTTTGTGGCTGGAATCGCCGTGTGCAATCTGGGCCACGCACATCCAAGAGTCGTAAAAGCCCTCTCATCCCAGGCCGCCACCCTTTTCCATGTGTCCAATCTTTACTATACCGTCCCTCAGGTCGAGCTGGCATCGTGGCTTGTTGAAAACAGTTTCGCCGACCGGGTCTTTTTCTGCAACAGCGGAGCGGAAGCCAATGAGGCGGCGATCAAACTTGCCCGCCGCTACTTCCAGGAAAGGGGGGAAAGCCGGCGCTACGGCATCATTGCCATGGACCTGTCTTTTCACGGGCGCACCATGGCCACCCTTTCCGCCACCGGTCAGGCCAAAATCAAAAAAGGATACGATCCCGTTCTTCAAGGATTTGATTTTACGCCGTTGAATGACATCGAAGCCCTGCGAAACAAGCTCGGCCCTTCAACCTGCGCGGTAATGATCGAGCCGATCCAGGGGGAAGGCGGGATTCGCTGCGCGGAACCCGGTTACCTGAAAGCGGTGAGACGCCTTTGTGACGAAACCGGCACGCTGCTAATTTTTGATGAAATCCAAACGGGAATCGGCCGAACCGGCAAGCTCTTTGCCTACGAACACTTCGGAATCGAGCCGGATATCATGACGCTGGCCAAAGCACTTGCCAACGGACTTCCCATCGGGGCGATGCTGGCAAAAGAAAATATCGCAACCGCGTTCGGACCCGGTTCGCATGCCTCCACTTTCGGGGGAACGCCGGTGGTAACGGCGGCATCCCTTGAAGTGCTCAAGGTGATTTCTGAAGAAAAAATCATTGAACATTGCCGGGATATCGGCGTCTATTTCAAGGAAAAGCTCCTGTGGCTGAAAAACAGGCATGAATCCGTTGAGGAAGTTCGTGGACTGGGTCTGCTCCTGGGTATGAAGTTGAAAGTCGAGGGGGAACCCATCGTGATGAAATGTTTAAAAAGAGGGTTCCTTATCAACTGCATCCAGGGGAACATACTGCGCTTTGTTCCACCGCTGATCATCGATAAAGATAAAATAGACCGGCTGGTGGCCTATCTGGATGAAGTGCTTTAAAAATGTCCGAAATGACTCGAAAACTCGAAGCGGTGAACGCCTTCGAGAATTCAGCCGGGTGCGATTTATGACGGATGGCTGCGCATTCTCCGGTTTAACGGCCTCGCGGGACGTTTCCGTATCGATCGGGAATCGCGCTTTATTTGGGAAACCGGATATGCTTCAATGGTGAAAAACCGTGAATGCGGGCATCCTCCACGAAGCATGGATTCCGGCGATTGAATCGATTTGACAATCATTTGACTGACTTTCCGCGGCGAGGTTAATTTGAAAAAAGACATTTTGACGTTACTGGACCTTGAAAAAAAGGATTTTGAAAACCTTTTCGATCGCGCCATGAAACTGAAAAGAAATTCCAAAAATCGTGCCGACCGAAAGGTTCTGGAAGGAAAATCTCTCGGCATTATTTTTGACAAACCATCCACCCGAACCCGTATCTCGTTCGAATCGGCAATGCTCCAGCTGGGCGGAACACCCATTTTCATAAATGCCAAAGAAACGCAGATGGTTCGCAATGAACCGGTCCGGGATACGGCGCGGGTGCTTTCCAGATACCTGGATGCGGTTGCGATTCGCACCTATTCCCAGGATCTCTTGAACGAATTTGCGGCATTCGCCAGCATACCGGTTATCAATGCGCTAACGGACCTCTACCATCCCTGTCAGGTTCTCAGCGACCTGATGACCGTTATCGAATATAAGGGGGGATATACGGATCTGAAAATCGCATGGGTTGGAGACGGCAACAACGTATCCCATTCATGGATCAATGCCGCGGCCATTCTGGGACTGAATCTCACGCTGGCCTGTCCGGACCGGTATTTTCCGCATCCGAATGTTGTAGAAAACGCGCTTCAAAGAAAATCCGGAAAGATCCATCTGACCTCAAACCCGGAGGAAGCGGTAAAAGATGCGGATGTGATCTATACCGATGTATGGGCCAGCATGGGCCAGGAAAGCGAGCATAAGGCAAGAATGCGCGTGTTCGAGCCTTTTCAGTTAAACGATGCTTTAGTGAAGCTGGCCTCGAAAAACGTGATTGTCATGCATTGCCTGCCGGCTCACAGGGGTGAAGAAATTACCGAAGAAGTTCTCGAGGGACCTTTTTCCGTTGTCTGGGATCAGGCCGAAAACAAGCTTCATATGCACAAAGCCATTCTTGAAACCCTGATGGCCGTCTGATGATCCGCCGAAGCGAAGGCGCCCATGTACAAACGAATGTACAAACAACCCGCAAGAGGAGACGTAGCGTGTCGAATAAAATAAAAAAGGTGGTTCTCGCCTATTCAGGCGGTCTGGACACATCGGTCATTTTAAAATGGCTGATCGAGACATACCAGTGCGAGGTGATCGCTTTTTCGGCCGACATCGGCCAGGAAGACGAACTGAATGATTTGGAGGAAAAAGCGTTAAAAACCGGAGCAACGAAGGTTTACATCGACGATTTAAAGGAGACCTTTGTTAAAAACTATGTTTTCCCAGCCTTTCGTGCAAATGCCATTTACGAAGGCCAGTATCTGCTGGGTACATCCCTTGCCCGGCCTCTTATCGCAAAACGCCAGATGGAAATCGCAAAAATTGAGAAAGCGGATGCCGTCAGTCACGGGGCGACCGGAAAGGGAAATGACCAGGTACGGTTTGAACTCGGGTACCTGGCGCTGGACCCCCACATCAAAATTATCGCGCCCTGGCGCGAGTGGCAACTGAACTCCCGAACCGCGCTGATGGCGTTTGCCGAACAACATGGAATAAAGGTTCCGACAACGCTCAAGAAACCTTACAGCAGCGATCGGAATCTTCTTCACATCAGTTACGAGGGCGGGGTGCTGGAAGATCCGTGGGCTGAACCGTCCGAGGATATGTTCATTCTTACCGTTTCTCCCAGGAATGCACCCGATGATCCGGAAATTATAGAAATCACTTTTGAGCATGGCGACCCGGTCGCCATTAACGGCCAGCGGATGCCCGCGGCGAATCTTCTGAAAAAGCTCAATCAGTTCGGCGCGCGCCACGGAATCGGAAGAGTCGATATGGTGGAAAATCGTTTTGTGGGAATGAAATCCAGAGGTGTATATGAAACTCCCGGAGGAACCATTCTAAGGACCGCCCACATGGCGATGGAATCGATTACCATGGACCGTGAGGTCATGCATATCCGGGATTCGCTGATACCGAAATATTCGGAGCTGATCTATAACGGATTCTGGTTCTCCCCGGAGATGAAACTGCTGCAGAATATGATCGACAGCACGCAGACAAACGTTTCCGGAGTCGTCCGGGTCGAGCTGTACAAGGGAAATTGTCGCGTATTGGGGCGTAAATCGGATGAGTCCATTTACAGCCAGGATTTCGCCACATTCGAAGATGACAGTGTCTACAGCCAGAAAGACGCCGAAGGATTTATCCGGCTGAATGCCTTGAGACTTCGCATTCAGAATCTGATAAGAAAATAAAGGACGGAATCATCAAGAGTCCGGTTCACGGTCGAATGAATCCCGAACCCCGGACTCGCCATTAACAAGGAGTCACCCCGACCCCTCTCACAGAGGTTGCCTATGTCCGAAAAGCCTTGGGATGGCCGATTTGCCGAAGCGACCGATCGAAGTGTAGAGGCTTTTACCTCTTCCATCGAAATCGATCATCGACTGTATTCTTATGATATTGAAGGAAGCATCGCCCACTGCAGGATGCTTGCGAAAACCTCCATTCTATCGGAACAGGAAGCTTCGCTGCTGATTCAGGGACTTGAAAAAATAAAAATCGAAATCGAGCAGGGAAGATTCGAATTCGATGAAAGCCTGGAAGACATCCATATGAACATTGAAGCCGGGCTGGTACGGCAAGTGGGTAAAACCGCCCACAAACTGCATACGGCAAGGAGCCGGAATGACCAGGTTGCGCTGGATGTCCGGATGTATCTGCGGGACCGGACATCCATGATCATTCAAAAGCTCATCGATTTTCGAAAGATCATCGTGCATACGGCAAAAACGCACATCGATGTGATTCTGCCCGGATATACGCACCTGCAGAGAGCGCAGCCGGTTCTGCTCGCTCATCATCTGATGGCATACTATGAGATGTTTTCAAGAGATGTCGATCGCCTGAGCGACTGTTTCAAACGAATCAACGTATTGCCGCTCGGCAGCGCCGCGCTCGCGGGAACGACCTATCCCATTGACCGGAATTATACGGCAATGCTCCTCGGCTTTCCAAAGGTTTCGGATAACAGCATGGACTCGGTTTCGGACAGAGACTTTATCATCGAATTCCTGTCCTCGGCAAGCATCTGCATGGTTCATTTCAGCCGGATGTCGGAAGAATTTATTTTATGGTCATCTTCCGAATTCGGTTTTATCGAGCTTCCGGATTCTTTTGCAACCGGAAGCAGCATCATGCCCCAAAAGAAAAATCCCGATGTTTCCGAACTGGTGCGGGGGAAAACCGGTCGTGTTTTCGGGGATCTGATGGCCGTCCTGACCATGATGAAATCGCTTCCGCTAACCTATAACCGGGATATGCAGGAAGATAAAACATCGTTATTCGATACCGTCGATATCCTGATCTCCTGTATTGATATTTACAGGAAGATGCTGCCGAAAATAAAAATAGATAAAGAAGCGATGCTCCGGGCTGCTTCCAGGGGATATTTGAATGCGACCGACCTGGCAGACTACCTTGCAAACCGGGGAATGGCCTTTCGAGAGGCCCACGGTTGCGCCGGAAAGGCGGTGAGCTCCGCGATTGGGCAAAAGAAAGAGCTTCATGAGCTTTCCATTGCGGAACTTAAGTCCTTTTCATCCCTCATTTCCGAAGACGTCTATACCTTTTTAGCCACGGAACAGGTGATCAACCGAAGAAAATCATATGGCGGAACGGCTTGTGAAAACGTCGCCGCCGCCATAAAAGCCGCCGAAAACCGGCTTCGCGAAGAAACCGAGGGGCGTGCGGACTGAAGCCTTCCGCACGGCATCGAATATGCGTCTTTTTCCTCTATCGAAGTTGCCGACCGAACGGACGCTCCTTGCAATTGCACTTGAGCGGCAGGGGGAAACTGTTCCTGATCGAACGGAACCATCCTCTATTCACTCATCAACCTCGAAGTCCCGCCAAGCCTCCACAAGGTCCGCATCGGCTTTGCGGTTCCGCATCGGCTGGATCCTGTTTCTTTCCATCTATATCGCCGTTTCCTTCATAACCGGATGCGGGAAAAAAGGACCCCCGGTTCCGCCTCGTCAGGCCAAACCACCCGAAGTCACGGACCTGAAAGCAACCATCGCCGGCGACACACTCGGGTTGACCTGGACGGTTCGCCGACCCCCGCCCCATGGGCCGGCCGGTTTTTATGTGTATCGTTCAAAAACAGCGCTTTCAGAACCCGTTTGCGAGACCTGTCCGATTCTCTTTCAACGGATCGCCGATATCCCCGTCAAGGAAAACGAAACGGAAAATTTTAAAGAAGGTGAAACGACCTACACGGAAACCCTGGAAAAAGGTTATCAATACATTTATAAAGTAATTCCTTATATGGAAAACGAGGAAACCGGAAAAGATTCGAATTTTGCATCCGTCACCTACTGAATGACAAAGAACGAAGCGTATCTCCGCGAACCGAAAGATTTATGAAGTCGTTAAAATTTAAGCCGGACGTTGAAACCGGTACAAAAAGGATTTTATTAAACGGTCCGGCGGCATCGAAAAAATAGATAGGAAAATAAATCCATGCATCATTTTACATATCGCGGAAATGAACTGTATTGCGAAGATGTTTCGATCATCGATATCGCCGAAAAAATCGGGACTCCTTTTTATCTTTACAGCCATGCGACACTGAAACGCCACTTTCAGGTGTTCAATAAAGCTTTTAAAGACATCCAAAGGCTTGTCTGTTTCTCCGCGAAGGCGAATACAAACCTTGCCGTTTTAAAACTCTTTTCGAACCTCGGAAGCGGACTTGATATTGTTTCGGGCGGAGAGCTGTACCGGGGTCTGAAAGCCGGTTTTCCGCCGGATCGCATTGGTTACTCCGGAGTCGGTAAGCGTGTCGATGAAATCGACTACGCCCTCAAAACGGGGATCCGGATGTTCAACGTCGAATCGATCGA
>JAHDSC010000028.1 GCA_018432925.1 Desulfobacterales bacterium | reverse complement strand
TAGTTTCTCAAAACTAGTCCCCGCAACACTATCAGGGTGATACATTTTTGAAAAATTCATTTTAACTTTCTTGAATTTTAAATCGTTTCCCATTCCATTTTCTTTTAACCTACTTTCTGCCGATTCCGCCCTTTTCTTCCATTTGTCTCTGGAAGCTACAGCTATTTTTCCCTTATGCCTTAGCTCAGTGATGGTTTCTTTAAGAATTTCTATTTCTTTCTGATAATCAAAATAATCATTTTTCTGATTATTCTTTGAAGAAGATAATTGATTGCTTTTTGATTCAGATCTTTCAGGCTGACGACTAGATGCTTCATTATGCTTTTCTAAATAATTCGTAGCATCTACTTCAGTATAATTGTCAACTTTAACCGTATGCCTTTTTATTTCTTGTTCGATATACGAAACTTCATCATCATGTATAAACTCTTTCTTTGATAAATACCTTTTAAGAAAGCTTATATAGGCAGGCTTCATATTGACATTGATAAAGTCAGATTTTATTAACGAAAGCGTTAAACTTATTATGCGATCATGATTGCTCATGGTTTAAAGCATTCTCTTTTCTTTTGGCTCAATCGGGATAGGAAGGAGCCTTTTGCCCCTCCTCCCACACCACCGGGCATACGGATCACCTACCACAGCGGTTCGGTTGATTAAATCGATTTGATAAAAAGCCTCGGCAGCCCCAGATTTACAAAATATTTTGCAGGGAGTGCAAATGCCAATCCCGGGCTTCGGCTCAGCCTCTATGGGCCGTGTTCCGATTTCGTTTTTATGTCTTCTACAAAACTTTTACTTCCAACAGCGATGCTTTGAGGCCATATGCTCTTGCCATATGTCCTTGTTTTTTAAACGTGTGTTTTTGGCACTCCAAATTCACTTTTAAGCCATTTTTTGGTGTATTTTTTAAATGTATTGACCATTGTATCAAATCGTTACCTATGCCCGGCTTCCTTTGCTGACGCTCGCAATCGAAGACGTAAGCCGAAACCAGCGAATCGCTTGTCAGGAAATCCGATTGAAAGACGGAAGATATCTTCATTCACATTTCCGGCCTATGGGAGAAGTTTTTCTCTTGATACCCGAAGGCCATATAGAGGTTGGGCTATTTCCTTCCGTTTACATTTCCCCATTGCTCCATCTTACTACACAAGTTCCATTAAGGTGATCGTTTTAGAGCCGCGGGTTAGAGCGACATAAAGATCTTCGTGGTTTCCCCAACTATGCAGCCAGTTTTGTTCACGAAGAATAATAACGTGGTCAAATTCGAGGCCTTTAACCAACAAGGTACTACCGACGCAACGATAGACACTGCTGCGACTTTGATATTTCCTTTTGCCAATTTCATTAGCGTACAGGGTTTTCAAATCAGCGCCCGTCTCGTGGTGTTCTTCCACGATACATTTCAAAGCGCTAACTGATTCGGAAAGCTTACAAATCGCCTTGCCAATTCCTTCGAGATATTTAATCAAATCAAATACTAATCCAGGGGTGGTTCCTTTTGTGTGCTTTTCACATAGAAGAGATTTGTTGGGCTGTCGTGGTCGCTGCTTTTCACCATCAAGGATTTTTTTGATAAAAGTTCGTTCCTTACCAGCCAATCCACCGTGCGACCGAAACAGGAAATTACGGGCAGCAGCAGATTTTTCAGTTGATGAGCGATCAGAAAGAGATAGAATCAAAGACTGTAAATCGGTGAGATCATTTGGCTCTAAAATTTTATAGTTGTTCTTAACCAAAGTTGTTTCGATCCCGGCAGGCAAAGGTCTTGCCTTCCGTCTGATCACACATATTTTGCCCTGTTTCTCATGCGTAAGGCGTACAAGCTGGGGGCCAAGATCGGCATATCTGACTGTACGCCTTTCTATAGGGGAACCACCATAATTAGGCTCCTCTTTTTGTCGAAATGACTTCCGAATGCTTAATAACCAGCGTCCGAGCTCTTCATTGTTGCCCGCTTTTAACCACCTGTGCGGAGTCTCCAACACCCCAAGATTGTTCCCAAATTCGCTGATGGCAACGGACCAATCAATTAGAGGGTCGCCTCGGAAGCCGAAGATGCCTTGTAAATCGTCACCAAGAATTCTACAGGGGAGAAGGGCTTTAAGCCGAAGAATGAGCTGATGCATTGGGATCGTGCAGTCCTGATACTCATCAACGATAATTCCTGTATACGAGTTAATAACCCCCCGTTTCACGAAATCCCTTTGAAGAAGCGCCGACATAGCAACGTAAACATGATTCCACTGCGCAATCTCCCTCGATCCGGTATAGCCAGCATTTTCCGGATATTTCCTCACCCATCCCCAAGACCAACCGGCTATCGTATCAACATGATATTTACTCGGGGGAACAGAATGTTTCCGAAATCTCCGCCTTAGTGCGTCTACTCCGGAATGTGTGTGCGTTAAAACAAGCTGACGACCTTTGCAGTATTTATTCACGGTTCTTACGATAGCCTCGGTCTTTCCGCAACCAGCTGGAGATTCAACAAATCCAGAAGATGCATGTGCTAATGCCTTATAGACTTCATCGCTCATTTCTCTGTATCCAAGTAAACAGAGCATCAAGACCAGTCTTGATGACGCTTTTTTCTGTCAGGTGAGGTAAGGCAAAGTTAAAAACCCATTCTGCATAGTCTATTCGCTTAATCCATTTGTGCTTTTTTGCTATATCGCCCAGAACATGCCTCAAAGTCTTATTTTCAGTCCAGACGGATGGGTCATCACCTAAGCGTAGCTCCTGAATGCGGGGGTCCTTGATGATGGTATCTATGATAGTCTTAAATTCAATAGTATCGTGGCAGGCACAAATAGTCTCCAACAATTCAGGGATATTTTGCCAGGGGATATCATTAAAAAGCTGTATCTCTGTTGAGTTTTCGCTGTCCCATTGGCAGATATGGGCTCCTGCCTTAATAAGTTCTTTAATGTCTTGCTCAGTAATCTGTGTCGGCGCATCGTTATCACACAACACGGCAGTATTATAGCCGAGAGTGAGAAGTTGCTCACAAACTGGTCTTATCTTGCTAGCCCCACCACAGTTTAGATAAGATGTTTCCATACTCCATATTGGCGGGTTTTGCTTGTCGAAACGATATACATCATATGCTCTTAAACAACCAATTTCGGTAGGGCCTTCGCATCCAACAATCTTGCCGCCCAGGAAAGCTTCAGCGTTGGCGCGGACTTGCCCTTGGATGTCTTTCACAACTGATAGGCTCTCCACCCTAACAATACCCGCAGCGCTACGTTTACAAACATAGAGCTCGTTGTCTGCGACAGTCAGTTCCCTTATTACGACTGGGGAGTGTGTTGTTGCAAAAATCTGCTGGCCAGAATTCCTGAGTCTATGAATCAGACCACGAATCCTATGTGGCTCAAGGCCTACTTCAAGTTCATCGATAAGAGAGATGTTTTTCCCGCCAGTAAGCTTCATCTGCATAGCTGTGCCAACCAGCCTTTTGGTTCCATCCCCTTTATTTCGCAAGGGAACATTATTCTCATGCAAAGATAGGGCGCTGGTGCCAAGCGATTGTCGTTGCATGTCAATTTTTG
>JAHDSC010000045.1 GCA_018432925.1 Desulfobacterales bacterium | reverse complement strand
GACGACGGATGTAACGGGGGTGTTGCAGTTGCCGGAAGGTGTGGAGATGATCATGCCGGGCGACAACGTAACGATTTCGGCGGAGTTGATCACCCCGATTGCGATGGAGAAAGAGCTCCGGTTTGCGATCAGGGAAGGTGGGCGCACGGTGGGTGCGGGAGTGGTCAGCGATATAATTGAATAAATGTGAAGGAGTCGGCTGGTGAGAACGATTGTAACCCTAGCATGCACCGAGTGTAAAAATAGAAATTATACCACGACAAAAAATAAACGAACAACGCCGGATAAGCTGGAATTTAAAAAATATTGCAGGTTCTGCAGAAGGCATACCCTTCACAAAGAAACCAAGTAATCGCCCTCATGAACGGAACAATATAGAAACCGGACCGGTTACTTTGAAATCGATTATGCAGGCCAGTAGCTCTAACGGTAGAGCGTCGGACTCCAAATCCGGGGGTTGGGGGTTCGAATCCCTCCTGGCCTGCCAAATCATTTTAAAGGGAAAGCTCAGTGGTTGAAATTCTGGGGAGGGGCGGATTCCCCAATGCAATCCTCAACCATGAGCTTTTACCATTTTAGGAGTGAAATGGGACGACTATTAAGAAAAAAAGATCTGGGTAAGACCAAAAAAAAAAAGAAGCAAGCTGCTTCCTCTGAAATCTCGACGGAGGAAAAGAATGATTCCGCTATTAACAACACGGCAGCTTTTTCCGAGCCGGTAAAGGATCTACAGAAAAAGATTACCCCATCCCAGAAAACACCGATGAGCGCGTCCAAACCGCTACGGGTGAAACAGGAAAAAAACTTCTTTGAAAAAAGCCTGCAGTTTCTGAGAGAAGTCAAGATGGAGCTTAAAAAGGTCACATGGCCCTCGCGAAAGCAGACGATCGGCTCCACGGCGGTTGTTATTATACTTGTCATGATCATATCGCTTTTTCTTGGCATCGTTGATATCGGTTTGTCCAGCCTCTTCCGAATCGTTCTTCAGTAGAATGAGGAGAAATAGAAAGTGACCCTTAAATGGTATATCGTCCATGTTTATTCGGGATTTGAAAACAAGGTCAAATTAGCCCTGGAAGAACGAATATCTACCTCCCCTCATCCTGAAAAGTTCGGAGAGGTCATTGTGCCGACCGAGCAAATCGTGGAGCTTGTAAAAGGTAGAAGAAAGACATCGTCCCGTAAGTTTTATCCCGGATACATCCTGGTCAAGATGGAACTGGATGATGAAACTTGGCATATCGTCAATGATACGGCAAAGGTCACCGGATTTTTAGGAGGCAGAGATAAGCCCGTTCCCCTCTCCGACCAGGAAGCGGAACAAATTTTGAGTCGAATGGAGGCCGGAAAACTGAAACCAAAGCCGAAATACTTTTTCGAAGCCGGAGATGAGGTTCGCGTTATTGACGGACCGTTTACAAATTTTAATGGTATTGTTGAAGAAGTAAATCCCGAAAAAGGTAAAATAAAGGTTTTAGTAAGTATATTCGGGCGATCAACCCCGGTGGAATTGGATTTCGTACAAGTTACAAAGCTATAAATTCAGGAGAGAATATAAAAATGGCAAAAAAGGTTATAGCACAGATCAAACTGCAGGTAGAGGCTGGTAAAGCCAACCCATCTCCTCCGATTGGTCCCGCCTTGGGGCAACATGGCGTCAATATAATGGATTTTTGTAAGGCGTTTAATGCAAGAACCGCAAACGACGAGGGAATGATCATACCTGCGGTCATAACGGTTTATCAGGATCGATCCTTTACATTTATAACGAAGACACCGCCGGCATCCGTGCTTTTGAAGAAGGCTGCAAAGATAGCAAAGGGTTCCGGAAATCCGAAACGCGAAAAGGTCGGTCAGGTTACTCAAAAGCAGGTGGAAGAAATCGCCAAACAAAAAATGGTCGATTTAAACGCTGCCGATCTGGATGCGGCCAGACGGATAGTAGAGGGAACGGCTCGAAGTATGGGGATCGAGATTGTCTAAAGCGAAAAGGAGTGAATAAAAAGATGCCGAAGCGGGGTAAAAAATATTTGGAATCGAAAAAAAAGGCGGATACAGGGACAAGATATGATATCGCCGAGGCTATAAAGAAGGCCTTAGATTCTTCGTATACCAAGTTTGATGAAACGGTTGATATATCCGTCCGCCTTGGCGTGGATCCAAGGCACGCCGACCAGATGGTCCGCGGGACGGTTATTTTGCCGAACGGGCTGGGCAAAGAAGTCCGGGTTCTCGTGTTTGCAAAAGGAGAGAAAGAAAAAGAGGCGCTCGATGCCGGGGCGGATTTTGTCGGCAACGATGATCTGATAGAAAAGATCAAAGGTGGGTGGTTTGACTTCGATAAAGCCATCGCCACTCCCGATATGATGGGGGCCGTGGGCAAAATAGGAAAACTCCTGGGTCCGAGAGGCCTGATGCCCAATGCGAAAACCGGGACCGTTACCTTTGATATTCCAAGAGCCATCAATGAGCTGAAGGCGGGGAAAATAGATTTTCGGGTCGAAAAAGCTGGAATTGTTCACGCCCCGATGGGAAAGGTTTCTTTTGGGGTGGAGAAAATTTTGCAGAATATAAGTGCCTTCCTGGAAACCATTGTAAGACTCAAACCTCCATCCAGCAAGGGAACCTATCTTAAAAGCATCGCCGTATCTACAACGATGGGCCCGGGGATCAAGATAGAGGCCGCCAGCATGAAAGATTTGGTCAAGTAAAAGGAAATTCACCATTTATATATTCTAATTAATCGGTTCAAATATAATCTCTCTGTCAAAGACCGTAGGTGCAATTGTGTTTAAACGGCATTGCCGGCCTACAGAGACAGGTTTGCATTGGTAACGTTGTTACCTCCGGTTTTTACAGAAACAGGAAGGAGGTGGAATAGAGTCATGAATCTGGATGAAAAGAAAAGCATTGTTCAGGATCTTCATGAAAAATTTTTAAAGTCCAAGGTCGTCATACTCACTGATTATAAAGGTTTGAACGTTACGACGATCAATGAATTGCGAAGCAAGCTGCGGGAAGCCAACATCGAATACAAAGTGGTCAAAAATACCCTTCTTGTCCGAGCTTCTGAAAAGACCGATGTCGCCTTGATCCGGGACACTTTTAAAGGGCCGAGCGCCGTTGCGTTAAGCTTTGAAGATCCGGTTGCGCCTGCACGGGTGTTGACCGAGTTTGCAAAGACGAATCCGCATCTTCAGATAAAAGCCGGCGTTCTGAAGGGCAAGTTGCTGGATTTCAGAGCAATCAAAGCGTTGTCAGAGCTTCCTTCGCGGGAAGTATTGCTTGGCAAGGTTCTATCGGTTATGAATGCGGTTCCCACATCATTCGTAAGGGCGCTGAACGATGTGCCGAAGCGGCTCTTGAATGTCTTACAGGCAATAAAAAGTCAAAAAGAGACGGCCTGATAAAACGGCTGATATGTAAATATTTAAAAATTACAAGTGGTTGAAGGAACATAACGGCCATGAAATCGACCACTTGCCCGAATTGGAGGAAAAACAAAATGGCGGATATTACCAAAGAGGATGTAATCAATTTTATAGCAAACATGTCGGTTCTGGAACTGTCGGAGCTGGTTAAGGAAATGGAAGAGAAATTCGGTGTCTCTGCCGCGGCTCCCGT
>JAHDSC010000102.1 GCA_018432925.1 Desulfobacterales bacterium | reverse complement strand
ATGCCGATGAAAACCGTTGCTTCTGATTTTTTTCAGGCCAGGCTCAACGAGAAACTGGCCGATTCTCTGGGCGCGCCGATACCTTCGGGCACGACGCGGCGGGCGTACGGCGCCGTTCATCTCGCCGGCAAGATCACGGCAGTGATCGGCATGCGCCGGTCCGGTAAAACCATGTTTCTTCATCAGATCCGCCGGCAGCGGGCGGCGGATGGAACGCCGCGCGAATGCATGCCCTATATCAACTTTGAAGATGAGCGGCTGGCCGGATTGACCGCCGATCATCTTCATCCGCTGGTAGAGGAATATTACCGGCAATTTCCGGCGCTGCGGGGAAGTAGAAGCGTTGTCTGGTGCTTTGACGAGATACAGACCGTACCCGGTTGGGAACGATTTTTACGTCGGGTGATGGACTCGGAACAGGTGGAAATCTATTTAACCGGCTCTTCCGCGGCGCTGCTATCCCGTGAAATTGCCACTGCCTTGCGGGGGCGGGCCTGGGAGGTCGTCATGCATCCATTCAGCTTCGAGGAATCCATGCGTCACAACAGCCAGCCCATTCCAGAGCGGCCCGATTTTCTCGATGCGCCTTCACGTTCCCTGCTTGAACGGCGATTCCTTGATTATCTGGTTGCGGGCGGATTTCCCGAGGCCCAGGGACTGGACCCGTCAACCCGTTTTCAGTTGCTTCGGGATTACGTGGATGTGGCCATACTGCGCGATGTGGTGGAGCGGCACGCGGTCAGCAATGTGGCGGGGCTGCGCTGGCTGGTCCGGCATCTTCTGGGCAATGCCGCCGGCTTGTTCAGCGTGGAAAAATTTTACGCGGCGCTCAAATCGCAGGGTCTCGCCATTTCCAAAGACACGGTTCACCACCTGATGGGATATTTGCAGGATTGCTTTCTGGTACGCACGGTCTGGATGGAGGCTGCATCCGAACGTCAGCGCATGGTGAATCCCCGCAAGGCCTATCCGGTGGACCCGGGACTGATTGCGGTGTTCGACCGCACGGGGCGGTCGAACCTTGGCCATGCGCTGGAAACGGTAGTGGCGCTGGAACTTGAACGCCGCCGGGCGGAGGTCAGTTATGTGAAAACGCCCCAGGGCTACGAGGTTGATTTTCTGGCCCGCTATCCGAACGGGGAAATGGAATTGATCCAGGTATGCGCCGAAGCCGGGAACCCGGAAACCGCCGGACGGGAGCTGCGGGCGCTTGCGGAAGCAGGTCGACAATTTCCCAGTGCGCGCAGGCGGCTTCTGACGCTCACGCAGGATGGTCTGCCGGCCGGAATTCCATCGGATGTGATCGCGCAGCCCGCCTATGTCTGGCTGTTAACGCCCGGAGAATTTGACATCAATAAAGGAGAATAGGCAGATGGCCGTCACCAACCACGAACGCGTCGGCAAGGCGCTGGAGCTTCTTAAAAACGGGCTTGGCCCTTTTGTTGAACGGGAAATCAAAACTCTGCCCGATGAAACGGCCCGCACTCTCATGGACCGGTTTGCCGGCGATGACCGATTGTTCATAGACAAACCGTTGCCGCGATGGGATGTCGCCGCCCTGCTGAAATTGATGTGGGATGCCTGGCAACCGGTTTTCAAAAGAACGCTGGGCCATGCCGAGCGAAGTCTGGTCAGCGAGCTGCGCCAGTATCGCAATCAGTGGGCGCACCAGCAGAGCTTCTCCGGCGACGACGCCTATCGAGTTTTTGACTCGGCCTGCCGGCTTCTGACCGCCATATCCGCGCCCCAGTCCGATGAAATCGAAAGAATGAAGGCGGAACTTCTGCGGCTGCGCTATGATGAGCAGGTTCGGGGGGAAAGGCGTAAAAGTGCCGGAACCGCCATTGAAAGTGCGGTTTCAGGATCTCTCAAACCCTGGCGTGAGGTAATCACCCCGCACCGGGATGTCGCCAGCGGCCGCTACCGGCAGGCCGAATTTGCAGCCGATCTATGGCAGGTGCATCTGGGCGAGGGAACGGATGAGTACCGGGACCCGGTGGAATTTTTCAGGCGGACCTATCTGACGGAGAGTCTGACCGGGATGCTGCGCGGCGCGGTGCAGCGTCTTTCCGGGCAGGGCGGTGATCCGGTGGTTCAGCTTCAGACCAATTTCGGCGGCGGAAAGACCCACTCCATGCTGGCGCTTTACCATCTGTTTTCCGGCATCTCTCCAACGGAACTGGCCGGTATCGATGCGGTCATGCGGGAAGCCGGGGCGGACAGCGTTCCGGTCGCCAATCGTGTGGTCCTGGTGGGTAACAAGATATCGCCTGGAAATCCAACGGTCAAACCCGACGGCACGGTAGTCCGTACGCTCTGGGGCGAACTGGCATGGCAACTCGGCGGAAAAAAGGCTTTTAACCGCATTCAAGCCGACGATGAAAATGCAACCAGTCCGGGCGACGCCCTGCGCGAACTGCTTGTTGAATACGGCCCCTGTCTTATCCTGATCGACGAATGGGTGGCTTATGCACGACAGCTCCACGATCAGGGCGATCTGCCGGCCGGCGGTTTTGAAACACAGTTTACCTTTGCCCAGTTGTTGACGGAGTCGGCAAAACTAGCCCATAACTGCTTGCTGGTGATCAGCCTTCCCGCCTCGGATACCACAGGATCTCCTCATACCCGGTCGGACGACGTCGAGGTCGGAGGGGCCCGCGGACGGGAGGCCCTCGATCGCCTGAGAAATGTGGTGGGCCGCGTGGAATCGTCCTGGCGGCCGGCCGGCGCCGAAGAAGGCTTTGAGATCGTTCGCCGGAGATTGTTTGAGCCGATGACGGACCCGGCAAGGTTCAAGGATCGAGATGTCACGGCACGGGCCTTTGCCGATTTTTACCGGTCCCAGCGAGCGGAATTTCCTCCTGAATGCCACGATTCGGACTACGAAAAGCGCATCAAGGCGGCTTACCCGATTCATCCCGAGATATTTGACAGGCTTTACACCGACTGGTCAACGCTGGTGAAGTTTCAGCGCACCCGAGGCGTTTTGAGATTGATGGCGGCAGTCATTCACAGCCTGTGGGAAAGAGGCGATAAAAACCCTCTTATTCTTCCGGCCAATATTTCTATCGATGACACCCGAGTTCAAACCGAGTTGTCTCGCTACCTGTCCGACAACTGGGTGCCGGTCATCGAAAAAGATGTTGACGGACCGAACTCGCTGCCCCTTCGACTGGACGGAGAGCTGCCGAGTCTCGGTAAATTTTCAGCCTGTCGTCGTGTGGCGCGTACCATCTATATGGGGTCGGCTCCCATTGCAAAGGCGGCGCACAGGGGAATCGAAGACCGGCGAGTGAAACTGGGGTGCCTGATGCCGGGAGAATCTCCCGCGGTTTTCGGCGATGCCCTAAGACGTCTCGCGGGGGCAGCGACATACCTTTATCAAGATGGACCACGGTACTGGTATTCAACCCAGCCCACGGTCACCAAGCTTGCCGAAGACCGGGCTGAGCAACTCAAACGTGATCCGGACAAAGTTGTAGTCGAGCTGAATCAACGCCTGCGAAAAAACCTCCAGCAAAAGGGAGATTTCAGTCGGATTCATCCCATGCCCCTTTCCGGGCAGGATGTGTCTGATGACCTTGATGCCAGGTTGGTAGCGCTCAGCGTGGATCACCCATACAGCAAGGAGTCGAATAACACAGCCGTTATTACGGCCAAGGTTATTTTCGAATCGAGGGGAACCTCGCCGCGTCTTTATCGGAATACACTTGTTTTTCTTGCGGCAGACAAGACGCGGCTGCAAGACCTTGACGAGGCAACCCGAAAATACCTGGCGTGGGAATCCATACTGGTTGAAAAGAACGAACTGAATTTAGACCCGCAGCAGGTCAAACAGGCGGAGACCCAAAAGAAGTCGGCAGATGGAGCCGTGACGGCAAGATTGCCGGAGACTTACCAATGGATGCTTATACCTGTCCAGACGAAGCCGCAGGCTGCGATTGAATGGCAGGCGATGAGGCTTTCCGGCCAGGACCCGCTGGCTGTTCGGGCCAGTAAGAAACTGAAACATGATGAATTGCTGATCACCGGTTTTTCGGCAACCAGGTTAAGGATGGATTTGGATCGTGTTCCGCTTTGGAGAGGAAATCATGTAAGTATCAAACAGCTAATTGAGGATTTCGCCCGATATCCTTACTTGCCGCGGCTGAAAAACGTCTCTGTCTTGCTGGATGCAATCCGGGAAGGTCTTGCATTGATTACATGGACGCAGGATTCTTTTGCATATGCGGATAGTTTCGACGAGATCGAAGGGCGTTATAGAGGATTACGAACCGCTCAAATCTCTGCGCTTTCAGGTACGGATATGCCCGGATTAATCGTAAAACCGGAAGCAGCACTTCGACAAATGGAGGCAGAGCAACCAACGCAAGGGGGAACAACCATTGTCGATGGACCCTCAATTGCCGGTCCAGGGGAAGGAAATTTCAAAACCTCCACTCTCCCACCGGGTACAATGCAGCCGAAACGCTTTCATGGGACAGCGATGCTTGATGAAACGCGTGTCGGGCGGGATGCCAGTCGCATCGCTGATGAGGTCATCGCGCATCTTTCAAGTCTGATAGGAGCCAAGGTTACAGTTACGCTCGAAATCGAAGCTGAGATTCCCACCGGCGCTCCCGATCATGTCGTGCGAATCGTCACCGAAAACAGCCGAACGCTAAAGTTCACAAGTCACGGGTTTGAGAAAGAGTAAGCATGAGAAGCCTTTCATATCGCAATTTTCCTATATATAATGACTGTTCACGATATTTGAGAATTCAACCCTGTTGCTTTTAAATTAGCTGAAATCAGGGGAAAACATGAAACAAAGGGTGAGTTGGCACGAAATTGAAGAGGCTGCAAAGACCATGTTTTCGGTGTGGGTCGAACAACCCGAGCTTCAATGGGGTAAAAAGGCTTGGGAAATTTTGGAAGAGGCTGGTTCGTCCGGCTACGCTGATGAATTGGAAAGGCATTCGGTATTGTTTCGTTTAATGGCTCTTGGAGGAATTTATCGAGATTTTTGCTGCATGGCATGGGAGGAATGCACTGAAAAAGAATATTATGAATGGGCGGAATACCTGGACCTTGATTCATTTATAACATGCCAGGCTTACGTAAAAATTCCTGGATGGGACCCTGATGACGATTTAGACCAAAATGATGCACTGCATTACTTGGTTGAAGACAGGCGTTCAGAAGTGGTTTCTGCACTTTTAAATGGATTTGGGGGCGTTTCCGAATTATATGCCTCTTTGTGGAAAAGCCGCCAGTTTATTGATTGTTCCGAGGATTTCGATAGGCAAGAGCCAGAATTAATAATACCTGGAATTATGGAGGGGTCTGATCCTTTTACACCAATGACCATAGCAAGGTTAAATGCATATGGTTGGGTAGATGAGGGGTGTTGCGAAATAAGCAATTGGTAATTAAAAAGGAGGGGTTTATCGGGACCTCCATGAATTTTTGCGTTTCAATATTTTTTAAAGTGTAATTGAAATGAAAAGTCATGCCGGGATGATCGGGAGCGCCGACGGGAATGAAATGGGAAGGGGTATTTTCCGTTTTATATAGGCAACAGGAGGATAATTTTTCATCTATATTTTGGAGGATCGGATGAGTTTAAAAAAACAATATCTAAAAAACAAACCGATTTGCAAAGTCACTTTCAAACTCTCCAAGGAAGCTGCCGGATCGGCCCGGACTGTTCACGTCGTCGGCGAGTTTAACGGCTGGGATGCTTACCGGACGCCGATGAAAAAGTTGAAAGATGGAACATTTGCAGTGACCCTGGACCTGGATGTGGGCAGGGAATATCAATTTCGTTACCTGATCGACGAGACCGTATGGGAAAACGATTGGAATGCCGACAAATATGTGCCGGGCCCGTTTGGGAATTGCGAGAACTCGGTCGTTGTTGTCTAAACATGAACCCTTGTTTTCCATCCGGTAATTATCCGTTCTTGTCCATGGAATTGCTTTTACGATACAGGATGTTGATCCGGGTTCGATAGCCGTTGAAAAAAGGCGACGAAGTCACGTCCTGAATAGCGATCAAATCTGTCTTTTTTGCCAATCGCCCCGGTCATGGCCTGCGCGCGGCGAAACGGACAGTTCGGAGCATTGCGCCATATTTAAAATGTTCCCTGTGACAGGATGGCATAGACGGAAAAGAGGAAAAATGTTTGAAATCGGATCAATGGAATTTGCGGCCCTGGAAACCATCAGGATCATGAAATTGCTCGCGGATCTGGATCGCCCGCTTTCCGTCCTCGAGGCGGCCCGTGCACTGGATTTAAAATACGACACGGCAAGATGCTGCCTGGCAGCCCTTGAAAACGAGAGATTTGTGAAGGCCGTCGGCGACAAATTTGAACCGGGCGACAGCCCCGCCATATTGTGGGACCGGTATGCGGCCGATCTTATATCCAGGATCGAGAGGATGGAAAATAAAAAATCAAAGAGGGAAAAGAACCAGAAGCCCTGCTTCAGCAGGGCTTGAGAAATAAAATCATGGGGGGACAAAAAAATGTTACGACTGAAATTCATCATCGTTCCGGCTGCAATATCGTTGATTTTCACCGGGTGCATGTCGGCGGCGCAACACCAGCAAAGCCTGCATTCCGCTCAGGAGCGGGAAATGACGGTCGGCATCGTTCAAAAAGAAATTCGCCATGGCATGTCGCAGGCCGATGTCGCGTCGGCTCTCGGCTCTCCCAATATCGTGACCAGGGACGGGGAAGGCAAGGAAACCTGGATATATGACAAGATCGCGACGGAAGCCTCCTATTCCCGGAGCAAGGGGAGTATCGGCGGAGGCGGCGGCGCCGGAGGCGTTGCCGGGACCACGCTTCTTCTGGGTTTGATCGGCGGCGGTTATTCCCAGGCTTCGGGTGCGGCGGCCACCACTCAAAAGACGCTCACTGTAATTATAAAATTCAATGATAAAAATCTGGTTGATTCATTCTCCTATCATTCAAGCAAATTTTAGAAAGGAAGCCTCAGTTATGAAAAGGGCATGGATTGTATTGTCTATGGCTTTGTTCGTCGCGGGCTGCGCGACAACCGCTCCAAAGACTGAAAAAACGCAGCTTCAGATCAGGGAGTTCCAGACCAGAAGTTACGAGACCGATAATTCCAAGATGGTGATGAAGGCAATGCTCAATGTATTGCAGGATGACGGATTTATCGTAAAAAACGCCGTGTTGGACCTGGGCCTGCTTTCGGCGGAGAAAACAGTGGATGTTCAAAATAGCGGGGAAGCGTTCTGCGCATTACTCTTTGCCGGGGCAAACGCTACATGGAAAAAGGCATCTATCATCGAATGCACGGGCAATGTTTCCGAATTCGGCGATACCATAAAAGTGCGGGTGAATTTTCAATTAAAAATGCTCGATAACAAGGGGGGCATTATGAAAATCGAACAGATATCCGACGAAAAATATTACCAGGATTTTTTTATAAAGGTGGATAAAGGAATATTCCTGCAAAAAGAAAAAATTTCCTTTAATTCAGAGGACGGGAGACAGATTATTGCCGATTTCAGGCTTTAAAGAATTTTGTCGATAATTTCATTGATTCTTGATAAGGCAGGCTTTGCAAAACGGCATAACCAATTCAGGATAATACGTTTTTTTGATTCAGGGTATTAATGAAACAAATTGATCTTATAAGATATATTGTGTGGTACGCCACACAGAACGATATCCGGCTGACTGCCAACAGGCTGGTTAAGTTCATCTATCTGGCCGACCTTTACCATGCCAGGCTTAATGGCGGACAAACCCTTACAAGGTTCCCGTGGAAATTCATATATTACGGTCCATACTGCGGCGAGGCCATGCAGTGCATCGATCAGGCCGTCAATGAAGGTTTGATTTGCAAAGAAACCCATGACAGCTATTTTGATGAAGATAAAGAGTTTCATCTCTTCATTTGTAAAGATGAAGAGGTTGAAAAAATTGAAGAATCAATCCACATAGGGATCCTGGGCCAAATTCAGAAAGCGATCCGCACCCTTGGAGATGACACCCCGCAGCTTCTGGATCATGTGTATTTTGACACTGAACCAATGGCAAATGCCAGGAAAGGCGATCTTCTCGATTTTTCTAAAGCCGAGAGGCTTGAACCGATACAAAAAGTCAGGCTCAAGAAACTATCCCCTGATGCCATAAAGTTGGCTCGACAGAAAATAAAGCAGCTTAGTGATGAAATGAACGCGGACAGGGAAAGGCTGATCAAGGACGAACAGATAACAGAAAAATATAAAGATGACGCTTATTATCAGTTCACTGAAATGCT
>JAHDSC010000077.1 GCA_018432925.1 Desulfobacterales bacterium | reverse complement strand
GTTCCCGCACTTATCTGTCCCTGGAACGGGCTGTTTTTGATCGACACTCAAAGACCCGGATTCTCCTCATTTCCGAAAGAGAAAAAAAAATTTTTCAAAGGCATTATGATACGCAGGACAGTCGTTTTCACCTGTTGCCTCCCGGTATTGTAAAGGATCGATTTCGGCTTCCGGATTCGGATTCTATACGCAGAGATCTGCGCAAAGACCTGGGCGTTGGAATGGATCAGCATATGGTCCTGATGGTGGGTTCCGGGTTCCGAACCAAGGGCGTCGATCGGGCCATACGGAGCCTTGCGTCCCTGGATCCGGATCTCCTCCGGGATACGTTTCTGATAATCGTGGGGGCTGACAACCCGAAACCATTTTTAAGGCTTGCCGCAAGGTTGGGGGTTCGTGATCACGTGAAGTTCATGGGCGGCCGCGAGAACGTTCCAATGTTTTTCGTATCTGCCGATCTGTTGATTCATCCCGCTTACCGGGAAAATACCGGGACCGTATTGCTTGAAGCCATGCTTGTCGGGCTTCCTGTTCTGGCCACGGATATCTGCGGATACGGTTCCCATATTGCCTCGGCGGATGCCGGTGAACTGGTGCCGTCTCCATTCCGTCAGGAGACCCTTAATCACCTGCTGCAATTTATGCTGCAATCTGAGAAAAAAAACCGGTGGAGCCGGAATGGAATCGCCTATGCAGGGCAGACGGATTTATACAGTCTGCATCAAAAGGCCGTGGATACCATTGAAAAGGTGTTTTCATGATTGTTCTCCCGGACGCATGGCTTGAGCGCTGGCATGAAAAAGATGCTTTCGACCGGGTATTCCAACTGAAAGGCGAGGTCTTTCGTGAACACGTCGGTAGAAAGACCATTCGATTCAGCATCGACGGAACGTATTATTTTGCAAAATTACATTTTGGTATCGGATGGAGAGAGTTTGTCAAAAACCTTTTTCAACTGAGATTCCCCGTAACATCCGCTGAAAATGAATGGAATGCGATCCGAAAACTCGACCGGATCGGAATTCATACCATGCATCTGGTAGGATACGGAAAAAGGGGTTGGAATCCTGCCCGGCTTCAATCTTTTGTTATTACGGAAGAACTGGAAAATACCGTGAGCCTCGAAGACTTCTGCCGGGACTGGCCCGCATCCAGGCCGGATGGGAGGGTAAAAAAAAAATTGATTGCCGAGGTGGCGCGGATTGCCCGATCCATTCATCTTCATGGAATGAATCATCGTGATTTTTATCTCTGCCATTTTCTGTTGGAGCTTTCCGGTAAAAAGAGACCGGTTGATCCTGAAAATATCGTTCTGTATCTGATTGATCTGCATCGGGTGCAGATTCGAAGATCCACCCCCATGCGATGGAGGGTAAAGGATATTGCGGGCCTCTATTTTTCAAGCATGGACGCGGGGTTGTCAAAACGTGATTTTCTGCGGTTTGTCCGGCTGTATGAAGGAAAGGCCCTCAAAGAGGCATTCCGGGAGAATCCGGCATTCTGGGGAAGGGTATCAAAGCGCGGAGTGGCCCTTTACCGAAAAATATTCCATAAAGCCCCGACACTTCCCTGGTGATCTCGATGTCTTTACGAAACACTTGAATGGATGCACGGAAACCGATCGAAAATGCACACGAAAAACAACAAACTGATAAGCGTCATTGTTCCGACATACAACTATTCCGGAACGCTTGAAAGAGCTGTCAATTCGGTGACGAACCAAAATGGAGATGATTTTGAGGTTGTCATCATCGATGACGGATCCACGGATCATACAAAAGCTGTCGCGTTGAATCTGGTCAGGGGTTCCGATGGAAGCGTGCGATACATCTATAAGACAAATGGCGGGACCGCTTCCGCCAGAAATTTAGGCCTGATGGAATCCATGGGAAAATATATTGTCTTTCTCGATGCGGATGATGCGCTCGATCCGGATGCGATAGGCGTATTGCGGAGCATATTGCGTTGGAGCCGCGTTGATTTGATTCTTGGAAGTTATCTTGTCATCTCCGAGGATGGAACCACCAGGAAGCGTTTCAGCAGAAAGATCCATAACGACGGGAAAGACAATTTCAGGGCATATCTGAGGAATAAAATACATATCTGTAATGGAAGTTATTGCGTTTCGAGAAACCTGGCCGACCGGATTCGGTTCAACGAAAACATCCGGCAATCAGAGGATATCCCGTTTTTCGCCCTTATGATCGCGAGCGCGGGATCTGTCGGAACGGAAAACGTGCTTGCCCATATCTACCGGCACGATGACAGCAAGCGATATCGAGAGGTTTCGCCGGAAGAAAACCCCATGGAGATTGTCCGTGAGATATTCGACTCTCCCATGCTCCCCCCTGAACTCCGATGCATGAAAGGTGAATTCATCGCCCACCTGTATTTATCATTATTCAGGAGACACTATTCCGCGGGCAATTACAAAAATGCCGTCGGCTGCTATCATTCGGCTGTCAGAAATTATTTCATGTCCTTACTCAAATTAAAACATACCGGAAAGTACCTTTCCGCCCTGGCGAACCGGAATCGGAAGTCTTAGCGGCTTCCTTTCCCGCATTCAACCTTTTCAGGAATTCCGGTGATCCATAAATGACAATGATATTCTTTTTCCCCATAAATTCCTTCATCTTTTCATAGGATCCGAAGATATCGATCCGACTTCTGTTCTTCGAGGAGGTTTTTAAAATCTCAATGTCCATTTTTTTTTGAATGGCAAATTGCTCCAGGCTCGGATAATCGCTGTCCACTTCGTCGTAAACCAGGTAATCCGTTATTCCCATGCCCGCATAAAACGGTACTCTCGGATCATTGGCAGCGACTTTGGCTTTCTGAAATTCAGCTTTTTTTGCAAACCATTCTCCCGATGTTCGGATGAGGTTGTCCTGTTTCCGAACGATCTCGGTGCACTTGTATAAAGGTAAGATCAGGAAAACCATACCGCAGAGGGCTATCAAAAACCCGGGCTTGGAGCTTTTTTTCACAAATTCAAGCATGTACCGGCATCCCGCTCCGATCCATGGAAACAACAGAAATGCAGGCGCTAGGAGCGGCCTGTCTATTGTCCAGTCATTATAGATGAGGAAATAAAAGATCATCAAAAGGTAGAAAACCACTACCGACAGAACAAACCCATGGATTTTGGAGACGGAATTCCGTAAGCCGAAAAAAAGAGGGATCATAAAGAAAGGGAAAAGCACCTTGATAAAGCTCTCCATCAATCCGATGAGATAGATGACCGGTATGTAGTGCCTTGCAATTTCTCCAAAATTCTGTTTTCCGCCTGGGTAGTAGGATAATGCTTCCAGGGCTTTGAGCTTTTCATAAAGCTGATGATAATTATCAAGAAAACCGAACCGAAACAGGTTTTGCGCTTCTTTGATTAATTCGTTTACTCGATTGAAATAAAAACCGTAATGGCCGGGCACCGTCAAAAATGCCGCAATAAAAAGCAAGGGGAAAACAAGACATACGAGCAGGCCTTTAAACAAAGACATCCGGTGGTCCGGTTCCCGGATGCACAGCCAAAGGATGAAAAGAAAAAATACGGGGATGAAAATGATTCCTTCAATCCTCAGTAAAACAGAAATCCAGGAAAAGAGGGCCGACAACATGAAAAAAATTAATTTTGCAGATGCGATGGCCCGCTGGGCAAAATAGACGGCCCAGGCAAAAAAGAACAAGAAAGCCGGATCGCGGATCACATCCACCGCCCAGTTGTTCGGCATCGGCGCGACGGCAAACAACAGGCATCCCCAGAAGGCGGCCCTTCGGTCAAAGAGATCTTTGGATAGAAGGTACAGCGGAATAAGAGCCAGAACCATCGAGGCGATGGAAATGAATCGAGCCGCGGCGATCCAATGATGTATAAAAAAATGGGCTACGGCTATCAGCAGGGAGTACAACGGCATGGGGTATATACTCAGCCCCTCTTTGAAATGCCCCGCGGAAAACTGCTGGGCCGCATAAATATATAAAACGCCGTCTCGGTTAATTTCCTGAATACACAGGGCGATGCCTGTTTTAATCATCGCGGAGAGACAGAGAATGAAGATCAGTCCTTTTTTGCCGGCCGAGAAATTTGTGATTTTTTCAAACATTTTTTCCTGAATCGGATTCAATTATGGTTGCACGTGAGATATTCCCGACCATTTTTTCCAGATGGAAACAAAAAAGGCCTCGTTTCGGAGATCCGTATCCAATTTTCTCCAGTCATAAAGAAACCGTTGAATATCTTTACGTGATTTTTTGGAATGGATATTCCGGTATACCCGGGCACTATCCATATCGCAGAAGAAACAATTTTTTTTCTCTGTAACCGGTTTGACCAGGATATTATTCCATTTCAGGTCACCGTGAAAACCGCCGACCTGATGCATTCGGCCGAGTATCACAGCCAGCCGGGCGATCCATTCTCTCTGATCCGAATGATCCGTTTCGCCCCAAATGTCATTGAGTCGCCGGGTTCCACCTAAAAATTCCGAGAGAATGTAGGAACGCCCCAGCAATCGAAAGTTTCTTTCTTCAAGGCATACGAGGGGTTTCGGAACCGGAAGATCTCTTACCATAAATCCCCAGGTTACCCGCCATGTACGCAGCGCCCTGGAACGTCGCAGCGCATTTTTAATTCGATACTTCCATCCCTTACAGTTATATCGCTTGAGAAAAAACCACCGTCCGTCCAGTTCAATTTTCGCGGCTTTGACCGTCCCGCCGTCCTTAAGAATTTCTCCTTGCTCCAGAATACAATCCGGGTCGGGCAGAAGATCTCGAAGGATTCGATCCGTAAGGGGACTTCTGGCACGATGAATTTTAAATGCACCGACTTTTTCTTTTATGAACCGGCTGTTGCTGGAAAGGCACCGGTTTGCTTTTTTCTCCCAGGACTTGCGGGAAGTTTTCCATGCGATTCGAGAAATCTTTTTGATCAAATTTCTTCCGTCCGAACTGCGCCATTGCCCGTTATAGGATTTGAGAAAACGAAAGCGTTCCATCCGGGTGCTTAGGGTCCAAAAATTGGAAAGAAGAAGCGCAAGGTTCGCAGCGCGCTGCCCTTGAGAAAGTGGTGTCGGTTTGATGCGAACCCTGTCCAGATCAAGGAGGATAAAGTCATCATCTCCGTTGTTTTGACGGATTAAAATGTTTCCGATGTGAAGATCGGCATGAAAGGCACCGGTTTCATGAAGGTTTTTTATGAACCGCGCAAAATTTTGAATCAATTGCGACTTTTCTTTAAAATCAAGACGCGCATAATCGTTTTTTATAAAGGAAGCAAGGCTGATTCCGTTTGGAACTTCCTTGGTCACGAGGATATCTCGTTTCAGAAGCCCTCTGGACCGATCCGTTCCGAAAGCAAGCAGTTCCGGCACCGGTACGCCGCGTCGGTCAAGTTCTAAAATCATCTTGCCTTCTCGATAAGCGTTTCCTTTGCATAATGTCTTTACGATGGAGCGCATTCCCGAATAACCAATCTGTTTGATGAAAATGCCCTGAGGCAATCTCAATACGCACCGGTTATAGGAAGATTTCCGGAGTTCCCCGGCTACCGACGGTCGCTCGAGGATTTCCGCCAGGGGACCTGATTCCTCTGGAAAATACTCCCAATCTATTCCATCCAGCTCGATCTTCATTTCTTTTTTTTCATCTTCTTGACCGGGAAGTGTTTTAAAATTTTATAAAACCGTACTTCCAATACTTCGGCGCGCTGTTTTCAGGAAAAATTTTTGGAATGATTCTTTCAATATTTTGCGATTGCCATTGCCGAATCCGTTTTTAAAATCGGCCGGCGAATCGTACCCGCTAACGCCTTCCCATCATCGGCCGTAATGAATACGGTCCGTTTGCCTCATCCCTGATTTCTTCCTGAACGGAAGGAGAATTTGCCGCCGGGACAGGACGTGCCGAAGCCGGACATTCATAACGATTTGTATGGACGCCATGGTTTGAGAGGGCATAACCTGTTTGGATGACCGAAACATCCTGCGCCCGGTGCAACATGAATTCTTGTTTGTGTGGATCGATGACCCTGATTATTATTGTGGCCCGAGGCGGGATCCATTTTTTTGTTCTCGACCGCAAAAAAACGCATTCGCCGTTTATCCGTCGAATGCGGCTTATTGGTGCGTATTCAAAACGGTTGCCGGGTAATTCTCGATGCGTTCGCACGGAGTTGTCAATCCCCTGTATTTTGATTTTTCATTTTTGTCTTGCGTTTTTCCCTGCGGCGTTGTCGCATCGAGATATCTTCGGGGTATAAATAAGGATAATGCCGTTTCCATCGTTTATGAAACCAGAACCACTGCTCCATGTGGTTCCTGACCGCCTGTTCAATCGTATATGCCATTGTCTGCGTATTTTTCAGAAGATCGGCATGCGAATCATTTGTTTTTTCAAATCGTAAAGGCGGTTCAAAGAGCAGAGTCAACCCGGCGTCCGGTTCCCGGACGCAAAAAGCGGGGAGAACGGAGCAATCATAACGCCTGGCCAGCATGGCGGGAGCGGGCGTCATGGTGGTGGTTCTGCCGAAAAAAGTCACTTCAACCCCTTCGGACCGTTTGGTTCCCTGATCGATTAATAACGCAAGGATTTTGCCCTCACTGAGTGTCCGGGCCATCTCTCTCAACGCCCCTTTCTTGTCTATGATCGTATTTCCGAATCGGGAACGAAGCCTGTGAATCCAACGATTCAGTATCCCGGATTGTATCTTTCTGGCAATCAATAGCATGGGTTTGCGGAGATAAACGGATATAAAGATGTGCCCCATTTCCCAGTTGCCGAGGTGCGCGGAAATAAGAATCAGCCCTTTGGGACTTTTCAAAGCTTCGAAAAGATTTTCTTCTCCCCTGATTCGGACGTTGCGAAGGATGTCTTTTCCGGAAAAACTGAACATTTGACAAATTTCAAGAAAAGTAATCCCCATGTTCTGAAAAACACCCCGGGCGAGTTTCCGGACATGGTCCTGATTCCATTCGGGATGGGTAAATTTCAGATTCCGTTCCACGATACGCCGATGACGCCTGTCCAGAACATACGCCAGGCTTCCCAGCAGCCTGCCGATCCGGACAATATACTTTCGGGGCAAATCGGCGACAAATCCGGTGACGTTTCCGGAAAACGTTTCGATTTTTTCCATCGGCTGCTGATTCTGTTTTTCTGTTTTTCCGATCATAAAAAATTAAAAGGCGGTATTTATGAAATCGCAAACAGTTTTAAAGAAACGATCACTCGGGTTTCGCACCCATGATTTCTTCATCGTACGGATTAGCCGTGCTTCGAATACTTTTTAGTGACAAAATATTCTGTAGTGACTTCGATATCGGCACACGCGATTTTAAACTAATGGTAAGGAAAAATATAAATGTTTCGGTTTCTGAAACACCGTACGTGTGTCTGGCCGAGACGCTTGTAATCGGGTGCTGACGAATTGCTCCGGTGTCATTATTTTGCACCTAAAAAAATTTCATTCGAAGCAGGACCTGTAAGGTTTCACTGCGAAAAAAGAGCGCGAAGCAATAACTATAATATTTCCAATTTTCGAACGCCGTCGAGAACATTCCGCACACTGATCCGTTCCATGCATTCTCTTGTATCGCATTTGCGCTTGTAACAGGGACTGCATTTTATGCCGGTCCGTATGATCTGATGACCGGATCCGAATGGACCGGTTCTCCATGGCGCCGTCGGCCCCAGAAGAGCGACCACCGGGGTTCCGACCGCCGCCGCCAGGTGCATTGGGCCGGTATCTGTCGAAACGAGGGCGTCCGCTTTTTCGTAAAGCGCGGCAAGATTGATCAGCGTGGTTTCACCGGCCAGATTGACGGCTTTCTCTTTCATGGCGGACATGATGTGCTGAATCGTTTTTCGATCTCCGGGGCTGCCTGTAAAAACCACGTCGGCACCGAATTGTCCGATCAGAATGTCCGCCAGGCTTGCGAATTTATCATTACTCCATAGCTTTGTTTCCCATTTGGCCATCGGATTGACGGCCACAAGAGGCCTGTCTCCCTTCACGCCGTGTTTCATTAACCGTTCTTCCACCAGATGACGATCCCGGTACCGTATCGGGATTTTAAATTCGATCTCATGCGCGGGAATACCCAAAGCATTCAGCAGCATCATGCTCCGTAAAAGGGCATGGTGATCCATCGCAACAGCCGGCACTCGCTCATTTAAAAAGAAATAACTATATTCCATGTGATCCATGCCCCTGCCGAATCCGGCCTTGCGTTTTCCCCTGGCCAATCCCGCCATGATCCCGCTTTTGAATAATCCCTGAAAATCAATCACCAGATCATACCGTGTGTCCCGGAGGGTTTTTAGGAAGCGGTATGCCTCTTTTATATTTTTCAGTCCCGATGCGCTTACAAGACCCTTGATCCATCGCTTTCTTTTCGAAACCAGAACGCGGTCCAAGGCTTCGTGATTTTCAATTAAAGGAGCTGCATCCTCTTCAACCAGCCAGGTTATGCATCCTTCGGGATCGTGCCTTCGGATGGCATTTAAGGCGGGAAGCGTATGGATGACGTCACCGATGGCGCTCAGTTTTACAATCAGTATATTCATTTCCGTTTTTTCGCCTCAACATCCGGTCCGATCCTTGACGCATTTTTTTCCTTCTACTCAGGCGGTCCGGCATACCGATGGCTGTAATTTTCCAGCGGGATCTTTTCCGCGGTTCCCTTTTCAACCGAATATTTCCCGATCCGTCGCGATATCTTTCTTCGGCATCAAGACCCATCAAAGGATCGATATGGGGTTTGTCGGAAAAATTCCGAAAAAGCCTGTTTGTTTTTTAACGGCTTCCGGGAACGTTACCATTGAATCGGTTATTTCTGAAAAAATGCAAAATATCAAACCAACCGTCAGGAAACAACCGAAAAAAGGTTTAAATTTGACATCCAATATTCTTTTCTTTATGATTTCCCTCGACTTTCGCGCTTCTGATCTCTTCGGAGAACCGGCGGAACCGACCGGCGGCTTGAAATCGGTTTTGGTATCTTGAAAAGCAAAAACCTTCCATTGAGAAGAAAACGCATCCGTGTTGAACCGTCCGTTCATGAAAGCCGTTTTTTGGCTGTATAATCTATGCTGGAAGCTTGCCATTCCGGTGCTGCGGCTTAACCATCGCCTTGCCGAGGGATTTGAACAGAGAATTTTTACGGGCGATGGTCGACCTTCGGTCGACCTGTGGATTCAATCCGCTTCGGTCGGGGAATCTTATCTGGCCGGGGAGTTGCTGAACCACCTCCATCCGACGAGGCCGATCCGGACTTTGTTGACATCCAACACCAGCCAGGGAATAAAAATCCTCGAACGCGCCGTAGAAGATTTCTCCTCGGAAGACAGGGACTTCAGCGTACGTATTTCTTATTTTCCTTTCGATCAGCCCGGCATCATGCGCAGGGCGGTGGAAACCCTTCGTCCGAAAGTCATGGTTCTTTTAGAGACCGAGATCTGGCCGGGCCTTTTTAAAGCCTTAAAAGCAGGCGGCTGCAAGATCGTCATCATCAACGGCCGCATGACCGCCGGGAGTTTGAATAAATATCTCATATGGCCTTCTTTCTGGCGCTGTTTTGCCCCGGATAAAATTCTTGCCGTTTCGGAAAACGATGCCGGTCGATTCAGACAGCTTTTCGGCGGGGAGAATATCGATCGGATGCCGAACATGAAGTTCGACCGGATCGGTGACATCGTATCCGAACTCCACCAGACAACCCCTCTTGGAGATATTTTTTCCACCGAAACCCCGCTCCTTGTTCTTGGTTCCGTCCGGCGGGAGGAAGAATCCTCGGTGCGAAAGATCATCCTCGATGTCCATCGCCGGTTGCCCCGGGCGGTTATCGGGCTTTTCCCACGGCATATGCACCGGATAAAAAACTGGAAACGAATGTTGAATCGTCTGCAAATCCCATGGATATTGCGATCGGAAAGCAAAAAGCAGGTTCCCTCCGGGACGGTCGTTCTCTGGGATACCCTCGGCGAGCTGACCCCGGCATATGAACGGTCCAAAGCGGCCTTTGTTGGAGGAAGCCTTGCCCCTCTCGGCGGCCAGAATTTTCTGGAGGCGCTGGCCTGCGGGATTGTTCCCGTTATCGGCCCCTCCTGGGAGAATTTCGCCTGGGTAGGCCGGGAAATCGTGCAAAAAGGGTTGGTTCGCATTGCATCGGACTGGAGACAAACCGCGGATATCCTGGTTGAAAACATGAAAAGGCCGCAACCGCGGTTGCAGGTGCGTCGGGAAATCCTGAAATATGTCAAAGCGCGTCAGGGCGGCACGGTGCGTGCCTGTCGCTTGATCGAGGAATTTTTAAAAAATGGATAAAGGAGCGAGGCTCTGCCTGAAATGAATCACATTCCGAAATGCTATGGTATTATCCCTGCACGTTACGCATCGACCCGTTTTCCGGGGAAGCCGTTGGCCGAAATTCTCGGCAAGCCCATGTTCCGGCATGTTTTTGAGCGGGCCCGCAGGTGTCCGGAACTGTCAGAAGTGGTCATGGCCACCGATGATGAGCGAATTTTATCCGCCGCGAAGGAATGGGGGGTTCCTGCCGTTAAAACGCGGGATGATCATATGAGCGGAACGGACCGGGTTCTGGAGGCCGCGATACGGCTTCAGCTGCCTGAAAACGCAATTGTGGTGAACATTCAGGGCGACGAGCCCGCCATCGAACCGGCCATGCTGACCCAGCTTGTTCGTCCTTTTTCGGCACTCGACATCCAGGTGACCACCCTTGCAAGAGAAATCGATTCGGAAACGGCTGAAAACCCGGACCAGATAAAGGTGGTTTTTGGAACCTCCGGCAAAGCCCTTTATTTCTACCGTGCGCCGATTCCCTATCATCGAGACGATGCGGAGAGGAAATTTTACGGACATGTCGGGCTGTACGCGTTTCGCATGAATGTTCTCAGACAATTCGTCGCCCTTGGCCCGAGTCGGCTGGAGACAACGGAAAAACTCGAACAACTCCGTCTTCTTGAAAACGATCTATCGATTCACGTGGTCGTTACGGAATATCAGAGCATCGGCGTGGACCGTCCCGCTGATATCGAGGCGGTAAGCCGGATCCTGGAGAATCAGGCCGGATCGCGCGGATAAAAGAACACGTTCCGCTTTGCGGAATTTTGACCATTCGGACGAAGAGATGAGGATGATCGGCCGGTGCTCTGAGGGTTGAGCCCGAATCTTTAAAGGAGGCCGCCTTGAAGCCGATCGGAATCCGCAATCAAACCGTTCAGGCGGTCCCTGATAAAACGTTCAAAGGCATCCCGGTCTTTTCCGAACGAAATCCGGGCTCCCAAAACCACCAGGTTCATGGGCCAGTTGACTCTGGTGGCGATCCGGACATAGTCCTTTTCGGTGGTTACCAGAAGATCGGCATTCCCATCCCGTGCCGCCCGGTATATCCGGTCCAGATCACGGTTTGAATAGGGATGATGGTCCGGATAACCATAAAAACCCGCCGGCTTGCATTCAAGGTCTTCCAGTGTGCGCTGAAAATCCTCATTTTTGGCGATTCCGGAAAAAGCGAAAACCCGGCGCCTTTTCAAAAAATTCAAATCGAATTCATCCGAAATTTTTGAAGGGCCGTGGTTTAAATTTGTGCCGGCTTTTACAAACCGAACGATGTAAGGGGTGTGACAGGATCTGAAGACCGGCTTATTGATGGGAATGGCCAGTTTTTTTTCAAGAGATGATCCGTCGGAATCCAGGGCTCGATTCGATCGCGTAAAAACAATCGCGTCCGCGCGCAGAAGCGCCGAAGCCGGTTCTCTCAAAGTCCCTCTCGGCAGAAGATGGCCGTTTCCGAAAGGTTGAAGGCTGTCCAGAAGGATCAGATCGATATCCCGCGAAAGCCGCAGGTGCTGGAAAGCGTCGTCAAGCACAAGAACATCCGGCCTGAAACCCTTGACGGCAATCATCCCCGCCTCAAACCGGTCGCGTCCCACCACAACCGGGATGTCTTTCAGTGCGGTGGCCATCATAAAGGGCTCGTCTCCGGCGATGTCGGCATCCAGGAACAACTTTTTCCCGTCACTGACACAGGCCCCGGTTTTTTCGAGCGAACCTTTATATCCGCGGCTGATTAC
>JAHDSC010000163.1 GCA_018432925.1 Desulfobacterales bacterium | reverse complement strand
GGATCAACAGCTTCTTCTCTTCTTCTCGGAAACCCATCAAAAATACCCGTCCGGGGTTGTTGATATGATTGTTTCCGAACCGCGATGCTTTCAATTTACACCGGATCATGTGCTTAAAGCTCGACTCTTCGATCGAGGTGCAGGCAGTCTTCTGGCTCAGGCCAAAAACATCTTGAAAGAAATCGCCCAACGTGTTAACGCCTGAACACTCTTGCTCTTCGTGAAAAACGGTTGGTCGGCAGACAAGACTTACAAACCATTTTTCACTTCGCCTTGGGGGGTTGGGGCGTCAATCCCGGCAGTTAAGGCGGTGCTTGTTTGTACGGGTGAAATAATCGCGCGCGCGATTACGGCATGTCGAATTGTTTATGAGAAAATTTTTTCATCGATGGATGCCTTGGATTGGGGCATTCCTGACCGTTTGCGCTGTGTCCGGGTGCGGCGATCCGAAATTCGATACCGACGATGACTATTTGATTCGGGTCGGCGAAAGCGTCGTAACGACACTCGATTTTAAAAAAGCGTTTGAAATCACCAAAACTGCTTATCCTCACCATGTGCTTAAAAATCCGGACGTTTTACGGGCAGCTCGATTGCGGCTTTTCAATCAACTCGTTGAGGAATTGATTCTGATGGAACGAGCGAAAGAACTCCGGATTGTCGTTTCCGATGCCGAACTCGATAAAGCCGTTGCGGATATAATGTCAGACTATCCGGAAGGCGTTTTTGATCAGATGTTGCTTGAACACGCGGTTTCCTACTCCAGTTGGGAAAATGGACTGAAGATCCGATTATTGATGGAAAAGTTGTCGGCAAAAGAATTGGAGCAGGAAACGGCCGTAACGGCGAAAGATATGGAAGAATATCACCAAATGCATCCGGAAGACAATGGGCCGGGGTCGGATCCGGAGAAGTGCTCGGCGGAAAAAAACAAAAAAACCACGGAATACTTGCAACGAAAAAAAGTGGAAGAATCTTATAAATCCTGGATAAAAAAACTTCAAAAAAAATATGTTGTCAGTATTAACCAGGCGCAGTGGGAAAAAATAAGAACCATCGAAACAGAGTAAAAAAAAGAAATAATTCCGGTTGCAGCAACGAGGCCGTATGATCAGTAAATATTTTATTGGAATCGCAAGGCATTTCGCATTCAATGTCGTATTTCTCTTTGCTGTCGTTTGTTTTACAATCGGTGTAGGGGCGGAAGCCGCGGAACTTGTGGACCGAATTGTCGCCGTGGTCAATGATGATATCGTTTCCCTTTTCGAATTAAACCAAACGCTGAAGCCATACGCGGAAAGGATCAAAGGGCTTGGATATTCGCTTGACGAGGAGCAGAAAATGCTCTTCAAGGTTCGATCGGATTTGCTGGATCAACTCATCGATCAAAAACTTACCGATCAGGAAATCAAACGATATAAGATCAGCGTGAGCGAAGAGGAAATAAACACATCCATTGAACGTATCAAGGAAAGCAGTTATCTTACGGATGAACAGCTGAGAAAAGCTCTGGCCGGTCAAGGTTTAACGATGGAGGAATATCGTGAACGGCTAAAAGAACAGATACTCCGGACGAAACTGGTGAACCGGGAAATAAAATCGAAGATCGTAATCGCCAAGGAAGATATACGATCATATTATGAAAGCAACAGAGACCAGTATCTCGGCGAGAAAAAATATCATCTCCGGAGCATCCTCATGAAAGTCCCGCCTTTCGCCGATGACGCGGAGAAGCGTGCGGTTTTCAAAAAGATGGCAAGCATCCTGGAAGAACTGAAAGCGGGGGCCCCTTTTGAGAAAATGGCGGATGAATACTCCGAGGCGTCATCGATTACCGATGGCGGAGATCTGGGATTATTCGGTATCGGCGATCTTTCCCCGCCAGTTCGGAAGGCATTGAAAGACCTCAAAGCCGGAGAGTTTACTCCCGTGATTGAAACCGACCAGGGGTTTCAACTTTTCTATGTTGAGGAGATCCTGGAGACCCCCGGAAAATCCTTGGAGGAGGTATCGTCTGAAATCGAGCAGAAACTATATAATGAGATCGTCGACGAAAAATACCGGTCATGGCTTGAAAACCTTCGCAAACAGTCTCATATAAAAATCATGAAATAATCCGGTGCTTCCGAATTTATACAACGAATTCAAATTACATGGATCGGATGGAGATTGATTTCAGTCATAAGAATTTGCTTTTTTCCAGACGCCGGGTTGGGGATCGCGTAAGAGAATCCATCCCCGGAAGATTTCGAGGAGACCGCGGATCCGGATGAATTTGTTCCGTTTCCCGGAGAGGAAATATCTTGCAGGTCTGTCTGTCGAGTTTTTTTATAAAGAATTTTTTGCGGGTGTACGCGGAAGCCGCCTGTACGGATGACAAGCGGAATGTTCTTCCGGCGGTCGAACTCCCGATGCGCCGCGGCGGTAACGGAGTGCCACGTTGTTACTTTCATATTTGAGAATATGTTGAGCGAACGCAGCAAAATACTTATTGACAGCATTAACCGGCTGTTGCGGCGGAATGCCGTATCCCACCTTCGCAAGATCGTGAATAAGACCCACGCGGCGGATCTGTCGGTGGTATGTCGATTTTTATCGTCCGCCAACCAGCGCAGGATCTTTGACCTGATCGAGGATACGGAAAAAAAGGGAGACCTTATCAGTGAACTTGATGAAGATGCTGCCTTAAACATCATTCAAGAGATGGACACGGACTCGGTGGTAAGAATTTTAGGACACATGTCTACCGATGACGTTGCCAACCTGCTGGGACAGCTGCCCGTGGAGCAGTCCGAAACCATCCTCGATAAGATGAAAAAGGAAGATTCGGAACATATCGAAGGTCTGCTCCGTTACGGCGACGATACCGCAGGTCGTATCATGGTTCCGGATTTTATCGCCTTGAGAGAAGATACCACCGCCGGAGAGGCGATCAAGTCTTTACAGAAAGAACATCTCGATGTGGAGATGCCCTTCTATCTTTATGTCGTCGATGGCGAAAACAGGCTGGTGGGAGTCAGTTCATTGAGACAGCTCGTAGTTGTCAAGCCGGAGACACGCCTACGGGATTTCATGACAAAGGATGTTTTTTCCGTTCAAACCCATACGGATCAGGAAGAGGTTGCAAAGCTCGTTGCCCGTTATAATATCCTGGCGGTGCCGGTGGTGGATGAAACAAACCGTCTCGTGGGAATCGTTACGGTGGATGATGTGATTGATATCATACGGGAAGAAGCAACGGAAGATATGCTGAAAATGGCCGGTGTCGGCGAGGAATTCGTGGAAACCCAGACGATTGGGAGAAGTACACGGATCCGTCTGCCATGGCTGTTTGCAAGCTGCATCGGCGGGATTATCGCATTTTTCGTCATTGGATATTTTGAAGGCAGTTTGAGCCGGTTTGCGTATCTTGCCGCGTTCATCCCGGTTATCATGGGGATGGGCGGAAATATCGGTACTCAGTCCTCCACCATTGTGGTGCGCGGTATCGCGACGGGACGGATCAACGTCAGAGATATCTGGATCGTTGTTTTCAAGGAGCTTGCCGTCGGGGGCATCCTTGGCGTGATTTACGGGGTCATCATCGGTGCCGTGGCTCACTTCCGGTTCGACACCGGATGGCTTGCCCTGTCCGTCGGACTTGCGGTGCTTTCTTCCATGTCGATCGCAGCTCTGGTAGGATCGTTGGTGCCGATGCTGTTCGCAAGGGTCAATATCGACCCGGCAGTCGCAACGGGGCCTTTCGTGACCACAGCGATCGACATTATCAGCGTATTTTTCTACTTTGAGATTGCCACCGCCCTTCTGGGTATATAAGCCGATGCCGAATTTTTCCACTTCCGCTATCATGCTTCGCCGGATCGATCATGGAGACTATGATCTGATCATTACATTTTTCACGTTAAACAGAGGAAAGATTCCGATTATTGCAAAAGCCGCAAAAAAAAGCGTTAAACGATTTTCGGGTATCCTGGAACTATTTTCCATTTTACGGATGGTATGCACAACCGGCCGGGGAAACGGGCTTCCCGTAATACAGGAAGCGACACTGACACATCCTTTCTTCAGGATTCGGGGCGATGTAAAAAAAACAGCCTACGCCAGCTACTGGGCGGAGTTGATTGATGGATGGATGGAAAATGGTCAGAAACAGGTTCAGCTTTACCACCTGTTTCAATATGTTTTGGAAGAACTGGATCTCGGCCATATCCCCGAAGAGGCATTAAGCATTCTTTTTCAGATGAGATTCATGAAAATATCCGGCCTGTGCCCGAACTTGACGCACTGCAGCGTTTGCAAGTGTGAAATTGAAAGTCGGGGAAAAGAAAGGGTGATCTTCGATCTCGGCCGGGGCGGTATTGTATGCGAAGATTGCGGCTCCGGCTTATTGAGACGAATATCTCTCTCAAAGGGAACTCTTAAGCAGCTTTTATGGATCGGGGACGGTGACTTAAAAAAAGCCGGAAGAATGCGATTTACACCGCGGGGAGCGAAGGAAGGGCTGGATTTTTTAGAGGCGTTTGTGCCTTATCACCTGGAGAAGGAGCCTCGCAGCCTGAAATTTTTACGTGAGATCCGCCGATAGCAGATATCAAGGAATCGAGATACAAAACCGGGAATTTTCATCGCGCTTCGGAGGAATCGAAATGCGATGGGAAACGGGTTTGATTTTCAGATGAAAATTTTGTGAGTATGCCGCATCATTTCAAACATTGTCCGGAATTTCCGCTGGTGGAGGTTTCCGCTCCATGCAGAATCGACATGGGTGGAACGCTGGATATCAATACCTTTTATTTTCCGCTGCGATACCTGGACCCCTGTACCGCCAACATCGCAATTGAATTGAGAACCCGAGTGCGACTTTTCCCCTACCGTTCGGGTGTTGTAAAGGTTTCTTCCAAAGGGTTTGAGGCCGCGGAATATTCACTGCGGGACGCTCCTTTTAACCATCCGCTGGGCCTTATGTTTGCTATCGCGGCTTATTTCCGGGTGGATGGAGTCCATATCGCCATTGAATCCTCATCGCCGCCGAGAAGCGCTCTGGGTGGATCCTCCGCGGCTGCGGTTGCACTGGTTGCGGCATTTTCGAAGGTTCTGGAGAAAAGAGAAAACATGCCGCCTCTTTCCAGGCGGAAGATCGCCATGCTTGCCCATGATCTGGAGGGGAGTGTGGCGGGCGTGCCCTGCGGGTTGCAGGATCAACTTGCCGCCTCATATGGCGGGGCCCATGCATGGTACTGGCAGAGAAGGTTTGGTGAATCCTCTTTCAGAAAAGAGACCCTTGTCGGAAAACCGTCCTATCGAGAGCTTGAAGAGCATTTGCTGTTGGCTTACTGTGGAATTCCGCATGAGTCAAAAAATATTAACGGCCGATGGGTGCAGCAGTTTATTTCCGGACAAAACCGCGAGCGATGGGTTGAAATCGTCCGATGTACAAAAAATTTTGTTCGTGCCCTGAAAGCGGGTAACTATAAAGAGGCCCGCGGTTTCATGACCAGGGAAGTGGCTGTTCGGCGGGAGATGACACCCGATGTGCTCGATGAGATGGGAGAAAAACTGGTCGATTCCGCTCTTGAAAACAAATGCGGGGCAAGATTTACGGGTGCCGGCGGCGGGGGCTGTATATGGGCGATGGGTGAGACGGCGGATATCGGACGGCTAAAAAATGCTTGGATAAACGTGCTTTCCGGCAGAAAGGAGGCATGTCTGCTGGATGTGAAAATCGATGGCGGAGGGCTGAAGATCTCCTAAAAACCGGACCGGCCGTCGAAATGGCCGCCGCCTGAATATTGGAAGAGACAACATGGCAACGGACAACGAATATAGGATAAGAAAATGAATTTTCAGGACGTGATATTGTCGCTACAGAAATTCTGGTCGCGCAAGGGATGCATTTTAGTTCAACCCTATGATATGGAAGTCGGAGCCGGGACTTTTCATCCGGCTACCCTTTTACGGGCGCTGGGCCCCGAACCATGGAATGTGGCTTATGTGCAGCCTTCCAGGCGGCCGACCGATGGACGCTATGGCGAGAACCCGAACCGGTTGCAGCATTACTATCAGTTTCAGGTCATACTCAAACCCTCTCCCATGGATGTCCAGGAAAAATACCTGCAGAGCTTGAGAATACTTGGCATTGATCCGCTTGATCACGACATCCGATTCGTGGAGGATGATTGGGAATCCCCCACACTCGGTGCCTCCGGTCTCGGATGGGAAGTCTGGCTGGATGGAATGGAAATCACCCAGTTTACTTATTTTCAGCTGGCCGGCAGCATTGAATTGAAACCGGTATCGGTTGAAATTACTTACGGTATGGAACGGATTGCCATGTACCTGCAGGGGATCGATAATGTGTATGATCTGAAATGGAACGACCGGATCAGTTATGGCGACGTTCATCATCAGCAGGAAGTTGAACAATCCATTTACAATTTTGAACAGTCCGATGTAAATACCCTGCTGGATTTTTTCAACCAGTACGAAAGAGAAGCCCATCGGATCATTCAATCGTCCCTGGTTCTTCCGGCCTACGAATTTTGCTTGAAATGTTCACACACGTTCAACCTCCTCGATGCCCGAGGCGCCATCAGCGTTACCGAAAGAACCGGTTATATTACGCGGATCAGAAATCTTGCCAGGAGCTGCGCGGAAGCATATTTGAAGCAAAGAGAAGCAATGGGGTTTCCTATGATTCAAAAATGGAAGTAGCACTTCGTATTTTGGGAACGGTTCGGTTACGGTGTGCGAAGAAGATGATTCCCTTTCGCTGAAAATTTCATTTTGATACTTTGAATTCCTGATTTCCAGCAACGATACAGAGGTAGACATGGATAGCTTATTGGTCGAGATAGGAACGGAGGAGATTCCGGCGGGCTACATTCAGCCGGCATTAAACGCCTTTTCATCATTGCTTACCCAAAGGTTGAGGGAAGCCCGCATTGAACACGGCGAAGCCCGAGTTTATGGGACGCCGCGAAGGCTTGCGGTGGAAGTCGAACAGGTGGCAAAAAGGCAGGAATCCCTGACGGAGGAGGTTATCGGTCCTCCCCAAAGGGTCGGATATGATGAAACCGGTCGTCCCACGATGGCAGCCGAAAAATTTGCCGAGAAGATCGGTATTTCCGTGAACGATTTAAGAATTAAAGAGACCGAAAAAGGGGCGTATCTTTGCGCAATAAAAGCAGAGAAGGGCCTGACCACTAAAGCCCTTCTCCGTGTCATTCTTCCTGAAGTGATTCTGTCGCTATCGTTTCCCAAGACCATGCGGTGGGGTGATTTTGATATTCATTTCGCAAGGCCGATACACTCTGTCGCAGCTCTTTTAGGAAAAAATGTAATTTCGTTTGCTGTAGGAAATATCCGAAGCGGGAGATATGTGTCCGGTCATCGATTTATGAGCCCCGGCAGGATCAAGATTGTCGAGCCGGCTGATTATGTCGAAAGACTGCGCACCGCAAACGTATTCGTTGACATGGAGGAACGGAAGAAGATCATTGAAAAAGATATTTCGAAAGCCGCCCGCAACCTCGGCGGCAGGGTACTTCCGGATAATGAACTCGTTGATATCGTCAACAATCTGGTGGAGTATCCGGCCGTTGCGGCGGGAAAATTTGACGGCAAATTTCTTGAGCTTCCCCGTGAAGTACTGATTACCGCCATGCGTGAACATCAGAAATATTTCGCGGTGATTGATGAAAATGACGATCTGATGCCTTGCTTCATTGCAGTGAACAATACGCTGGCCAATGACATGGCACTTGTGGCAAAGGGGCATGAAAGGGTTTTGAGAGCCCGGTTGGAAGATGCCCGGTTTTTTTATAAAAGCGATCTGGATGAGTCGCTTGAAAGCAGGCTTGAAAAGCTGAAAGGAGTTCTTTTCCAGGCAAGTCTCGGGTCTGTATATGAAAAAGTGATGCGAATCCGGGAGATCGCGGTATTTTTGGCGGAGGCTGTTGAGAAGAATTCCGGTGCCCTGAAACAACAGGTCTCTGAGGCAGCCGGGCTTTGCAAAGCGGATCTTGTCAGTCAGGTTGTAGTTGAGTTTCCGAAACTTCAAGGTGTTATGGGGAGACATTACGCCCTTGCATCCGGTGTACCCGAACCGGTGGCCGTTGCCATCGAGGAACACTACCGGCCCGCCTATTCCGGGGGGCCGCTTCCTGAAACAATTCCCGGTGCGATCCTTGCGATCGCCGATAAAATGGATTCGATTTGCGGATGTTTCAGCGTTGGTTTGATTCCCACGGGAGTTTCGGACCCATATGCTCTTCGGCGCCAGGGAATCGGCATTGTTCAGATCATGCTTGAAAAAGAATTTTCTTTCTCCTTAAACGGTCTCATTGAAAAGAACTTGAAGCTTTTTGGGGAACGAAACGGCCAAAAAATTCAGGAGACGGCCGATAAGGTCCGCGGTTTTTTAAAAAATCGGATGGCTTATCTTCTGGCTGAAGATGGATATTCAAAAGATGCCATCGCAGCGGTAGTTGATGTTTCGGTAGATCATGTCCCCGATGTCTGGAAAAGAGTTCGTGCATTGGAAACGCTTAAATCCGAGCCCGATTTTGAACCGCTGGCGGTTGCCTTCAAACGAGTTGTCAATATTATAAAAAAAGCCGCCCGGTTTCAGGCCGGTGATATCAATGAAAATCTGTTTCAACATGAAAGCGAATCGGTTCTGTACGAAGCCTTTAAGGTAGTCAAAAAGAAAGTGGCCGACGATCTGGAAAAAGGTTTGTTTGACCGGGCCCTTCATGACATCGCATCTTTGCGGAATCCGGTAGATGCTTTTTTCGAGGGGGTCATGGTAATGGCGGAAGATGCGGACTTGCGGCAAAACCGGCTTAACCTGTTAAGCCATGTTTCCGGTTTGTTTGAAGTATTTGCCGATTTTTCGAAAATTTCAACATAGCCGGCATCGGTCTTCGGAACCCCCCTGTGTTCATTGCTTGCACAGACGGCCGAGGCATGTCGATCGCCAAGGAAAAAGCATAGGGTTAAAGGTAAAACCGTATGACCGGTAGTATACCGTTTGCCTTTCGTCTTACACTTTTCACCCTGCCTGAATGGTTGAAAATCAATCATGCCCCTCTGTTCGTATGCCCAGGCGTTTTACACATTTTCCGGCTTGCCTCGCTGAATTGATGAAATTCGGGCGATTGCCCACAGGCGGTTGTTGGTTTTATGCGCCGCCTTTTGATGGCTTGTAATCAACGGGTTAATAACCGGATCGCGATAAGATTTTAGAATCGTCTTTAACAGGGTGTTGAAAAACAAGAATCAGGCCGTCAGGCAAGGCGCGCGGCGAAGCGACAAGCGCAGCATATCAAGCATATG
>JAHDSC010000142.1 GCA_018432925.1 Desulfobacterales bacterium | reverse complement strand
GATGAAATCGACTACGCCCTCAAAACGGGCATCCGGATGTTCAACGTCGAATCGATCGAAGAGCTCCAGGTGATCGATCAGAGAGCCGGGATACTCGAAAAAAAAGCGCCGATCGCCATCCGTGTAAATCCGGACGTGGATCCGAAAACCCATCCGTATATTTCAACCGGTCTGAATAAAAACAAGTTCGGTATCGATATCGCCACCTCGATCGAAGGCTACCGAATGGCAAGCCGACTCAAAAACATCGAGGTGATCGGTATCGATTGCCATATCGGATCCCAGATAACGGAGGTGAAGCCGTTTGAGGACGCCCTGAAAAGCCTGCGAATTTTGATCGATGAAATCCGTGCCATGGGAATCCGGATCCAGACCATCAATCTGGGAGGCGGCCTCGGCATCACTTATGAGGATGAACTCCCGCCCCATCCCAACGACTATGCCGAGACCATCGTCCAATCCCTCCAGGGGATGAACCTTGAACTGATTCTGGAACCCGGAAGAGTGATCGTCGGTAACGCCGGAATCCTGGTTACTCGCGTTCTTTACCGGAAGTCGAGCAAAACCAAGGAATTTATCATTGTTGACGCGGGCATGAACGACCTGGTGCGCCCGTCCATGTACAAAGCGTTTCATGCGATTCAACCGGTAGTCAAGTCCGAAGGAGTTTCCATCATTGCGGACGTTGTGGGTCCGATCTGCGAAAGCGGGGATTTTTTGGCATTAGACCGGAAGACAACCGATGTACGGAGGGGGGATTTGCTCGCGGTAATGAGCGCGGGTGCGTACGGGTTTGTAATGTCATCCAACTATTGCTCGAGGCCGAGGGTGCCGGAGATTATGGTTAAGGACGCCCGGTTTGAGACGATCCGGGCTCGCCAGAAATACGAGGATCTGATTGCCGGCGAGTCCGTCCCGGCTTTTCTGACCGAATCATGAAGAACTTTTTTAGATGAGGGATCGACTCGAGAGGTTCCGCGATAATCCCCTTTTTCACCGGACGGATTTGTTGTCGATGGGGAGGCCGGCCTTTATTCCGGCTTCGGAAACACGAATCGGCAAAACCGGCATCGCATCACGGGATCGCTTTGCAAGCCGCCGCTTCGATTCCATATTCAGAAATACATGCAACCGGAAAGGAATAATAGCGGATGAATCCGATTACTTTTTTCAAGGCCAGCGGGAGCGGCAACGATTTTATCATTATCGATAACCGAAACAAGGTCGTCGATGAAAAAAATTTATCCGATTTCATCGCAAAGGTATGTCGAAGAAAAATGTCGGTGGGCGCGGACGGATTCATACTGATTGAAAATTCCGACACGGTCGATTTCAAATGGCGATTTTATAATTCCGACGGAAGCCGGGTCGAAATGTGCGGAAACGGCGCCCGGTGCGCGGCCCGTTTTGCGTATATCAACGGTATCGCCGGCACCCGCATGTCTTTTGAAACCGATGCGGGCGTTATCTCCGCGCAGATTACCGATCACCGCGTAAAAATCGGAATGACGGATCCGCTGGATATGAGGATGGATTATACGATTCGACTGAAAGGCGGTCCCCTGACCGTCAGCAGTATCAATACCGGCGTCCCCCATGTGGTGATTGAGGTGAAAGATATCGATCCGGTCGATGTCTTTGGATTGGGCAGGGAAATCCGTTTTCATCCGACGTATGCGCCCGCCGGAACAAATGTTAACTTCGTATCCCTCCGAAATGACGGCATCTTGATAAACAGAACCTACGAACGCGGTGTTGAAGACGAAACCCTCGCCTGCGGTACGGGATCGGTCGCGGCCGCCCTGATCACCGCTTATAAATTCAACAACCCGTCGCCTGTAAATGTTCTGACACGAAGCGGTGAATATCTGACGGTACATTTCATGAAAGAAAACGATCAATTTTCCGGAATTCATCTGGAAGGAAACGCCCGCATGATTTACAAAGGCGATCTATGGGAGGATGCGTACCGGTGAAGGATGGGGTTCCACCTGAAAATCGACCACGGAAAGATGATTTATCGAAAGGAACGAAAATCCATACGGTATACATCTCGGTCGGTTCCAACGTCGGGAACAAATGCATGAACTGCAAAAAGGGTGTTGACGCGCTCATCAGCTCGGAAACCGAGACATTCATCCGTCAGTCCCCCTTTTATATGACCGAACCGGTTGACTTCAAAGATCAGGAGTGGTTCGTGAATTCCGTGGTAAAAATTAAAACCGCTCTTACTCCGTTTCAACTTCTGGACCGTCTCCGGTCGATTGAACGGGATGCCGGACGAACCGACGACTCCATAAGGTTCGGCCCCCGCATCCTGGATCTGGACATGCTGATCTACGATGACTGTGTCGTGAATTCCCACCGATTGGTATTGCCCCACCCCAGAATGCACAAAAGGCGCTTTGTGTTAAAACCGATCTGTGATATAGACCCTCAAAAGGTACATCCGGTCTTAAAACAGAACATGCAATATCTGCTGCATTGCCTGGATGGCAATGAACAGAAGATAATCCGGATCCGATGCGATGATTAATTATCTCCGCCTTCTCATACACGCGTTAAGGAAAACGGAAGCCGGCGGTATTGCCCGACATGTAGCCCGGAGGAAATCCCCCCGGGATAAAACGCCCGGGAAGGACGATGATCAAATGGCCGGGGCTCCGTATTACGCAATATATTTTCCCGAAAAAGACGGTCTCCTCTTGAAAATTGAGGAAAAAGATTTGTATTTTTGCCGTAAAAAATGTAGGGAACGGTTTATTGAATCACGGATCAATAGTTTTTAATCGCCCAATTATTGCTCGAAAGCCACGGGAAAACGACACGTGGCGGATTTCATGGAAGCAATGAAATGATGGAAGAATGATCACAGGCAGGCAAATCAAAGAAATATTGACGCATCCCAACAGCCTGACACTCTATCGTATCGGAGCCGTACCGGCGATTGTGATCCTGCTTTTATTTCCAAACCGGGTTTCTACGTTTTTTGCCGCTCTTTTATTCAGTGCCGCGGCAATCACGGATTACCTGGATGGCTACTATGCCAGGCGAAGAGGCCTGGTATCCAATTTCGGAAAAATCATGGATCCGCTGGCCGACAAGCTGCTGGTTTCTTCGGCGTTCATCATGATTTCTTCTCTCGGTTGGGTCCCCGCATGGATCGTTTGTATCATCATCGGGCGCGAACTTGCCGTAAACGGATTACGCAACATTATTATCCAGAAGGGAAAGGATGTTTCCGCGTCCTGGCTCGGAAAATACAAAACGGGATTTCAAATCGCATCCATTATTCCGCTGTTGTTTCATTATCCGTACTTTGGAATCGATTTGCATGCCATCGGATCCTTTTTTTTATGGGGAGCGTTGCTGTTTACGGTATGGTCCGGGGCGGACTATTTTATTCGATTCCGGAAACTCTTTCTGTCCTGACTTTTTTATTGACAAAAACTTATTTAATCGATAGAAATTTTGGTCTATTTTCCGAGCGGGAATAACTCAGTGGTAGAGTGCGACCTTGCCAAGGTCGAAGTCGCGGGTTCAAATCCCGTTTCCCGCTCCATTTTTTTGGCGGCATAGCCAAGTGGTAAGGCAGCGGTCTGCAAAACCGTTATTCACCAGTTCGAATCTGGTTGCCGCCTCCAGTCGAAAACAAAGGGCTTTCAAGTAAACTCGATGACTTGTCGGCCCTTTTTTAATTTTTCATTCCGCACGGCCCGATCATCCGGCCTCATCCATCTCAATGGTTCATCGCTTCAAAACCTGCCTGCAGGTGTACCGCCGAACGGGGGCGGGGTTTCAACCGGACGAACTCATTGCATATTTTGGATATTGAATGCATTTTTTCAACACAGAGACCGGGCGCAAGCGAAGGTTTGAAACCCATTCGAAACAGAAAAAGCCGAACACCCGGAGCGCCCGGCTTTTTCTCTTGGAGTTGAAAAGGAGGAGAACGATTTGCCTCAAGTTTTCTCATTTATCATGCCTGAGGCGCTTTTAAAGTAACACATTAAGTTTTAATTGTCAAACATACAAATATTACATCTTTTCCGGGTGCGGCATAAAAGGGGCCCACTTCGCGATCTGGTCCAGTCTGGGAACCCACATCGGCTCTGTGTGCGGGTATTCCCATTTATAGTTCGGCACCCGTTTGATCTGGAAGCTTTCCTCTAACGGATGTTTGAAAACTTCCCGCAGGTGCCGGTATTGAAGCCACGTAAATTCCTCCCGAATCTTGTTGGGATCGATGGTGGGCTTTTGCCCTTCGGGAAGGTATTTCAAATTGTCTTTTATGTCCCTGAGCCTTTGAAGAAGCTCCGGCTTGTCGTATTCCCATTTTATTCTGCAGTCTTTTAACTGCTCCACCGGCGTCTCCGGCTCATTTTTCCAGGCCGACCACTTTTTATGGGGTAATGGATTGGCTTTGTTGGGGGTTCCGAATATCTTTACGGAGTTCCACGATTGAATTCCATCTTTCCAGGCCCCTATCCAGGTTTCTTGGGTATCCATTCTCTGAAGCACCACCGCATGACCTAAGCTCGGATCAATATTCAAGGTTCCAAACTGAAACCTTCCGCCCGTAATATAGGCGATCGAATCGGCAATTCATGGAGATATCCCGCCGATTCCTCGTAAAAGAGTTCTGTCGATAACCTTTTCCGGAAACATCCGGTCGCAAATCAGGCGACAGATGGCAGCCGTATAATACAAGGCTTCACAGGAATGTCCATGAAACCGGATGATGTCCTTCATACCGAATTTCAGGGTATATTTGAAGTACTGTCCGGCGGTCCCTTCCGTAAAAATCGATTGAAATTCCGGGAGATATTCGCAGTCTTCCTGCAGCGGCGCATAAAATGTCGCTTTGTCATCGGACCAATCGGTTCCCCGGTAAATATAGCGAGGGGGTGAATCGAAGGCCTTATATTCTGTTCTAAATTTATTTTCCTCCGCTTCATACTGCTTTTGTTTCTTCGCCCAATACTCCGCTATGATTTCTTCCTTGCTTTTTTCCCCGGCACCGGTCAAAGAAACTCCTGCCAACGTGGAAGCGGCAGCGGCCAGTGAAACCGAACCCGTTTTTTTCAGGAAATCTCGGCGTGCAATTTTTGTTTCTGAATTCACGTTCAATTCCTCCCTGTTTTGAATTTTTAGAGTTAAACCCCAATGCCGACAATCATCGCATGCGATGCCGGCGATTATATTCGACTTCGAAATGGGTGCTAAACGATTCGGACGTTTGATGCCTTGATAACGGCATAAACGGCATCATTTTGCTTCAGGTCCAAACGCTCCACCGCGTTGTTTGCAACAAAAACACTGAATGCTGTGTGATTCGCCTTCAGACACAGCACGCATGTCGTCCCTTCACTGAGGATCTCCTCCACTTTCGCCCGGATTATGTTTTGCGCCGAGATATCCTTTGGTATGCTTTTGCAGACAACAATGTTTTCGGGGCGAATCGCGACCCGGACGCTTTCCCCTATCGTCGATTCGTCCAGGCTCACCAGATGAAAGTCATCCACATGGATGATGGTGAATCCTTCTTTTCTTTCCTCCACCTTTCCTTCCAGCAGCGTTGCCCCCACGAAATCGGCAACGAATCGGTTTGTCGGACAATGAAACACGTCCTGCAGTAATCCGAACTGCATCATTTTTCCGTCTTTGAAAATCGCCACTTTGTTGGCCAGCGCCCATGCGTCATCCAGGTCATGGGTTATGTGAATGACGGTGGTATGGCTTCCGGAAATGATTTTCCGAAGCAGGCTTCTGGCTTCCCTTCGGGTTTGCGGATCCAGTGCCGACAACGGTTCGTCCATCAGCAGCAGTTTGGGCTCCACGATAAGGGCCCGGGCAAGTGCCACCCGCTGCTGTTCTCCTCCGGAAAGGGTGGTCGGCGTCCGGTGCAAAAGATGATCGATCTGCAACGCGGCGGCCATCCGGTTCACTTTTTCACGAATCCGCTTCTTTTCCTTTTCTTTTTTCTTCAGTCCATAGGCGATGTTTTCATAGACGGTAAAATGAGGCAAAAGGGCGTAGTCCTGATATACGATGCCAATCCGGCGCTTCTCCGGCAGCTCATCGGTGATATCCTTGCCCACCAGATGAATCCGCCCCCGATCCGGCTTCCAGAAACCGATAATGCTTTCCAGCAAAAGGGTTTTGCCCGCGCCCGTCGGACCGATAACCGCAAGATAATCTCCTTGCTGCAGGGTTATGAATATCTCCTGCAAAAAAAATTCCCCAAGGTTCAGGTGCAGGTCCTCGATCTTCAAAAAGCTCAAAATCCCACCTCGGTTTTTTCAAAAATAAAGATTGCCAGAAAGGATACCACCATCAATACGATACCGCTGGTCAGCGCCATTCCCATGTTTCCATAAGAAATATTCAGGTAAAGCGTAATCGGGAGCACCTCTGTTTTCATATAGGAGCCTCCGGCCAGAATTAAAACCGTGCCGAATGTGCCGATACAACGGGCAAAGGAAATCACCGTGGAAGCTAAAATTCCGTTTTTTGCCAGCGGCAGGGAAACATTGAAAAAGGTCTCGAATTGAGAATATCCCAGGCTTCGCGAAATGAATTCCATTCTTGGATCGATATAGTCAAAGGTGGATTTCATGATGCGAATGGCATAAGGCAGGGCGGTAAAAAACTGGGCGGCGGCCACCCCTTTTCGGGTAAACACAAAATTCAAGCCGATAGAATTTAAAAAATCCCCCACAAAGGTGCTGCCGAAAACCAGAAGCAGACAGAGGCCCAGAACCAGTTCGGGAAAGGCAACAGGCATATCGGTAATGGTTTTTACAAACCCCTTGCCCCAGAAATGGAAGCGGGACAGGGCGTAGCCGATCGGAAGCGCAAACAGCATGACAAGAGCGGTGGAAATAAATCCGGTGATCAGAGAAAGCCGGAGGGAATACCGCATCTCCGGGCTCCAGATATTCTGAGCCACATCCTCCCAGCTGGGAACAAAGAAAAGAGAACCGATCGCAAGGAGCAGCAGAAGGGTAATAAAAAATGTAACCGATAGAAAGCTCAGATGGAAAAAGCTTATTTTCCGCAAGGCTCGTATCCCCATTTTGTCCAGATTTTCATCCCCTCTTCCGAGGCGATATAATCATTAAATTTCACGGCCAGTTCCTTATTGGGCGCATTGGTGCAAACCGCCGTCGGAATGGTCTGGATAATGTTTTTTTCCTTGGGGATGGGAACCACCTCCAGTTTGCCCTTTTCTTCGGCCCATGAAGTCAAATCCTTCCAGATGATGGACGCATCGACCTGCCGGAGTGCCACATAAATCAGAAGTTGATTAACCGTTGGAGCCAGAACCGTAATGTTGGGATTGATTTTCTCGCTGATCCCGTTTTTCTCAAAAATCTGCTTTGTCACTCGGCCGATGGCCGGAGCCTTCGGATCGCCGACGGCGACTTTCACGCCCGGACGGGTCAGATCCATCAATCCGTTCACATTTGCCGGATTTCCCATCGGCACGACAATAATCGGTTCATGAAGAACCAGTTTATGGATGGTTTCTTTTATGACCCAACCATTCTTCAGCGCATCATCGGTGTATTTTTCAGCCCCTGGAATGAATACGTCGGCCGGCTGACCCGCCGCGAGGCATGCAAAAATCTCCCCCGAACCGCCATAGTGAACATCGGTGCGGATGTTATGTTTTTGCTCGAAATTATGCCTCATCTCTTCCATCGGTTTAATCAAACCGGCACCGCTGAAAATCATCAGGTCGGCGGCAAAACCATTTGCCACGGCAAAACATACGATACAGAACGCAACCAAGTATCTCATCATTACCCTCCCAATAAATGAAAATTATTGAAAAAAAAGAATCTTCCCCTGTTGCTTTCCCGACGGCGGCTTCAAGCCGAAGCCGCACGCGAGATAACAGCATCCATCTGCAACTCTGACATTGGTTTAAAATAACATATAAAAACCATAACTGTTATTTTGAGTCAAGGGATTAATGAAATATAAATTCATAATTACCAAAATCTACCATTTATGACTATCAATTACATCTGGTAAGCATATGAAATAATTTATATAGGTCGTTTCCGGCATAAAAATCCGGGCCATTTCTTTTATG
>JAHDSC010000115.1 GCA_018432925.1 Desulfobacterales bacterium | reverse complement strand
TCTTTCGATTCAAAAACATCAAAATATTGCAGAAAGTTCATGGCGTGTCAAAGCAAAAACAGGGCCTTTACGGGGATCCGGTTTCAGGAAAAGCCGGAAATTTTGTAACCTCTGAAATTTTTAGGTAAAAGCCTTGTTGATAAAATTTTCTGCAAGGTATAAGTGCTGTAAAAGGCGCCTTTTCATGGTCATGCCGAATCTTGAAGGGGATCTCGCTTTTTATGGAAGATTAGAATTCATCATGCGGAACCGACCGATTTTGAAAATGAAAAAATCAAAAAAAATAATCGTTCAGGAAGAACTCGAGCGTCGGATTCTTCACGGACTCGCCTCCGAATGGGAAAACGCCCTTTATGTTTTGAGCCCCCGCCACCGGCAATTAATGAAAAAGCCCTTGTTCAGTCTTTGGAACCTGAAAAAGAAACTGGGCTGCTGGTCCGGTGAAAAGCATGAAATCTGCCTGAGCCGGGATTTTGTTTTGAATTGTTCCTGGGGCGCGGTTCGTGAAGTTCTTTTGCATGAAACGGCCCATCAGTTTGCGGAAACGGTGCTCGGTGCGGAAGGAGAGACGCCGCATGGTCCGGCCTTTCAGGAGGCTTGTCGACTTCTTCGTGCCGATCCGGCGGCATCGAAAAATTACGGGTGCATGGGTGATCATTCCCCGTCTGAAAATTTCCGCGCGGAGGATAAAATCCTGCTTCGTGTCAAAAAGCTCATGGCTCTTGCCGGAAGCCGGAATCCTCACGAAGCCGAAGCCGCCATGGCCAAGGCCCATGAGCTGATCCTGAAATACAATATTACCCTGATTTCCAATGAGACCGCGCGAAATTTTCGAAGCCGGGTGATCGGTGCGCCCGCCCTCCGTCATACCCGGGATGAATACCGCATTGCAGGTTTACTGCAGGATTTTTATTTTGTTCAAGGGATATGGATTTCCGCCTATGTGCTGGAAAAAGGGCGGATGGGAAGGGTGCTGGAGATCAGCGGAACCGCCGGGAACGTTCAAATCGCCGATTATGTATATTCCTGCATGAAAAACTTCATTCATTCCCAGTGGATTGAATACAATGAAGGGGGGCGATTGAGCCGTTACCGCCGAACGGATTTTGCAGCGGGCGTCGTGCGGGGATTCCGATCGAAACTTGAGTGCCGGCACGAAGGCCTGAAAAATGAAATCTCAAAATCCGCGCTCATTGAGATGAAAGATCCCTTGCTGCGGGAATATATGAAATACCGGTATCCGCATACCGCATGCTTCAGTAGGCGAGTGGCAAACACGGATCAAAAAGTAATCGAAGACGGCGTGAATCGCGGCAAAAAATTGTTGATTTCAAAGGGGATTGAGGAAAAAGAGAAAAACATGGGGCGCTTGATTTCAGCCGGGCCGTTCGGATCCGAAAGGAGCCTTCCGTTCTCCAAACCGGAGCATGGCTATTAACAGGGTGTTGAAAAACAAGAATCAGGCCGTCAGGCAAGGCGCGCGGCGATACGACAAGCGCAGCATATTCAAGCATATGTGAGCATTGGCGAGAGCCCCGCAACGCTGAATGGCGGCCTCAGGCGCAGTTTTTCAAC
>JAHDSC010000100.1 GCA_018432925.1 Desulfobacterales bacterium | reverse complement strand
GATCCATGCGTTTTTTTCGACAGGATCGGGGAGAACGGCCGTCCGGGCGGAGTGCAAAACAAATGAGTCCCGGCGATACCGGAGATTTTTTTGCCGTAAAGGAAATACCGAAGAGGTTTCATATGATTTCTATGGAAACGTTCAAACAAGCCGCAAAGCTGCTTGAGGGAAACGTTATTCGAACCCCGCTGGTTTATTCGCCTACTCTCAGTCATATGTTCGGTGCGGAAATCTATCTCAAACTTGAAAACCTGCAGAAGACAGGCTCTTTTAAGATCAGAGGCGCTACTTACAAGATGCGCATGCGTTTCGAGGAAATCGGCGCAGGGGGTGTTGTGGCGGCATCCGCTGGAAATCACGCCCAGGGAGTTGCCCTTGCCGCCAGGGAAGCAGGAGTTTCTGCAACGATCGTGATGCCGGAATGGGCTTCCATCAGCAAGCAGGAAGCAACACGAAATTACGGCGGGCAGGTGATCCTTGCCGGCCGAAGCCTGAAGGAAAGCCTTGAAAGAGCCCGTGAGATTGCCCGGGAAGGAAAGATTTTTATCCATCCGTATGATGATCCGGATATTATCGCGGGACAGGGGACAATCGGGTTGGAAATTCTGGAGGATTTAAGCGCCACGGATATGATTCTAGTGCCTGTCGGAGGCGGCGGTCTCATTTCAGGAGTTGCGTCGGTTGCAAAAGACATTAAACCGGGGGTGAAAATTATCGGAATTCAAGCATCTGCCTGTCCTTCTGCTTATGAATCCAGAAAGGCGGGGAAGGTCACGGAAGTGAAATCGAAGCCTTCTCTCGCCGATGGCATCACCGTCAAACAGGTAGGTGAAATAAATTTTGGTATCATGGAAAAAACCGTCGATCAACTGGTTCTGGTAGAGGAAGAACCGATCGCCGCGGCGATTCTGTTGTTGCTGGAACGGAAAAAAATACTGGCTGAAGGTGCCGGGGCGGTTCCTTTGGCCGCACTTTTAAATGGTTCCCTTGATGTGCCTCGAGGGTGCAATGTGGTCTTGCTGATCAGTGGAGGCAATCTGGACAGTCCGCTACTGGATCGGATTGTCAATCAAGGACTTTTAAAACATGAGCGGATCATGCGATTTCGGATATGTCTGGAAGATGTTCCCGGATCCCTGGCCAAACTGCTGACACGGATTGCCGGTTTGAAGGCCAATGTCCTTCATATCTTCCATGATCGACATGCCAGGGATTTGCCGATATGTGTCACACGTGTCGAGTTGGAACTGGAAACCCGGGGAGGTTCCCATATAACTGAAATCGTCCGTGTTTTGCGCGAGGCGGGTTATGAGATGGAATTGATATAAAAAGTTACGGACTTGGAAACGCTTGGAGTGCCTGCCGTCGGAATGGTCTGAAAAGCCGTGAAGAAAGTTTGAAATGAGGGCTGTTGGGACGGATTCCGGAACCTGCTCTCTGCTCGGATCTCCATGTCGGAGTCAGACAATCCTCAAAACACGCCGCATATCAGGGATGTTAAATGCCTTGCCTCGTCTTGATTGTAAACCGGACGGAAGGTTTTGAAACCAATAGCGGAAAGATTATAGACGTGAGTTTTTCAACGATTTACTTCATGTTATTGTTTAATTAATATGTTTTTACATTATGATTGAATGCTTAATTGTTTGTTTATAAATTCCAGGCCAACGCCAACTGGTTCTTGTTCAGCGCCAGTTGAAATCGTGGCTGAATCAGTTCATGAGCGGTTTGGAGAAACGGTATATAAACCAGTAAATCGGTTTTTGGTTTTATTTTTATTTCTTCTAACATTGATGAAAGGAGTTTTCGGGGTTTCATAAAACCGGCAAGATGGATTTTCAGGCTTTGAACCGCCTCTTCAACCGGAAGAGTTACCGGATGAATGGCTGCATTCGGGAGTTCCCGGATCAGTTTTTCATTGGGTTGCCCAAGGGTGATATTCTGGGAAATACGGATAAAGGTCTGCGGGCGGACTTTGAACCCCGGAACCCAAAAGCTGAATGGAATATCTTTCCAACTGTTTTGACAGGCTTTGGGCAGATTGGCAAGCTTGACCAGGTCCGCATAAGATTGGAGCCGGATTCCCTCGATATCGGCCGTAATTCTCCAGAAAGGCAGATAAATGATATTGTCTCCCGGTTCGTAAATAAATGCGAATTTCATTTTTTTTAATCCATTTTTGTCCGTCCGCCAAACCGAATGGCAATTCTTACAGGTGAATATCATTGAATTCCGATGACCGTCCAAGTCCCAGCCGCAGCTTGGGCACAGGGCCGGAACGAATCGGATATTTTTCGAGGGCGGTTTGGCCGAAGAAAGCCAGGCGTCCAAATCCTCCGGCGGTTCGGATGAAACCGGTTGATTCAGCAAACCGTCATATACTTTGTCTTTTATGAAAAAAGGTGAATAAATCAGGCTGAAGGAATCGCCGATAAATGCCTGATGGAAAACAGGCTTTGGAAGGGTCGCCTTCAAGCGATCCTCGAAAACAGACAATACACTGGAAAAGGGCAAATGCGGCGGAATGAAGCGGCCGGATGATTCCGGCAAAACAAACTGCATTTTCAGCGCCTGACTGCGCAGGCCGATTGAAACCGGAAAACATTGAGACGGAAGGGCCTGATGACTGACATCGATAAATCGGTGGCGGATTCCGTCGGAAACGCATGAAAAGACGGTACCCTTGAACCGCCAGTAAGGGAAAAAAATCAGATCGTTATTTTCCGAATGAGGACCTGGAAACAGATACCGGAAATAGTCGTTCTGCAATAAGCAGGACCTCACCCGGCAGTACGCGCAGGTAAACAGGCGATCCGCTTCTTCCAGAATGGCCGGAGCGCCGCACTGAGGGCACTGATGGCTGATGAGAAGATTAGAACTTTTCACCGCACTGGTTGCAATAGAGGGATTCGGGAAGGTTTTCATTACCGCATTTACCGCAGACCCGGGGTTTCAGTTTATTTTCTACCGAATTTCCGCAGCGGGAACAAAATTTTGCATTGGGCGCCAGGTTTTTTCCGCAGTTGGCGCACTGTTTGAAGATAAGTTGCTGATGTCCGCAGTGAGGGCAAAATTTTGCCTGAATCGGCACGCTTTGACGGCATTCCGGACAAAAATATGACTCACGGGTTACCGTTTCCCGGGGAGAAGGTTGCGTTCCGGAAAGGTACTGGGCAAACATGGCGGGCATCATCAACCCAAGTCCCATCCCCATTCCCGTTCCGGAAGCGCCATCTGCTTCCGAAGCTTTTTCCATTGCCATGGCCGCCTTCATCTGCATGAGTTTGTTCATATCCTTAAAAACCCCCATGCGACTGCGATCGTCAATGGCTTGCTGAACCTCGGGGGGAGGGGTGATGGCATTCAAATACAGATGGGTCAAACCAAGACCGAAGCGGCTGAAATCCGCCTGCAGTCGATCCGCAAGCTTTTCGGACAGTTGATTGTATCTGGCCGGAAGGTTCAGAATTGAGTCGATGGTTTCTCCCATGTAATCGTTGAATCTGGATACGATCACCCGATTCAGATATTCTTCAATCTCAGCGGTCGTGAACATTCCCTGTGTTCCGACCAAACTGTTGATAAACAGGATGGGCTGAACTACCTGTAGGTTGAACACTCCGAAAGCTCTCAGCCGAATCAGGCCCAATTCGGAGTCTTTGAAAGCAACCGGATCTCTTGTCCCCCATTTCAGGTTCGTGAATATTTTCATATTAACGAAATAAACTTCCGCCCGGAGCGGGCTGGTGAGCCCCCAGGGCGCACTGATGATTTTGGTTAAAATTGGGATGTTACCGGTCTTGAGCGTATGGCGGCCCGCACCGAAAGCTTCGATGGCCTTTCCCTTGTAGAAGAAGACGCCCGCCTGATTTTCCCGGATGGTCAGCTGAGCGCCATATTTGATTTCTCCGGAGCCTTCTTCCGGTATGCGGTGTACAAGTTCTTTGCCTGTGTTGTCGAACCACTCCAGGTTTTCCAAAAATATGATATTATTGTTGCCCATATCGGCTCTCCTTCGTTTTATTCAGTTCGCGCCGGTTTTTTTCCGATGGCGGTCGATGATTCATCTCCGGAAAATTCCAAATAAACTCTTTGGACTTTTTCCCGTAACCGGGCATGAAAACCGATCGGTGAATCCAAAAAAACAATCGGAAGCCGGCACCGGTTGCGTTCCGATCTATTTGACATTATGGATATCGTCACTTTTTCTCCAAACATTAGGTGAAGCCATATAGGAATCGGAAGGGTTCAGATGTCGATCTGTTCGGGATTCATTTCTTTTTTTGCATAATCATGGAAGATGCGAGTCCGGATAAAAAGGTCAAAAACATCCGGATCGATGAGGTGGCCGTCTTTCATAAAACCCATGATCTCAATTGCCCGCGACAGAGACATCGGCCTTTTATAGGGACGATCTCTGGCGGTCAGGGCTTCGAAAATATCGGCAATCGCCATAATGCGGGACTGCAATGGGAGTTCACTTTCCGGAAGTCCTCTTGGATAGCCGGATCCATTTAGTTTTTCATGATGACCTCCGGCATATTCCGGAACGTTTTCCAGCTTTCTGGGAAACGGCAGTTCATTTAAAATCTTAATCGTCACATTTACATGGTTCTGAATAATCTTGCGTTCTTTTTCGTTCAGGGAACCGTCCTTGATACATAAATTGGTCATTTCGTCATCTGTGAGATATGGAAGGTCCCTTCCGCCGGAGCGATAGGTTTTTCCCCCGATCTGCTTAAGGCGTTCGATTTCATCGTTGCCAAGATGGTTAGAGGGATCATTGCAGGCTTTTATCAATTGGAATTCTTTTTGAAGAGCGCTGATTTTACCGGCAAACGCTTCATCCAGACGATTAATCTCTTCCAATGTATTTTTCTCTTTTGTTAATCGTTCGACTTTTTGCTGAAGGTAATCGTTCTCAATTGATTTTGCGATCAACTGGAATCTTGTTTCGATAAGCTGGATTCTGTCGAAAATGCTTTGAAGCCGGGTTGCCTTGTCGACCACGTATTCGGGAGTTGTGATTTTACCGACATCATGCATCCACGCCGAGAGCCTGAGTTCTTCCATTTCGTCTTCGCTGAAAAAGACGGCCTTGAACGGACCGTTTTCGCTTTGATTTATTTTTTCCGCGATCATCATTGTTAAATCCACAACGCGTCGGATGTGGCCAGCGGTATATGGAGATTTTTCATCGATGGCGGTGGCGATGCTCTGGATAAATCCGTAAAATAAATCTTTAAGGTTCCGGATCAGTTGGGTATTGGTCAGCGCCACGGCAGCCTGGGAAGCCAGTGATGCCATCAGTTGTTCGTGTTCGGCTGAGAATGGAATCACTTCCCCTGTCTCGGGATTCTTTGCATTCAAAAGTTGAAGCACGCCGATGATTTCGTTTTCATGGTCCTTCATGGGGATCACCAGCATGGACTTTGAGCGGTATCCTGTTGAGATATCGTATGTTTTTGTTCCCGCAAAATCAAATCCATCGGTTTTATATACGTCGGGGAAGTTCAATTGTACACCGGTTAAAGCCACATATGAAGAAACGTTGGAATGGTTGGGTTTTCCGTTTTTATAGACCGGCACATCGGGTAATGAAATTTTGGCGCCGTTCAATCCTTCCATTCTGATCTTCAGAGTATCGTTCTGTAAGATTTCAAAACAAAGGCAGTTTTTATCTCTATTGAGAATGTATAACGTCCCGGCATCCGCGTTGGAAAGGTTTCTGGCTTCCGAAACGATTTTTTCCAGCAGCTTACTGATGTTTTTTTCCGCGGAGAGGGCCTGACCGATTTCAGCCAGTTGTTTGATATGGTTCATCTGGTCTTCGGCGTACAGGGTCACCTCCGCAAAGACGGACTTAAGAAGTTTGTTAAGTCCCGGATGAGGAGAAAAACCGTTCGTTTTTCTTTCAACAGGCCTCTGGTTAACGGATCTTCGGGCTAAATTAAAGAAGGGAATCATCTATTTTGCCACCGTTTCGCAATAACTGGTCCCGGTAAGGAACAAAGGTTTGTTTGATCAACGAACGCAAGCCGTGGAGATATCTGATCTAATATCGACACTTATGTGTAAAAAGTTAAACCCGGTGGTTTTTCCAGAGGAAATGGTTATCGATTTCGATGTTGCGATTCAAAAGTGGTTAAAAAAACACGGATGCCGAAGAGAATGAACATTCGAAGATCGGCGGTTTTTTCAATGAGATTTCTTATTTATTGACACCGCATCATCATGTTTGTAAGATTTTATTTTTTTAAAGTGGATAGAAAAATTCCGCTTTCCACAAAATGAACAAGGCGCTATAGTCCATTTTTTCAGGTATCTTTCCGGGAGATATGGTGCGTTCGACCTTGAAAGGATATGCAGGAATGAACAGCTTTGCTCATGGAATACATCCGCCGGAGAGAAAAAACCTTGTCGCCGACAAGGCTATCGAGATCATTCCTCCGCCCGAAAAAGTGATTCTTCCTTTGCTGCAAAATGTCGGTGCACCTTGCGAACCGGTGGTCCGGCCCAAACAGGATGTATCTTTCGGAGATCCGGTTTGCAGAGGCGGCGCACCGGTTTCCGCTTCGCTTCATTCACCGGTTTCCGGACGGGTCCAGAAAATATCCGTAACGACTCTTGCCAATGGACGCCATGTAAAGGCGATCTTCATCAAAACCGAGGGGGAGCAACTCTCCGGACGGGCCTTGTGGGAAGAAATATTCGGTGGTGATTGGCCGATGCAGAACATCCAAAAGTATGATCCCCAAGAAATTATTGCGGCAATTTACAGCGCGGGGATTGTCGGGCAAGGCGGCGCGGCGTTTCCAACGCATGTCAAGTTAATGCCGGGCAAGAAAAAAACCCTCGATACGGTTTTGATCAACGGATGCGAATGTGAGCCTTATTTAAACGCGGATTTCCGGTTGATGATCGAGGCACCGGGGCCGGTTGTCTGCGGTGCTTTGCTTATCGGCCGCGTAACCGGGGCCGAAGAGATAATTATCGGGATTGAAGATAATAAGCCGGAGGCGGTGGAAAGCTTGAAAAAGGCAACTTTCGGCACCGGTATCAAAATTGCCGTTCTCAAGACAAAATATCCCCAGGGCAGCGAAAAGCAATTGATTCAGGCGGTATTGAGACGAAAGGTTCCCTTGGGAGGGCTTCCCCCCGATGTGGGGGTTGTGGTAAACAATGTCGGTACCGCCGCTTCTGTCGCTCGGGCCGTAATAAAAGGCAAACCGGTAACTCATCGAATTGTGAGCGTTACGGGAGCCGGAATTGCCGATCCGAAGAATCTCCTGGTGCCGATCGGCATATGTTTTGACGAGTTGATAAAATTCTGCGGCGGTCTTACCATGGACGCGGCAAGATTGATTGCAGGCGGGCCCATGACCGGTTTTGCATTCACCAACCTGGAGACCCCGGTAACAAAGGGTACGGGAGGGCTGATCGCTCTTACTCAAAAAGACGTTCGAAAGGCGAAGGAAACGTCTTGTATTCGTTGCGGACGATGCGTGGACGTTTGTCCGATGAATCTGGTGCCGACCCGACTGGCACTGGCATCCCGGCAGAAGAATCTCGATCTGTTGGAAAAGTACAACATTCAGGGGTGCTTTGAATGCGGGTGTTGCGCCTATATCTGCCCCGCCGGCATTCCTCTGGTTCAGCTGATTCGTGCCGGAAAGGCACTTTCGGTGGCAAGCAAAAAGAAATAGCTGGTTTTTCCCTTCTCATAAGGGGCTGTTTTCAGCAATTCTACGTCAGGGCGTACCTTGTCGGCGGAACTGGAAATTTCCGAATGGATTCCGATGGTGAATTCTGCTGAATGGAAACATCTTTTTTTCAATAGGTGAAGAAGATCCCGTTTCCGGATGGTTATGATTTAAAAATGACGAAAACAACCTGATTGATTCGATGATTTTATGATGCCAAAAAATAGGCCGAAAACAGCATCCGATGAAAAAGCACCGATCCCCGTGCTCCATGTGGCGCATTCACCACATTTATGCCAAACGGCCCGAACAACGCAACGGATGATGATCGATGTTGTGATTGCCGTGACGCCCTTATTAGTGGTTTCGTTTTTTGTCTTTCGCTGGTATGCCGTAAAGCAGATCGCTGTCTGCCTGGCAGGTTGCCTGGCCGCCGAAGTGATTTTTACGAAAATGCGTCGCCGTTCATTGAGCCTCAGCGACTGGTCTGCAACAGTGACCGGGATCATTCTGGCCCTTTCCCTTCCCGGTCCCGCTCCCTGGTACGTCGGAGTGATCGCATCCTTTGTATCGATCGGAATCGGAAAAATTATTTTCGGGGGGATTGGAATGAATATTTTCAATCCTGCAATGGTTGGCCGGGCATTTGTGATGATCGCCTTTGCCGGCAATCTCGCAGCGTCAGGCTATGTGGATCCGATGTCTCCCATTGACGCGATGACCCAGGCAACTCCGATGGATGCTTTTAAGCAGACAGGTGCGACAGCCACTCTTTCCGCTCTTTTTTGGGGTCTGACCAACGGCTCTTTGGGGGAAACTAGTGCCGTCGCTTGTATTATCGGGGGTTTTTATCTTTGCCTGCGCCGGACCGCTTCATGGGAGATTCCGGTGGGCGTGATTTTATCGGCGGGGGTAATGGCGGGAATCGCCAATCTGGCAGATCTTCAGTCTCATTGGACCGTTCTGCATCATTTGTTGGGCGGCTCTCTCCTTTTCGGAGCCTTTTTTATCGCAACCGACCCGGTTTCCAGTCCCCTGGCGCCGAAGGGCAAGTTCATATTCGGAGTCGGGGTTGGTTTTTTCATCATGCTTTTACGTTTTTACAGCGGATATCCGGAAGGCGTAATGTTCGCTGTTTTACTGATGAATGCATTGACACCGCTTATCAATCACTGGACGATTCCCCGTACATTCGGAGAAAAGTAAAAGCGGATCGGCGTTTTTTAGAAATTTCGTTCAGGAGGACATTCCTCAGGATATTCGATCATGGAACCTAAACAACCCAAGCCGCCCATTGCGAGCACCTTGGAACGACTGAAGAACCGATACATCGTGCAGGCCTGGCTGGTATTAATCCTGACTCTGTGCTTTGGCGGAACATTGGCGGGTGTTCAGTTGACCCTTGGGCCGATCATCGAAACAAACAAGCTGAATGAAACCATTCAAAGGGTGCCGGAACTGATTTTGGGAGCGGATCAGGCCCGGAAGATGGAGAAACAGGGGCGTTCACTGTCTGTCGAGCCTCTTTCCCTCGGTGTTGAAAAGCACGGAAGAAAAGTTTTTTATAACGTCTACGATGCGAAATCGAATGGGGAACGGATCGGATGGGTGGTCAAAGCATCCGGTCAAGGGTATGCGGATAAAATCGAATTACTGATCGGTTTGGATCCTCCAAATGAAAAAATCACCGGTCTGTTTATTCTTGAGCAGAAGGAAACCCCCGGTCTGGGAAACAAGATTGCCGCAGATTACTGGCGGAACCAGTTTATAAATAAAAAAGTCCGCACGCCGCTTGTCGTCATCCGAGGAGGGGTAAAACCGGCCAACGGTATCGATGCCATAACCGGTGCGACCATTTCGTCAAGAACCGT
>JAHDSC010000130.1 GCA_018432925.1 Desulfobacterales bacterium | reverse complement strand
CCGATGGAGTGATTTTTTAACAAGTCTTTCCGCTTCCGGGCTCAAGGGAATATCGAGTCGAGCACTTTCTTCAAATATCTTCATTAAAAGTTTCGGATTGTGGCAAACCGTTTCCGGCGACGCAAATCCAAGTCTACCTCTGCAAATTTCAATACCCTCGATCATTGGAGGATTGAATCCCTTTCCGGGAGGCTTGGACGGCTTTGCATTCCGAACTTCATGATCATAAAGAAACATTCGGTGGTGCTCCTTTATAAAATCCATTTGGGCGTGGAGTTTCCCCAAAAATTGTTCCACCGGATGATGCCTGTTTTCCGTACCGAACTCTAAAATTTCGGACAGCTTGATCTGGTATTCGAAATGAAGCCGATCACATTTTTTACCGGTCAAACGATGCAGATGGTTCCTTACGTTCCATATAAATGAGAGAGCTCCGGACAGCGCCTTGGAATCCGAGGAAGAAAGGAAACCGCAGGCCGACAGATCCATGGGATGGCCGAGCTTGGATTTTATCCCGGCAAGCCATCGCATCGTGTGATAATCTCTTAAACCACCCTGTCCTTCTTTGAGATTGGGTTCGAGAAGATAGGCGGAGTCTCCGAAATACTTATGACGCTCCCGGTTTTTTTCAACGATCCAGTTGCTTATTTTTTTTTTGCGCCGGAGAATTACTTTCCAACGCAATTGTTCCATTAGTTCAAAATATAAAGGAGAAATTCCGCAAATCAGGCGAGCATCCAGCAGCGGGGTGAGAATATTGAAGTCTGTACCGGCAAGACGGATGCATTCTTTCAACGATCGGATGGCATAACCGATTTCAAAACCGATGTCCCAAAGTGGATAGATGACCTCACGAATAAGATCCTTCACTTCTTCAGGTATTCTTTTTTTGAAAAGAAAAAGAAGATCCACATCGGAATGAATACACTGCTCTTTTCTTCCGTAACCACCGAGCGCAATAATTGCAAACGGATTTCTACCCATCCCCATTTTCGGACCGACTTCGCTTTTTTCGAAGCTCTCGCGGAAGTAATCGTCCAGAATACCGGCATGGCGTTCCATAAAGGCCGGTTCTTTTCCTTCCAGGAACCCGGCAATCAGTCGCTCTTTCTTCTGTAACAACATTTTCGAGGAGGATTCACAGTGATTTTGCATTCGTTTGAATACTCTTTACCTTTTATAAATAATCCAGGTGATACTTACAATTTAGAAATCTGCAATTAAGGTGCCATAAGAGCATAATATTTATAACAATATGAATTTAAAGAAATTAAATATGTCTGTAAAAAATGTAAATATCCATAAAATGTTACAGATTCGTATAATTATATTGAATATTATACAAATTTGTGGGATAAATACAGAAATTACGTCAATGACGTATCGATTTGTACATGAACAATCACGACCTGTGCCTGCAAAAAAACACGAAAATGACGGATGACCGATAAAGATAAGGATTCCATGGAGTAAAAACGGGGCTCCGTTACTCATTTCTTTCACAAAAGGATGATTTTTTTCATGAGAAGCAATACCAAAAACAAGGAATTCAAGGTAAACAGAGAAATCGAGGAATTATCTCTGCTATGGGAAGTAAGCCAGGCGCTGGGGAGCAGCATGAATTTGCGCGAAGTCGTTGGGCCGGTTCTGAGTGCTCTGGCGGAACGGATGGGCATGACCCGCGGCACCTTGACCCTGCTGAATCGAATGACCGGTGAAATTTACATCGATGCGGCGCACGGTCTGTCCGAAAACGAGAAAAAACGAGGTAGATACAAGATCGGTGAAGGAATCACCGGAAAAGTCGTAGAGACCGGCCATCCACTCATTGTCCCTCGTATATCCGATGAGCCCTTGTTTTTGGACCGCACACGTTCCCGTGAAAATCTACAAAAAAAAGATATCTCATTCATATGTGTTCCGATTAAAATCGGAAATGAAGTTATCGGCACACTGAGCGCCGACCGGTTATTTGATGAGTCCGTATCGCTCAAGGAAGATTTGCGCCTTTTATCCATCATTGCGTCCATGGTGGCGCAAGCAGTTCGACTTCGCCAGGGGGCTCAGGAAGAACGCGAACTTCTGATTCAGGAAAATGTTCGACTGCAGAACGAATTGAAAGAGCGCTTCCATCCGACAAACATCATTGGAAATTCAAAGGCGATGCAAGAAGTCTATGATCTGATTGCACGGGTTTCCAAAAGCGATGCCACGGTTCTGATTCGCGGCGAGAGCGGGACGGGAAAGGAACTGGTGGCCAATGCCCTTCATTATAACAGCCTGAGGGCGGATAAACCCTTTATCAAGGTCAATTGTGCCGCTCTTCCTGAAACCGTCCTGGAAAGTGAGTTGTTCGGCCATGAAAAAGGTGCCTTCACCGGAGCGGTTTCCCAGCGAAAAGGGCGTTTTGAAATGGCATCCAAAGGGACGATCTTTCTTGATGAGGTCGGAGATTTTTCCCCGGCGGTTCAGATAAAACTCCTGCGAGTGCTTCAGGAGCACGAGTTTGAACGGGTGGGAGGAACAGCGACGATAAAGGCCGACGTTCGGATTATCGCCGCAACCAATCGAAACCTGGAATCCTTGATAGAAAAAGAAAAGTTCAGGGAGGATTTGTATTACCGATTGAATGTGTTCCCGATCTATATTCCCCCTTTGCGTGAGCGAAAAACAGACATCCCGCTTCTGGCTGATTTTTTTGCGGAACGATATGCCAGGGCGAATCATAAAAAGATCTTACGCATCAGTACACAGGCATTGGATATGTTTATGAGCTATCATTGGCCCGGCAATGTCAGAGAACTTGAAAATTGCATTGAACGTGCCGCTCTTTTAAGCAATGACGGGGTTATTCATGGGCATCAACTGCCTCCAACGCTTCAGACATCGACTTATAGCGGAACCATTTACAAAGGTACGATGCAGGATTCACTGGATAACCTGGAGCGGGATCTGATCATGGATGCCCTTAAAACATCTCGCGGCAATATGGCCAGAGCGGCCAGGCTCCTTGGAGTCACGGAACGAATTATGGGCCTGAGGGTAAACAAATATCAGATTGATCCGGTACGATTTCGAACATAATTGTAGATATAATTTTTTATTCCTACAAATTTGTAGTTTACCAATCGATCGCCGGCCTTTCGGCCTTCACATTTTCGGCTTGAAAACAGCTTTGAGGTGTTTTCAAAACCTGCCGCAAGGCTCCATCTCTGCATCTGAGAGATGTTTTCAATCTTCAAAATACTCTATCTATTCAATGGCTTGAATGCATCTTACCGTTTTTGATCGTAAAAACGATGAAAGGTTTGGAAACCACTTCTAATCCTGCCATCCGATGGAATTGCAATGATTCTATCTGGCATGGATGTTGCTAAACCAATATACATCGATCGATCCATTTTTATTTCCAACGGTTTTTTTCTGAATCGCGAATTTAGAAAGAAGAGTAATTTTCATCACATGGAGAGCCGATTCACTTTCCAATATCGCTAAAAACGCAACGGCTTCGATTTGAATAACAAAAACAGTTAAGGAGTACAAAATGGCTGCAAAAGACAAAGAATATGTATTAAAGCAGGTAAAAGAAAAAAATGTTCGATTTATCCGGCTGTGGTTTACCGATGTGCTTGGCATGTTAAAAAGTTTTGCGATTTCACCGGCCGAATTGGAAGGAGCGTTTGAGGAGGGAATGGGATTTGACGGCTCTTCCATCGAAGGATTCGCCAGAATAGAAGAAAGCGATATGGTTGCAAAACCGGACCCGAATACTTTCGCAATCCTTCCTTGGCGGGCTAGTGCCGGCATGAACGTAGCCCGGATGTTTTGCGACATTCTGAATCCGGACGGCACTCCTTACAAAGGGGATCCACGATATGCACTCAAGCGGAACCTGAAAAAGGCGGAGGAGATGGGGTTTACCTTTTATGTGGGGCCGGAGCTCGAATTTTTCTATTTCAAGAATTCCTCGAGCACGGAGATATTGGATCACGGCGGCTACTTCGATCTGACTCCTCTGGATGTTGCCAGCGATCTCCGGAAGGACACGATTCTGGCGTTAGAGAGCATGGGCATTCCGGTCGAGTATAGTCACCACGAAGTAGCGCCCAGTCAGCACGAAATTGACCTGCGATACACGGATGCCCTCTCCATGGCGGATGCGGCGATGACATATCGCCTGACGGTTAAAGAAGTTGCATTACAGCACGGCGTTTACGCCACCTTTATGCCCAAACCGATCTTTGGCCAAAACGGCAGCGGCATGCATGTCCATCAGTCTCTTTTCAAAGGAAGCGAGAATGCTTTTTTTGATCCGAATGACAAGTATTATCTGTCGGAAATCGGTAAAAACTACATTGCGGGACTCCTGAAACATTCGAAAGAGATTTGCTCGGTGGTGGCACAGTGGGTCAACTCATACAAACGACTGGTTCCCGGCTATGAAGCCCCGGTTTACATATCGTGGGCCAGAAGAAATCGATCCGCCCTGATCCGCGTTCCCATGTACAAACCGGGAAAAGCGAATGCCACACGAATGGAGTTTCGCTGCCCGGATCCTGCCGCGAATCCTTATCTGGCTTTTGCCGTCATGCTGGCAGCCGGCATGAAGGGGATGAAGGAGAAATATGTGCTCGGCGGTCCGATTGAAGAGGATATTTTCGAGATGACCCCTGACGAGCGTGAAAGCAAAGGAATTGATTCGCTCCCGGGAAGCTTGGGAGAGGCGATACCGATTACCGAGAAAAGCGAGCTGGTGAGAGAGGCGCTTGGAGATCATATCTTTGAAAAATTTATTTCCAACAAAAAAATCGAGTGGGACAAATACCGGACGCACGTGAGCAAATTCGAATTGGAAAAGTATTTGCCGATTCTTTAACCTAAGCTCTATCTTTTGGACTGCCTGCCTGCACCTGTTTTCCAATTTTAAGGAAGAATTCATTCCTCTTTTTAAACACGGGTACGGGCAGGCGGTTCATTGTCGAGCTTCTTGCGAAGTCTATTGTTTTGAAGTCAAATGAAAAAGGCGCTTATTCTTACCCATATTCGATCCGAAGGACCCGGCACGTTGGTGGATTTTTTCGAACGCGCCGGTGCAGGCCATCAAACGGTAAAGCTCTATGATGGAGACAATCCGCCGGTCGATGTCGGTTGCTATGATGCGATTGTCTCGATGGGCGGACCGATGAGTGTGAATGATGAAGACAAGTATCCGTTTCTCGGGAAAGAAAAAGCATTTTTACGGGAGGCGATTGACAATAATCTGCCGGTGCTCGGAATCTGCCTGGGTGCCCAGATGATCGCAAAGGCTTGTGGAGCCTCCGTCAAGAAATCTCCCGAGAAAGAAATCGGTTGGAAAAGCGTTTCCATGACGGACCTGGGAAGAAGGGACACTCTTTTTCAAGGGCTTCCAAAGACTCTGACGGTATTTCAGTGGCATGAGGAGAGCTTTGAAATTCCGGACGGCGGATCGCTGCTTGCCACATCAGGGGAATGTCCGAATCAGGCGTTCCGATATCGCAACGCATACGGCCTACAGTTTCACATTGAAGTCACGCCTGAAATGCTGCTTGAATGGATGGAGCCCTTTCCGGAACGCAGTGAGATGATCCGCACATTTGAAAAAATAGAAAGCGACTTTTATTCACAGGCGGGAACGATATGCACAAACTTTTTACGGCTTGCGGCAATCCGCAAGTCGATGGACGGACAAAGAAGTAAAAAATAGCCGATCACTGTTTTTAACCGGAATCAAGGAGCCTTCGATGTGTGGAATCGTCGGAATTATCAACACGGACAGAAAACTCATTGACGGGGGCTATATACGCGAGGCCATACGGATCCAGAAAGAAAGGGGTAACGGCCTAGGAGGGGGATTTGCCGTCTACGGTATATACCCTGAACATAGAGACAAATACGCCTTTCATATCATGTTCGAGGGGAACCGGCACAGCCCTTACATCCCGGTGGTTGAAGATTACCTCAAAAGCAGGATGAATATCTATCAATCCGAACAAATCCCGGTTTATCCAAATGACCGGATTCCGAAAGGCCCTCATTTCAAGAGATATTTTTTAAAACCGCTTGCAGAGTTTTTTTCGCCCGAGCAGACCGAAGAAGATTATGTTGTTGAAATTGTAATGACCATTAATAAAATGCCGGGCGCATACGTGGTGTCTTCAGGAAAAAATATGGGGGTATTTAAAGGGATGGGATACCCCGAAGATATCGCGGATTATTTCAGGATTGAGGATTACAAAGGTTACATGTGGACGGCTCACAATCGTTTTCCGACCAATACGCCCGGATGGTGGGGCGGCGCCCATCCTTTTGCCATTCTTGATAAGGCGGTTGTCCACAACGGCGAGATAACCAGTTACGGGACCAATGTAAGATGGCTCGAAATGTACGGATATTACTGTATGCTGAAGACGGATACCGAGGTGATCACTTACATTTACGATAAGCTTACGAGAACGGACAAGCTGGCACCGGAAAACGCCTGCTATGTGATGGCTCCGTCGCTGTGGGAAGATATCGACCGGACGAAAGATGAAAAAAAGAAAGCCTTGAGGCAGATCTATGGATCCGCGATTGTAAACGGCCCCTTCGGCATCGTCATAACGAATCAAAACGGCGCCATCGTCCTTAATGACAGGAATAAACTCCGGCCGGTTGTATGCGCAAAGGCGGGAAGTACGTTTTATGCATCATCGGAAGAATGCAGCATTCGGCTTTTATCTCCGGATGCCGACATGATATGGTCACCCAAAGGCGGCGAGCCGGTTATTATCGAATTTTCCGTAGAGGAGAACCTTACGGTTGAAAAAATTAAATCTTCCTGGACCTTATGGTAAAGGCGTTTTCCACAGAGAAAAGTCAGGGATCACCTAATGACTGATATGAAAAACAACTGGAAGATCATACCTTCGTTTCATCCGGAGTTTGATCTCGAAAGATGCGACTATGAAAACGGGTGCAGCATCTGTGTCAAGGAATGTTCTTTTGGAGAAATATCTCTCAAGCCGGTGAAAGGCAAGGACGGGAAGGTTTGCTATCGGCCTTGGGCAAACCGGAGCGCTTGTAATGCCTGCCAGAGATGCGTAAAAATGTGCCCGCAGAATGCGATTCACATCGCATCTCAACCGATGCATACTTCTCATGGGTACTGGACGACCAATTATGTAAGCAATCTCTGGAGACAGGCCGGATCGAAAGGCGGGGTCCTGCTGGTAGGAACGGGAGCAACCGGCCCCCAGAAGCGATATTTTGATTACATGATGTTTGATGCCTGCCAAGTTACCAATCCATCCATAGATCCTCTTAGGGAGCCGATGGAAATAAGAACATACCTTGGCAGGAAACCGCATTGCTACGGAGAGGAAATCGGTCCCCAGCTGGAGCTGGAGGTGCCGATCATGTTCGCCGCCATGAGTTTCGGTGCCGTCAACCTGAGAGTCCATGAGGCGGAAGCAAAGGCGACCCGCGAGGTCGGGACTTACTGGAATACCGGAGAGGGCGGATTCCATCAGAGACTGAGGAAATATGGCGGCAATACGATCGTACAAGTGGCCTCCGGCAGGTTTGGAGTCAGCGAGGATTATCTGAAGTCCGCCGCCGCCGTTGAGATCAAGATCGGTCAGGGAGCAAAGCCGGGCATCGGTGGGCATCTTCCGGGAGAAAAAGTTTCGGAGGCGATTTCAAAGACAAGGATGATTCCCGAGGGAACCGATGCCCTGTCCCCCGCACCCCATCACGATATCTATTCGATCGAGGATTTACGGCAGCTTATCTATGCCATAAAGGAAGCGACGGAATACAAGATTCCGGTGGCGGTCAAAATTGCAGCGGTGCATAATGTCGCCCCGATTTCAAGCGGCATCGCCAGAGCTGGCGCGGATATCATCGTCATTGACGGATTCCGAGGCGGTACGGGGGCAACCCCTTTTCAGATCAGGCAAAATACCGGTATTCCGATTGAACTTGCCTTATCCGCCGCGGACCGGCGTTTGCGAGAGGAAGGAATAAGAAATACCGTCAGTCTCATTGCATCCGGAGGGATTCAGTGCTCATCCGACGTTTTGAAGGCGATCTGTCTTGGCGCCGATGCGGTTTATGTGGGTACTCCGGTATTGATCGCACTCGGATGCGGCGTCTGCCAGCGATGTTTTACCGGCAGGTGCCCGTATGGCATCACGACGAACAAGCCTGGGTTGGCCGAACGGATCGATGTGGAAGAAGCATCCGGCGCTCTAATAAGGCTTCTTCATGCCTGGGCGGAAGAAATTAAGGAGCTGATGGGATCGATGGGAATCAGTGCCATAGAGGCACTGAGAGGCAACCGGGACCGGCTCAGAGGCATCGGTCTGAATGAAGAAGAACTGAAAATTCTCGGGATCAAGCATGCCGGAGCATAACTTCAGCGGGCCGGACGTAACGGATTTCGTGGAATTCGGAACTCCACAACCTCAGCTTCGATCATTGTTGACACTTCCAGTCAATTCCGACCGATTTCGATTCATGAAATGGAGACGCGGCTGCAAATTTTATCATGTAAAGACCATCAATTCTATGTGTGAATAACTGATATGCTGACCATTGATGCAAAAGAACTCTATTATAAAGTCTTAAACCGACAGATCCGGCAATCCTTATCAAAAGGGGAGAAAGAGATCCGTCTGAAGAATATACTCGGCCAAAGATATATCGGCGGCGGATTAAACCAGGAAGTTAAATTGATCATCTGCGGGACGCCGGGGCAGGATCTCGGCGCTTTTATGAACGGACCGAACATCACCGTCTTCGGCAATGCCCAGGACGGCGTCGGAAATACCATGAATGCGGGTAAAATCGTTATTCACGGGAAAGCCGGAGAGATTCCCGGTCACTCGATGAGGGGGGGGAAGATCTTCATAAAGGGAGATGTGGAATACAGGGCCGGTATTCATATGAAGGAATATTTGGAGCAGATTCCCTGGCTCATTGTCGGAGGCAGCGCGAAGGATTACTGCGGCGAATATATGGCAGGCGGCAGACTGGTGGTTTTGAATCTGAATGAGGGAAAAAATCCGCCGGTCGGCGGTAGTGTGGGAACCGGAATTCACGGAGGCAGCATTTATGTGAGGGGGCGTGTTGCAAACCACCAACTCGGGCCCGGTGCCGTCTTTACGGACATGGATGCGGATGATCGGAAATTTCTAGAAGCGGCGCTTGCGGAATACGCGGAAGATTTGGCTATCGATCTTAAAGAAATTTCGTTGAATGAATTTGTTAAGATTACCCGAAAAGGTCACAGACCTTTCGGTAATCTGTATGTCCCCGGCATGAATATCAAAACTCAAATGCCGAAGCATTTCAACCTTTCGCCTCCCTGTTCCTATAACTGCCCAACAGGGATCCCCACGCCGGTTTTTTTGAACCTGATCAAGGACGGTAAAATCAAGGAAGCCCAACTCCTGATGGATGAATACACCCCCTTCCGGTTGTCCGTATGCGGGACGGTCTGCCCTGCACCCTGCATGGAGGCTTGCAGCAGAAATTTAATCGACGGCCCGGTTCGGATTCAAGAGCTGGCACGAGAATATTACCCGGATTTCAATCCGGTGGTTTCAAAAAAAAGACGAAAAGAGATTATATCCATTATCGGGGCCGGTCCGGCCGGATTGTCTTCCGCATGGCAACTTGCTCGCCGGGGATATCAAGTGAGGGTTTATGACGAGATGGATGACCTGGGGGGAAAGATCCGAAAAGCGATTCCGAGAGAAAGACTCTCCGACGATCTTTTGAATAAAGACATCGATAGGATTCAATCTCTTCCGATACGATTTGATTTGGGGAAATCGATCGACGGGAAGACCTTCAAACAGATTTATAACGACAGCGATGCGGTTCTGGTTGCGACGGGTGCCCATGTCGCCCGGAAAATCAATTATCCGGGCGGCGAAAGAATCTTATCGGGCCTCCGGTTTCTGATTGATATCAATAAAGGAAAGCCGATCGATTTAACCGAAAAAGAGGTGGTTATTATCGGTGCCGGCAATGCGGGCATGGATATCGCTTGTGAATCCTGGCGCCTTGGCGCTGCGAAGGTGACAGCCATCGATATTCAAAAACCGCTGGCTTTCGGAAAAGAATTGGAACTGGCGATGAAGCTGGGAACCCGAATTATCTGGCCGAAAAGAATCGAGAAACTGGATGAGCGGAAAATTTATTTGGATGACGGGACGGATTTAAATGCCGATATCGCCATCTTCAGCATCGGTGAAATTCCGGATACGTCGTTTTTGCCTGAATCCGTGCTGATTGATGAGAAAGGGTACATGGTTACTGCGGAAAAATCTTTCAAGAGCAGTGATCCCAAGATTTATGGGGCGGGCGATATTCTCATGCCGGGTCTCGTTACCAATGCCATCGGATCGGGGAGACTGGCCGCGATGGAAATCCACGTCACCATCAATGGCGATGAATTTGTTTATCCGGACAAGAAGCTGGTTCCGAGAAGAAAGATTCAACCCCTTTATTTCGGAGGGGAGGAAAAGGAAATTGACAGGTGCATGAGCTGCGGTACGTGCATTTTCTGTGATAAATGCGTGGAACTGTGTCCCCAAAAGGCCATATCGCGTAATGGGGAGATATTTACAATCGATCCGGAAAAGTGCACGTTGTGCTATACCTGTGTGAACGTTTGCCCTCGAGGCGCGATTCAGGTTGAACTCTTCGAAGGATTCGGAAAGGACGAAAGCAAAAGCGCCCAATGATCATTCGGCGCCCGGATTTGGCTTAAAATCATTCGGTGAAATTTCAATTCTTTAAAAAAATTACGAATTCCGCCAAAAGAGTTTCCGCTTGCAATGAAGATTTCTTTATTATATCTCATCCGCAGAGCCTCTCTGGATAAAGGTCTTTTTGCACCGCAATTCTTGTCCTTTTTCCAAAAGGCTTTTTAATTTTAAGAAACTCATTGAAGAAATCCTTTATGTTGATTTCAAAAACCGGTTTCTTCAACCGGTTTGGGAGTTCGAGGTATGTGTAAACAAATCGGAAGGTTTTATCTGACCGTATGGAATCGCTTGAAAAAATGGCGTCTTTTTATCGGATGCTCCCCGGATTCTTTGCCACCGAACTCCATCATTATTTTTCCCCTGATCCCGGAGAGACTGTGTTGCGGTCTGGCCGGCATCCTGTCGATCAAAAGAAAAAACGAAATAAAGGGCAACGATCTCATCGCGCCGCTTTTTGAATGTTTTGAAAAGGTTGGAAAAAACAGGTTCAAAAAACTTTTGGACCGGACAATCGATTCGGAAAATTATCTGGGCAGTATGGAAACAATCAAAAAGATCGAAACAACCATCTTCGATTTAAAACAAGATGCAAGTTTGGAACCTCTTTTTTTTCAAGACGAAAAAAGAAAGCGGCTGAACCGGCTTTCCGGTAAGATGAACTCTTTTCTTTCCGACGAAGAATCATTGATTGAAGAGAACGCGAACAAGCTTTCCACAGGTGAAATGGAGCAAGTGAATGGCCGTTTGATTCAATTAAAAGATGCTGCATGGGCACTGGATAAAGACATCCTTTCGAATTTTGAGAATATTCTCCATCTTTCCGGCGCAGAGAAAAACAGCGCGTTATCCAGACAAGGTTTAAATAAGTACCGAAAGATCAATTTTTTGCTGAATTCGATCGACAGGATAGAGGTAAGAGGCAGGGATTCGGCAGGAATACAAATCTCATTCGGTCTCAAAGACGGGCGTTTGCCTGATCAGGTGACAAACCGGCTGAAAAATCAGGGCCTATACGATGCCTTCATTAAAAGACTCGATTCGGCTGATCTGCTGGACGGCTCCGTTCACTTATCCGATCAGGCATCGGGGACGGCCTCTACGTTCGTGTCGTTTACTTACAAAAAGGCTTCCATAACGGGGGCGTTGGGTGAAAATACCCGTTATTTGAGAGATAAAATCCGATCGGACCGTATACTTCATGCATTTATTGATGAATCCATCGATTCCGAAATGTATTTGGCCCATACGCGTTGGGCCTCCGTCGGTTCCATTACCGTCGAAAATTGTCACCCCGTCAACAACTTTACTCCGGGCATGCCGTCCGATCGGACTCCGGGAACCATCTCGACGTTAAAAGAATATTCCTTTTACGGCAGAGGCAACTGGTCCATTGATGTTGCGCTTAACGGAGATATTGATAACTACGGCAGTCTCCGGTCCGCCATGGAGTCCCAAGGAAAAGAATTCATCGACAATCGGGTGACCACGGATACGAAGATCATCCCTCTGCAGATCGAAAGATATCTTTATCAGGGAAACGATCTGGAAAACGCCTTCCGCCTTGCACTGAATGATTTCAAAGGTTCCCATGCCATTGCCATGCAGAGCGACCTTGAGCCCGGGAAGGTCTTTCTGGCCTTGAAAGGAAGCGGCCAGTCTCTTTATATCGGACTACGGGATGATCAGTATATATATTCTTCGGAAATTTACGGTCTTGTAGAACTGACTCCATATTTTATTAAGATGGACGGCGAAAAAGAAAGGATACCGGGAGATCCCCGGACAAAGGGGCAGGTCTTCGTACTGAGTCATACCGCGAAAGATCGTTTGGACGGAATCCGCGCTTTTTCCTATGACGGGCAACCGCTTCCGATTCATGAGAAAAACATACAAAAAGCTGAAATCACCACCCGCGATATTGATCGGAAGGATTATCCTCACTATCTGTTGAAGGAGATACTCGAAGCTCCGCTATCCGTGAAGAAGACCCTGAGGGGAAAATACCGGATTTCCTTCGGACCGGATGAAAGTCTTGTTCCAACCTTTAATCTTGGATCCGATATCATCCCTTCCAGATTGAAAAAGGCCCTCGCGGACAATGAAATCCGGAATATTCTTGTGATCGGGCAGGGGACCGCCGCAGTTGCGGGAGCCGCAATTGCCGATGCCTTCTCCAGGTATTTGAAAAAACTTCCGATCAAGATCCAGGCACTGAAGGCTTCCGAATTAAGCGGTTTTTTCCTTGAAGAAACTTTGGAGCACACTCTGGTCATTGCGGTCACGCAATCCGGGACCACAACCGATACCAATCGAGCCGTGGCGATGGCCGGAAAACGTGGCGCCTATCTCCTTGCAATTGTAAACCGGCGGCAATCCGACATCACACATCTGGTAGACGGGATTTTTTATACCAGTGACGGCAGGGACATCGAAATGTCCGTGGCATCAACGAAAGCCTTTTATTCGCAGATTGTGGCAGGTTACATCCTTGCCCTTTATTTCGCCCGGACCTTCGGTACCCTGTCGGATGCTTCCATCGTCGAAACACTCAATACCTTGGAAAACGCTCCTGAAATGATGAATCAGGTCATTGCCAAAAGAGAGCAAATGAAAAAATCGGCCTGGTATATCGTCAAGAAAAAGAAATACTGGGCGGTTGTGGGCAGCGGGCCCAATAAGGTTGCAGCGGATGAAATCCGCATAAAACTCAGTGAGCTGTGCTACAAGACCATATCGTCGGATTTCGTCGAAGATAAAAAACATATCGATCTTTCTTCCGAACCATTGATACTGGTTTGTGCGGCAGGAAATCCGAAGCTCGTTTTGGAAGACATCGTGAAAGACGTGGCAATTTTTAAATCTCATGCCGCTACTGTGGTGGTTATCGCGGATGAGGGAGACGACGGGTTCGACCATGTTGCGGATTCAGTTATCGCGATTCCTGTCTCTCCTTTTCCCACATCCGTGATCCTGAACACTCTGGCCGGCCACCTCTGGGGTTATTATGCAGCCTGCAGCATTAACCAGGAATCCGAATTTCTGCGTGAATTCAGAAGTCAATTATCTTTGAAGTTTAAAGAACAGAACAATAATAATTATTCCATTTTCGAAAAAATAGCGGATCCCGGTCTTCACAAGCTCGTGGAAAATTTTTCTTCGGGATTCAGTTATCGGAGAAATTCGGGCTTTTTTTCATCGATGAGCGTGGAACTTGCATCCGATATCACCCTTCTTTTAAAATATGCCATCGGCAAACTGCCGCTGGAAGATTTCTGGGAAGACTTCAAGGAAAAAAGAATATCTTCATCCCCCTTGGATTTTATGGATATCTCTCTGGGAAGAGCCATTGATGAGCTTTCCCGGCCCATCGATGCCATCCGGCACCAGGCCAAGACGGTTACCGTCGGAACCAGCAGAAAAGAGGAAATGCTTCAGGGGATTCTTTTTGAACTGCTTAGCGAGCTTAATTTTTCATTGGAAAATTTAACCGGCAGAGACGGAATCGTCGCCAAGAGAATTCAAAACGCCATTTCCGGCATCAAAGGATACACTCTGTACGATATTGACGGACTGAATGAAGATGGAAAACCGGGAGATGCATCGACCCTGTCGATCGCAAAAAAGGAGGGCATTTCTCTTCGTATGAAATCCAGAGTAGAAAAACCCGGTCCGCTGAAAGGAACCAAAAAAACGATCGTCAGTACCGGAGAGATGTATGCCGGGCTCGGAAAATTTGACAAGGCTCCCATTGTGATTATTCCGCTTCTGGGTGAAGGGTCACGGATAAGGAATTTAATGCTTGCCCATGTGGATTTTAATAACAACCTTTCCGTAAAGGAGAAAAAAGAGATTCTCGGAGACAAGCTGGGCAAGATCGTAGACCTGGTCAATGAATACAATCTGCCATGGGATGACGGTTACCTGGAAGATCTTCCAATCGAATTCCTTCTGGGCGAGGGTGTGGGTATGATTACGTCCGAGATTACAAAATCTCTTGAAGGAATACGGCAAACCAGAATATGATCGCCATTATTGATTACGAAGCCGGCAATCTGAGATCGGTGGAACGAGCTCTAAAATACTTGGGCCTTGCGTGTAGAATCACCAGTTCCGCCGAAGAAATCCTGTCATCCGATCGAGTCGTCTTCCCGGGGGTGGGAGCGGCCGGAAAGGCCATGGAGGTCCTTCGATCAAGGAATCTATTGCAGGTCATTCATAATGTCATCGCACGGAAGACGCCTTTTCTCGGAATCTGTCTGGGAGCGCAGATTCTCCTTGATAAGAGTGAGGAAAACAATACCGAATGCTTGAAGATGATCTCCGGCACGGCCCGAAAGTTTGCGGACATGAACCTGAAAATTCCCCATATGGGATGGAACAATCTGTCGATTGTGCATCCTCATCCCATCCTTGAAGGTATCGATCCGAGAGTACAGTTTTATTTTGTTCATTCCTATTATCCCGAACCCGCAAAACAGGAAGACATGATCGCCACAACGGACTATGGGATCCGGTTTGCCTCGGTTATCGGAAAAGAGAACGTGGTCGCGACTCAGTTCCATCCGGAAAAGAGCGGAAGGGAGGGTCTGCGAATCCTGGTAAATTTCAGCAGGTGGGATGGGAAACCGGGTCATTTCGATGACTCGGTTTTAGGGGTTTAATCGCTTTTTTATTGCATATTTTTGATTTTTCGTTTCAAAAATAAATGTATGCTTAGCAAAAGAATCATTATTTGCCTGGATGTCAGAGAAGGCAAAACCACCAAAGGGATCCGGTTTCAGGGAAATATCGACGTCGGTGACCCCGTAGCCATGGCCAGGGAATATTATGAGCAAGGTGCCGATGAACTGGTTTTTTACGATATTACGGCCTCCTCGGATCAGCGGGACATTCTTATCGATGTGGTGGAAAATGTTGCCGGAAATATATTTATCCCCTTTTCCGTCGGCGGAGGAATCCGAACGGTTGATGATATGTACCGCGTTCTGAATGCCGGGGCGGAAAAGATCAGCGTCAATACCGCTGCCGTTCTGACCCCGGATCTTATCTCTCAGGGCGCTCGATTCTTCGGCAGCCAATGCATCGTTTTGGGAATGGATGCAAAAAGGGTCGGAAAAAGCGATCGGATATCCTCCGGATACGAAGTATGGATAAACGGCGGAAGGACGCCGATGAATATGGATGCGGTCGAATGGGCAAAAAAGGCACAGGACTTGGGAGCCGGAGAGATTTGCCTTAACTCCATTGATACGGATGGCACAAATCTTGGCTATGAGCTTATGATCACCTCGATGATATCAAAGGCCGTTTCCATACCGGTCATTGCATCCGGCGGCGCGGGAAAACCGGAGCATCTAAGGGATGTATTTATTAAGTCCGGAGCGGACGCGGCACTCATTGCTTCCATGGTCCATTACAGGCAGTATACCATCGGTCAGCTTAAATCCTATCTGGCCGAAGAAGGCATTCCGGTCCGGACGCTTGTATAATACCCTCTTTCTGTTGGATCTTCATTCCGGGTGACAACCATTGCGACGCCGAAGACCCAGATGGAAAATTTCCTGAGAAAAACGGAAAACTGCGATCATGAATAATAAAAAATTTTTCAACCTGTATCATCATGGCTTGATAAGGGTTGCGGTCTGTTCACCGGAAGTCCGGGTGGCGGATCCCGATTTCAATGTCGGGGAAACCGTGAAATTGGCAAAGGAGGCGGCGAAAAATAACGCTGTTTTTGCTCTTTTCCCCGAATTGGGTTTGTCTGCCTATTCGAATGAAGATCTTTTTCACCAGGAGGCGCTGCTGAAGGGTGTTTCCGAGTCACTGCAGTTTTTTCTGGACACAACGAAGGCGCTGCATCTGATTATGGTCGTCGGCGCGCCCCTGCAGGTTGATTCACTTCTTTTTAACTGCGGGGTCGTTGTTTATCATGGAAAAATCCTTGGGATTGCGGTCAAATCATATCTTCCGAATTACAGGGAATTTTACGAAATTCGCCAGTTTAATCCGGCTGAAACAGCAATTACAAAAGCGATCGATATTTGCGGACAAACGGATATCCCTTTCGGGGCAGACCTGATATTTGAAGTAAAAAATATAAAACATTTCAAATTTTTTATTGAAATCTGCGAAGATGTATGGGTCCCGATACCGCCATCCGGTTTTGCCGGTCTTGCGGGGGCGACGGTGGTTGCCAATCTTTCCGCCTCCAATATCATCGTGGGAAAATCGGAATACCGGCACAACCTTGTTTCAAACCAGTCGGCCCGTTGCATTTCCGCATACCTTTACACTGCATCGGGTCTGGGCGAATCCACTACCGATTTGGCCTGGGACGGGCATGCGATGGTTTATGAAAACGGCAACTTGCTGGCGGAGTCGGAAAGATTTCCTCAAGTCTCTCAAAGCATCTATGCCGAAATCGATCTGGACCGGCTTGCCCAGGACAGAATGCGCATGAACAGTTTCGGCCAGAATGCGCGAACCCATCAGGAAGCAATCAAACGGTTCCGCAGGATTCCTCTTTCGGTAAATATTCCCGACCGCCGTCTGTTGCCTGTCAGAGAATACCCGAGGTATCCGTATATCCCCTCCGATCCGACCAAGCGGGATCTGCGTTGTTATGAAATATACAATATTCAGTCAAATGCCCTTGCAAAACGTTTGAAGTCCACGGCTCTGAAAAATGTCGTTATCGGTGTATCCGGAGGGCTGGATTCCACCCATGCCCTCATTGTTGCGGCTCATACCATGGATCTTTTGAAATTGCCCCGATCCAACATCAAAGCTTACACCATGCCGGGGTTTGCAACCAGTGAGAAAACGTATCGAAACGCAACCAAATTAATGCAATCCCTGGACGTGGAGGCCAATGAAATCGATATCAAACCCAGCTGCCTGCAGATGTTTCAAGATATCGGGCACCCTTATGCGGCAGGGGACGAGATTTACGATGTTACCTTTGAAAATGTGCAGGCGGGCGAGCGAACCTCCCACTTGTTTCGTATCGCGAATCTCAGAAATGCCCTTGTCCTGGGAACCGGAGATCTCAGCGAACTGGCCCTCGGTTGGTGCACGTACGGAGTGGGTGACCATATGTCCCATTATAACGTGAATGCCAGTTTGCCGAAAACCCTTATCCAGCATGTCATTCGCTGGGTTGCGGGCACGAATCAATTGGGCGTTGAGGTATCGGACCTCCTTTTCGATATTGTGGAAACCGAGATCAGCCCGGAATTGATTCCCGGCACGGACAGGAATCAGCCTTCGCAAAAAACCGAATCCGTCATCGGCCCATATGAACTCCAGGATTTTAATAATTTTTATACAACCCGATTCGGCTACTTACCCTCCAAAATCGCATTTTTGGCTTATTGTGCCTGGAGAGACAAGAAAACGGGGCAATGGCCGGATGTGCCGGAACGTAAAAGAAATCAATACACCATCGGAGAAATCAAGCATTGGCTCCGGGTTTATTTATACCGGTTTTTTAAAACCACGCAGTATAAGCGTTCCTGTATCCCCAATGGTCCGAAAATCGGATCCGGGGGTTCCCTGTCACCAAGGGGTGACTACAGAGCGCCAAGCGACAGCGAAGCGACGGTATGGCTGAAAAATGTCGAAAAAATACCCGAGAACGATGATTCATCAAGTTGACCGGATGAAGCTTCAGGCTGTCGAATAAACCGAAAAATAGAAGTGTTCTCTGAAGGCCCGCTTTCGATTCAAACCGAAACGACCCCACCCGATCCGGATTTTACTTTCCTTAATGGTGCAGCCAGCGGGTTTCAGCGCGGATGATACCGACTGCGAATCCAATCTCCCCCTCCTGTCAATCACAACCACCCCGAAGCATATTTGACATTTCATTAACGATCCGGAATTCATCATTTTTTCTGGAAACTAACCCATTGGAAAGAAGATGTAGATCAATCGGAAGAGCCGACTGAGTTTTTTCGGTATCTTCTATTTTTGCTCAAAGGCAAAATTTCAATCATGTTTTATCTCTTCATAAAAGTTGAAAAACACCATACGAATCGATAATTGAAGAAAAATGGCAAATTAAATTTAAGAAACTCCTAAAGAAATATGCTCGGTATCTTAAAGATAAAGAAATTTGAGAATACATATTTCTTGACTTGCTTAAAAATATCTTTATAATTGAACGGGATTTGCACCGATCTTGTTCAATTAAAAAATTTCTTTTAAAATTTGACGGCCTCGTAAAAAGCTCGATATTCGCACGATTGTGCCTCCTTTGTCCGGCCCCTTGTGCGTGTATCCGGGCAAGAAACTTCATAGCGGGCCTATGTGTTTCATTTACCGGAATTTTTGCGTATCGAAACGGTAACATTTCGTTTTGCCGCTGAATCGACGTTCTTTTAACCATTCAATTTGGAAAGTACCTATGGAATTCTGGCGGATTCCACTGGATGTGGAAGAAATACAAATTACACGGGGTGTTGTGCATATCCTCGAAGAACGATGCAAGGGGTGCGGATATTGTATTGAATTTTGCCCTCGACAGGTTCTTGCATTTTCATCAAGATTCAATGAAAGGGGTTATCACCCCCCTGTCATAAAGAATCCCGATGACTGCGTGAACTGTCATTATTGCGAAATCATTTGCCCGGAATTCGCCATTTATTCCATAGAGATTTCTGAACAAGACGACAAAAGGCCGGATCCGCGTCTGCATTCAAACCCGCGGTAATCCGAATGGAAGACAGGCCTCGTTTCGCCGCCATGATATGAAAAAAACAGTTTTTCGGAATTGAAACGGATCATGTGAGGAAAAAGGATGAAAGCATCTGTCCTGACAGGGCAACATTATATATCGGGCGATGTCGCCTGCGCGGAAGGTGCGCTGGCGGCCGGATGCCGCTTTTTCGCAGGATATCCCATCACGCCTGCCACCGAAATCGCCGAACATGTGGCGAAAAGGCTTCCGGAAGTAGGAGGAACATTTATCCAAATGGAAGACGAAATCGCTGCGATGGCTGCTGTGCTCGGTGCTTCCTGGGCGGGGAAAAAAAGCATGACCGCCACTTCCGGTCCCGGTTTCAGTCTTATGATGGAAAATATCGGGTTGGGGATCTGTACAGAAACTCCTTGCGTTGTTGTTAACGTGCAGCGCACCGGTCCATCTACGGGCCTTCCGACAATGGGTGCGCAAGGAGACATGATGCAGGCCCGATGGGGGGCTCACGGACATTATGAAATCATTGCACTTGCCCCGTCCTCGCCTCAGGAAATGTTTTATCTGACCATAACCGCCTTCAATTTGAGTGAAACGTATCGTTTACCGGTTTTAATCATGAGTGATGAAATTGTCGGGCATATGAGTGAACGGGTGACAATTCCTCCCTTCAAAGAAATCTCCACCTCGTCGAGGCCCCGACCCAAAGGGCGGAAAGACCGATTCAAGCTTTACAAACCCGGACCCAATGGGGTGGCCCCGATGCCTTCGGTGGGCGAGGGTTTCCGCATTCATGTGACCGGATTGACTCACGATGAAAAAGGCTATCCGGTTTTGACCGCCGAAACTCAGGAAGAGATGATGGCACGGATCACCGGTAAGATCCGTAAAAATCTAGGCGACATAATTCAGACAGAGGGCTATCGCCTGGATGATGCCGAGGTGGTACTGATATCTTACGGGGTTTCTGCGCGAACCAGCCTTGCGGCGGTGGATTTGGCCCGAAAACATGGGGTAAAGGCGGGTCTTCTTCGTCTGATTACCATATGGCCGTTTCCTGAAGATCCGATCCGCAGATTGGCTGAAAGAGTGAAAGGTTTCATGACCGTCGAAATCAATATGGGCCAGATTCATCTGGAGGTTCAACGGTGTGTTGGAAGAAAAACCCCCGCGGTTTTGGTGGGGCATCCGGGTGGAGCGATCATATCCCCGGATCATGTTTATGAAGCATTGAAGGAGGCCTTTTAAACCATGACGGAAAAGCGGAGCAAGGCCAAGGAGCGATCCGGACATCCATTGGATGATCTGTTGCGAGAAGATCGCATCCCTCATATCTGGTGCCCGGGATGTGGAATCGGAACAGCGTTTTCCTCGTGTCTGAAGGCCATACGAAGCAGCGGTGTGGAACCGAAAAACGTGGTAATGGTTTCCGGAATCGGCTGTTCGGGTCGTGCGGCGGGTTATGTCAACCTGGATTCTTTCCATACCACTCACGGCAGAGCCATTCCATTTGCAACCGGGCTGAAGCTTGCCAATCCCGTTCTCCACGTAATTGTATTCAGCGGAGACGGCGATTTGTTTGCCATTGGTGGAAATCACCTGATCCACGCCGCGAGAAGGAATGTGGATATGACGGTGATCTGTGTAAATAATTTCAATTACGGCATGACCGGAGGCCAGGTGGCTGCAACCACGCCAAAAAGCGCCCGGACGACGACGACTCCTTTTGGAAATCCCGAGACACCTTTCAGCCTGCCTCACATCGCCTATGCGTCCGGTGCCACCTATGTTGCCAGATGGACGATACTCCACACCCGCGAGATCGCCAAATCGGTGGAAGAAGCCCTGCTCAAAAAAGGGTTTTCATTCATCGAGGTGCTTTCCCCCTGCCCGGTCAATTACGGCCGACGGAACAGGGAATCATCCCTGGAAACATTAAAAATATATCAGGACAAAACCATTATCAAAAACGGCGCGCATCCATCAAGCGTGGACATCGATCCCGAAAAAGGTATTATTTTGGGTAAGTTTATCGATGTGGATCGACCCACTTGCAAGGAAATGTACGACAAGATCTGCCGATCCGAATAATCGTTGCCATCGATCCATCAATTGGATTTCATACAATGCTGAAGGAACGGAATCAGGACTCCATGAAAAAGGAAATTCTTATAACGGGATTCGGGGGACAAGGGATTGTAATGGCCGGTCGTATTCTTGGACAGGCGGCTTCCCTGGAGGACCACCACGAGAGTACATTTGTTCAGTCCTATGGGCCGGAATCCCGCGGCGGGGCATGTAGTGCCCAGGTAATTATTTCGAATCAGGTGATCCACTATCCTTATATCAGCCGCCCGGATATTCTTATATGCATGTCGCAGGCAGGATATGAGAAGTTTATCAATACGATAAAACCGGATGGCATGTTGCTGGTTGAACAGGACCTTATCAATCCGCGCAATGCCGAGGTCGAGATTTTTTCCATTCCAGCCACCCGCATGGCTGAGGAATCAGGGAATAAGATGATGGCCAATATTATTATGCTTGGCTTTTTAACCGCCGTTACCGAGGTTGTTTCCCTGGATGCGGCTCTGAAAACCGTTACCAGGCTGGTGCCGGAAGGAACGGAAGAAAAAAATATTCAAGCCTTTAACAAGGGTTGGGATTACGGCCGGGCCACGCTGAAGGGGCGAGAGAAAAAGGCCGCCGGCCAAACAGGAGCGATTTCATGAATCATTCCAAGAATCGGCTACACAGCGTGATTGTCATCGGTGCCACACCGGCTGGAGTTGTGGCAACCAATAAGCTGGGAGAGTTGGGTATTCCGGTTACCCTGGTGGATTCCGAGACCGACTTGGACCGGAAGCTGTCCAGAGCCGATTGGAAACTGGACTCAGGGGTCCCCTTCAATTATGCTCACCGGCCCGGGCTTTTAAGAATCATGAGAAATCCCGGTATCCAATGCGTCATGCCCGCCGAAGTGATCTCGATCAAGCATACGCCTCAGGGATTCCGTATGCGCCTGAAAAAACTTCAGACATTCGTAGATCAGGAAAGATGTACGCTTTGCGGTCGCTGCGTGGAGATTTGCCCGGTACTCACCGCGGGAGGGGAAAAAGCCATTCAAATCAACAGCCGGCAAAGTCTGCCGGCCCGACCTTTTATTGATAAGAGACGGAAGCCGCTTTGCCAGGTCAATTGTCCCCTCGGGGTCAATGTGCAGGGCTATATTGCCCTTACAAAAGCCGGAAAATTTCAAGAAGCATTGGAATTGATCAGAAAAGACAACGTCCTTCCCGGTATTTGCGGGCGGGTTTGCACGCATCCCTGCGAAAGTTCATGCCGAAGGAGCGAACTGGATGAGACGATTGCCATTCGGGATTTAAAACGGTTCTTGGCGGATTATGAACTGGCCCATCCGGATTGTGCAAAACCGCCGGTTCTTCCTTCAAGATCGGAAAAAGTCGCCGTCATCGGTTCCGGTCCCGCCGGGCTTGCCGCGGCCTCGGATTTGGCTCGATACGGTTATCAGGTAACCGTTTTTGAAAAAGAATCGCTTGCAGGAGGATTGCTTCGCTATGGAATTGGGCCGTATCGCCTGCCCCGAAACATTCTTGACGCCGAGCTCGAATATATTTCCGGACTCGGGGTTCTGTTTCGAACTTCCTCTTTTGTAAACCTGGAACATGATTTGGGGAAAATCCGAAAAGAGTTCCACGCGGTTGTTTTGACGGTAGGAACCTCGGAAGACCGGATTTTAGGCGCTCCCGGAGAAAATTTGGAAGGGGTGGAAGGATGTTTGTCCTTCCTCCGGAGATTTTATCGAGGCGAGATAACGGAACTGAAAGGAAAAGTAGCGATTGTCGGAGGAGGAGATTCGGCCATTGATGCAGCCCGATGCCTTGCCCGCCTCGGGACAATCCCGACGGTGTTATATCGCCGGCGTCTGCAGGATATGCCCGCCGATCCCGAAGAGATCGAGGCGGCACGGAAGGAAGGAGTCTCGATCATAGACCGAATTCAGGTTACGGCCTTCCTGGAAAAAGACGGCAAGCTGAATCGATTGGAATGCATGCCCACTCAACCCGGGGAGTCGGATTCCCGGGGAATTCCTTTCCCTGTCATTGATCCTTGCGCCAAGCCTTTTGAACTTGAATTCGATCGGGCGATTCTTGCCATCGGGCAGTCGGGAGCATTCAAAAGGATTCGAAATAAATGTGGAATCCATGTCACGGAACAAGGGTTGATCGAGGTGGATGAATTCATGCGGACGCATCTGCCCGGTTTTTACGCGGCCGGTGACGCGGTTTCCGGACCATCCACCGTCGTGGAATCCATGGCATCCGGCAGGGCCGTTGCCCGGTGGATTCATCGGAACATTTCCGGGGAATCGGATGTCGGATTCCGACCGGTGCGGCCGGAAGAAAGAGAATATCCTGAAATTCCTTCCGGCATTCCTTTCCAGGCCAGGCCGACCCAGCCGGAGAGACCGGTGGATGTTCGCATAAAAGATTTCTCCGAAGTCCTCACGGGTATTACCCAATCACAGGCTCTTGCCGAAGCACAGAGATGCCTGCAATGCGGAGTCTGTTCGGAGTGCTTGCAGTGTGTCGAGGCCTGCGGTGCCATCGGGGCGGTGAACCATGGAGAAGCGACGGAAGAAATCGTCGAGCACGCCGGTGCGATCATTGTTGCCGATGCGACAATGACTCCTGCAATCAAAGGGGAGGATGTTATTCGTGCGTATGGCCCCAAGGCCGCAAAGGCCGATGTTTATGCCATGATTTTGCGGGGTTTTGCCTCCGCGGCAAAGGCTTTGATTCTGCTTGGGGAAACCGCTCAGCGGCTAAAAGGACACGGAATATCTTTTTCTCCTCCCGATCCGGGGCTCTCTCCGCAAATCCGCCTGGGAATATTCGCTTGCCGATGCAATGATTCACTGGGTTGGCATGACGGCATGAGCAAATACATCGAAGGGCTTGAATCCCAGGCCGATGTGGTGCACGCTGCAACCTTATCCGCAGCTTGCATTCCGGAAGGAACCTCTGAAATCCTCCGCACGATACGCCAGAAAGGCATCACCCGGGTGGTCCTTGCCTCCTGTGTATGCTGTCCACTGAATTTTGTGTGCAGTGCGTGCACGGAACAGAGAAGCCGATTGAAAAACAATCTGTTTACAGGAACAGAGATCAGCCGCTCCATGGTAGAGACATGCAACTTAAGGGGAGAGGCTCTTCGCTTTACCAGGCAGTCTCCATCCTTGGCGCTCAGCAGATTCATGGGTTTGATCGATCGCTCGATCTCGCGGGCGCGAAAATTAAAACCGCTTCCCGCCCCGATGCGGAACTATAATTTCGCCGCCGCCGTAATCGGATCGGGTGAGGCGGCCGTTAACAGCGCATTGACACTGGCGAAAACCGGACTGGAGGTCTTTTGGTTCGAAAGGCCGTCAAAACATCCGGCTAAAGCGCCGGAGCATCCGAACATTCACATTTTTAAAGGTTTTTCAGTCAGGGAAATCAGCGGAACTCTCGGTGATTTTCGGCTTTTTATCGAATCGGAAGATTTCAAGCAGGTTATTCCGGTGGGAGCGGTTATTCTTGGCAAAAAATCAAGAAAAGATATTCGGTACATCCATCAGGAAGAACTTCCGGGACATTTTCTGGAGTCTTCGCTGCAGAAGGAGGGCGTTGCCGGAGTTCCTTTCTTTTATCCGGGAGCCACCTCCATCGCCGGACTTTTTCTGGCGGATCCGCCGGGTACCAGCGTTTCGAAAAGCCAGAAGGGATCCGCCGCTGCGATCCTGGCGGCAACCGTGATGCCGCGAGGGCCCAGACAGAGCAAAGGCTTTACGGTTGTGGTGGATGAAAAGTTGTGCCGGGGCTGCGGGCGATGTATTCAGGTATGCCCGTATCAGGCCGTATCCTTGCGGAGGAATGCAATGGACGGCTGGTACGCTTCGGTTGACGAAGCATTGTGCAAGGGATGCGGAAACTGCATCTCGGTATGTCCATCGAATGCGGCGGACAGCCCTTATCGTAACCAGGTTTTTTTGGAAGAAATGCTGGAGGAAGTGTTAGAAGGAAAAAATGAATAGTTTTCATATCATCTTATTCGTATGCAACTGGGGCCCCCATAGCGCTTTTCAAAAGCTTCAGGATGAGTCGGCCGACATACCCGCGGAAGTGAAAATGGTTCGAATTCCATGTGCCGGAAGGATCAGCAAAGCACTGCTGATCAAGGCGTTTGAGATGGGAGCCGACGGCGTCATGCTTGCCGGGTGCCATCCCGGCGCCTGCCGTTACGGGAGTGGAACGGAATCCGCCAGGCAAAATACGGAGGACGCCCGGGAGATTCTTGAACTCCTGGGTCTAAAAAAAGATCGTGTGCGTTTTGCAACATTTTTGCCGGACGATTCGGAAGCCATGCTTCGATTGTTGAAAGATTTTTCAAATGAAATCAAGCGGGTCGGCAAGAGCCCGGTCATTCCGACCCGAAAGCCGGCCCCGGGCCCCATAGATAAAAAAAAGGTCGCCGAGGTCGTTGCTGCGCATGATATCTTTGCGTGTCAGGACTGTGGGAAATGTTCATCCGCCTGTTCATTGGCCCAGATGGGAAAGCCTTTTTCTCCCAGGGTCGTGGCCAACTCCGTCATCGCCGGAGACATCGAATCGCCGACGGTTATCGAAAATATCTGGGCCTGTCTTACCTGCGGACTCTGTTATGAAAGATGTCCTTCCGCCGTCAACTTCCCGGAATTCATCCGGGATGTCCGTCACGTGCTGAGCAAAAGCGATCGGGCGGGTCACGAAACCCATGGCGGTTTCTTTCAATCGATGATGCGTACATTGACATCTCCCGATCTGAAGCCCGAGCATTGGGAATGGCTTCCCAACGATATCCGAAGCAATCCGGACGGCAAGGTCCTTTTTTTCGGTGGATGCGCTCCTTACTTTGATATATTTTTCAGGCGACATCTCGGTGTCCGGACCCGAAAGATACTCGTCGATAGCCTCCGCCTTCTGAATTTTTTCGACATAGAACCCGCTCTTCTCAGCGATGAACGATGTTGCGGCCACGATCTCCTATGGTCCGGGGATCAGGAAAATTTTTTAAAACTTGCGGCCCTGAATGTGGAATCCTTTCATCATCTCGGAATCGAGGAAGTGATCACCACCTGCCCGGAATGTTACCGGACTTTGAAACACGATTATCCGGAACATGGTGTCGAAATCAATTTCAAGGTAACCCATCTCTACGAAATTATAGAAAAAGAAATAAGCAAGGGTGCCGTTGATTTCAAAAAAATGGATCAGAGCGTGACCTTTCAGGATGCCTGTCGCCTCAGCCGAATGGAACGGATGGCCGATCTTCCCAGAAAGCTGCTCAGCCGCCTGAAACCCAAAGGCTTTCAGGAAATGAAGGATCATGCCAATGCGGCTGTATGCTGCGGTAATTGCTCATGGATCGGATGCGATTCCTTCAGCAAGGCCCTTCAGGTACAACGCCTCCGACAGGCGCATGATACCGGAAGCAACCTGCTGGTCACCGCCTGCCCCAAATGCCAGATCCATCTCCAATGTGCCATGGAAGACCCTTTTATCGGGGAGGAAATCAAAATGGAAGTGGAAGACCTGTCGAGCGTTATCGCCAGAACGATCTGCTGGGAATAGCGGTTTGAGTGACTGGTTGCCATGATATTTATAAAGCGGATTTTAATACTTCCGGTGAGTGCCGAGAAAAAAAATTTTAATCAGGATTGAAAATGGAAACACGTATTCTTACAAAAACGATTGCAGATGATCCGCAGCAGGTTCGGATCGGGGTGTATGTTTGCCACTGCGGTTTGAATATCGCTCAATCCGTGGACTGTCGAGGGGTTGCTGAAACGGCATCGAATCTTGAAGGGGTGGTCGTTTCAAAGGATATTACCTATGCCTGCTCCGAGCCCGGCCAACAGGAAATAAAAGATGATATCCTTGAGCACGGTCTGGACCGGATTGTGGTGGCTTCCTGTTCCCCACGGCTTCACGAGCCTACTTTCCGGCAGATGATGCAATCCGCGGGACTCAATCCCTACCTTCTGGAAATGGCGAACTTGAGAGAGCAGTGCAGCTGGGTTCACATGAATGAACCGGAGGCGGCGACAAAGAAGGCCGTTGATCTGGTTAAAATGGCCGTCTCTCGAGTCCGGCTCCTTTGCCCGCTTTTTGAAGAAACCCTTCCGCTCACCAAACGTGCGCTGATCATCGGTGGCGGTGTCGCCGGTATCCAGGCCGCACTTGACCTTGCCGACAATGGTTATGAGGTCATCTTGGTTGAGAAAGAACCATCCATTGGCGGTGTAATGGCGCAGCTTGACAAGACCTTTCCGACAATGGACTGCTCCATCTGAATTCTTGGTCCGAAAATGACGGATGCCGGTCGGCATCCTCGGATCAAACTTCACACAATGAGTGAAGTGGTGGATGTTAAGGGATATGTGGGAAACTTTGATGTCCGAATCGTGAAAAGGGCACGCTATGTGGATGAAAATGAGTGCACCGCCTGCGGGGAATGTGCCAAAGTCTGCCCGGTCGTTCGCCCGAATCCGTTCGACATCGGGCTTTCCTCTCGGAAGGCGATCTATACACCCTTCCCGCAGGCGGTCCCATCTGCTTATGTAGTGAATATTGATGAATGCCTCGGTCATAATCTTTCCGTATGCAATAAATGCGTGGAGGCTTGTGAAAAGCGCTGCATCAACTTCGATATGTCCGATGAGGAATTCACGGAAAGGGTGGGCACGATAATTGTTGCCACCGGCTTGGAAGTATACGATCCAACCGAGTTGGATGAATACGGATATACCCGCTTTGAAAACGTGCTGACGAGCCTTGAATTCGAACGACTGGTCAATGCCGGAGGACCTTCGAAAGGCGAGCTGATCCGCCCCACGGACCGGATGCACCCCAAATCCGTGGGCTTTATCCAGTGCGTCGGTTCCCGAAGCGCCAGAAAAGGCAGCGAGTATTGCTCCAACATATGCTGCATGAACACGGTTAAGAGCACCCTGATCCTTAAAGAGCATTACCCTGAAATGGATGTCAAGGTTTTCTATATCGATATCCGTGCTTTTGGAAAAGGGTTTGAAGATCTTTACAAGCGAAGCCGACGGTCCGGGGTTCATTATCTGAGAGGTCTTCCCGGTAATATCGAAGAATTGCCCGACAAAAGTCTGAGGGTAGCCGTTGAAAACATGATCACGGGTAAATTGGAATTTTATGACCTGGATATGCTGGTGCTGGCGGTGGGTCTCAAACCCGCAAAAAGCACGCAACGGCTCCAGGAGATGTTGGGATTGCAGTTGACTCCGGATGGATTTTTTCTGGAGGCTCATCCCAAGCTTCAACCGGTGGATGCGGCTACGCGGGGAATTTTTTACGCCGGCTGCGCGGAAAGCCCGAAAGACATTAAAGACAGCGTTACTCAGGCTTCCGCAGCGGCTGCCCGTTCCATCCGCCTGATGCACAAAGGGGAAATTTCCTCGGAACCGATCATATCCGAGGTCATCGCCGAAAGATGCAGGTCATGCGGAAAGTGCGCGGAGGTCTGCCCTTACAATGCCATTACGGTGGATGTAAAGAAAAAGACACCGGCCGTGATTAACGCGGCGGCATGTGCCGGCTGTGGCAACTGTGCGGCGGAATGTCCGTTCGGGGCCATCACGATGAACCATTTTACCGACGATCAAATCCTCACTCAGATCGATGCCATGCTGGAAGAGCAATCGGGAGAAAAAATATTGGCATTTGCCTGTAACTGGTGCTCCTATGCCGGTGCGGATTATGCGGGAGTTTCACGACTTCAGTATCCCGCCAATGCCCGTCTGATTCGAACCATGTGCAGCGCTCGGGTGGATGATCGGTTTATTTGGCACGGCCTGATGAAGGGTGCGCCGGTTATTCTCGTCAGTGGTTGCCATATCGGTGACTGCCATTACATTAATGCCAACCACTGGACGGAAAAAAGAATAAAAAAGGTGCGCCGGACAATGGAAACCCTTGGCATCCGTCCGGAAAGACTGCAGCTGGAGTGGATCAGTGCGGCCGAGGGGATTCGGTTTGCCGAGGTGATGCACCGAATGGAAAAACTGAGGAAGAGTGTTACGGAAACGGAAATCGCGGAAACGATTAAAATTCTGAAAAATCGCGAAAAGAAATAAGGCGGCGTCTTGCCTTGGATTCCAGCGATGCATGTAACCGTGATCGATAGATGCTTAATTCCGGGAATTGAGAAAATGAACAAAGAAAAGGCCGGGATCCAGATTTGCCTTGGCCAGTTCAACGAGATGATGATGATGGGTAAAGAAAATAATCTGCGTCTGTTCAGATAATTCGGCAAGCGCTTGCAAGGTTGCGGTGGCTCGATGGTCATCGAACTTGATCAGGATGTCATCGACAATAAACGGCAACCCTTCGTTTTTTTCCAGATAAGCCTCAAGACTTGCCAATCGTATGGCAAGATAAAGCTGGTCGGCAGATCCGTCGCTCATTCCTTCCACACCAACGATTTCTTTTCCGCCGGTACGAACTCCTACCAGGACCGCTTCGCCATTTTCGTTGGATTCCAGGCGGAGCCCCTCGAATGAACCGAGCGTCATACGGGAAAAAAGAACATTGGACCGTTTAAGAATCGGGTCTTGGTTTTTTTCACGGTATCTTTCGATTGCCTGGTTTAAAACGGTGGATGCGAGCCGCAAACGGGCATATTGTCGAGCATCGGTTTCAAGGTTTGCCAGAAGACTCTGAACCTCTTCGGCCAATTCGGCGGCCTGGGCACTGCCGTTCATTTTGCTGAGCTCGGTTCGTTCGCTTCCGATGGCCTGATCCAAAAGGGATCTGCGACTGGTCAGTTCGTCAATATTTTCCGCCAGCCGCTCAATTCGAATATCCACGTCGTCTGGATCGACCGTCCGGGCGTCCCGGATGAATTCGTCGATCGTTGAACCGGCGCTGAGCCTGCGCAACTGGTCTTCCAGTTTTCCAAGCTGGTTTTGGATATGTACCCGAAGTGCGGAGCGTTCTTCCGCTGCTGGAAGATCTTCGTAATTTTTGCACCCCGCTTCCCGACACATCATGGAAAGCTGTGCCTGAAGATCGGCAATTCGGTTTTCAGCGTACCGCAGGCGCTCCTCTTCATGAAGCCGCTGCTTCTCCAGGCTTTGCTGTTGCGCTTTTGCGGCTCTGGCGCGGATCAGCCGGGCGTTGAGTTCGGCGACGGCCTCTTCGAAGGGGATTTCGGCCAGATCCGACGCCTCCATAGCGGCGATACGAAGAACGTTTTTTTTGAATTTTTGCGCATCCCGATCAATGCTCTCAATTCGTCCACGCCGATCTTTGGCCTCGCGAAGCTTTTCGGACAGGTTTTTTAAATCTTCTAAAACCGCATTGGCCTGGGCCGGACTGGCATCTACGGTAAGCCCAAGTGGATGAATTGCATCCGTCCATTTGGATTGCCAGTGGACCAGTTCCCGGTCGTTCTGATCGGCCCGGGATATCGCTTCACGAAGTTCGCCTTCCCGTTGCCCGATTTCTCGGATGATCTGTTCCCTTTCCGCCCGGATTTTGTCCATGCGTTCGACAACCCGCCGGCTTTTTTCGATCAGATGCGTCAGGGTCGCCTCCTTCAGGATCGAAGGGCATTCCAACTCGTCTAAACGTTCATTCAATTCCTGCTTATAAATCTCAATGCATGACTTCAGATTCTGAAGTTTTTCTTTTCGTTCCCGAATAACGGAAATCTGTTCAGCCAGGGCGGTCATTTTTATCGTCCAGGCGCGCATTTCTCTCGGGGATTGCGGTGAAACGCCGATTGTTTCCCAAACCGCTGCCCATCGAGTGCCGATTTTCGAAAGTTCAATCCGGGCTGCTGAAAATTTGTCCTTCAGCCGAATGAATTGGCTTTTACGAGTTTCGCAATCCGCCAGCAGCGTCGCTTTCTTGGCCACCCGGTCGGCTTCCCGTCGAAGCCGATCCGCGATTTCATCGGCTTTTCGAACACTGATTTCATATGCCTCCGCCAAGTCTTTAGCGGGAGGGAACCCGGATACGAAATCTTCTTCGCCTTCTTCCGGTGGGCGGTTGTCCATCCACGCCCGGCGAATCAGATGCCAACCGGTTTCCCGTCCGGATCTTGCTTGACTCAGGTCGCCCTCGGTGGGCACTTCCCGTTCCAATTTCAACTTCTCGATTTGCCCGTTCAACTGGAGGAGTGTTTGTTCCAGTTCATCGATTTCCTCCTGATGTTTCCGCACGGAAGACTCCGTTTCGGCGAAACGCTTTTCGAATTCATCAATGGTTTCAGGAGAAGGAATCGGCAGTTTTTCCAGTATTTCAAGATCTCCCCGCCAGAGCCTTTGTTTTTGAAGAGTCAGGATGGCTGTCTGCTCCATCTGATGAATATTACGGAATTCAGCTTCATAATTGCTTTCCAGATCCCCCTGTTGTTGAATTCGTTCGACGGTGATCTTCAGTCTTTCGGTATCCCTTGCGTTTTCAAAACCCTCCAGTTGCTTTTTCATTCGATCCACTCGAACGGAGAGTTTGGCGATTTCATCCCGGGTGCTCTCCGACCGGGTCAGCAAACGTTCATACGCCGTGCAGAGTTCGTGAATTCGAACGCTTTCCGCTTTACTCAGCCGAAACTGTTCCGCCTGATCCAGCGTTACATCCATGCGAAGCTCCCGAAGGATTGCAACCACATCCGATTCCAGACTGCGCTGTTGAGTGAAAAGGCGAAACCTGTCTTTCACTGCCTTCCGATGACTTCCGAGATCCTGATAAATTGCTTCAATCAGATCCGCGTGCGAAAGGAGAGATTCGGGAATTTCCAATTCCTTCAATGCCTGATGGATTTCATCGAGGTTCTTGCGGGCCTGTGTCTGATCATTTTCCGCAATCTTCAGATTGGTGAGAGCATCCCGCCTGCGCTCTCCGAAATCGGCGGGAAGCAAAACCGCATCGGCACATGTTTTTTGCTTTTCCAGCAGCTCTTTTCGCTGGCTGATAATTGGAAAGGCTTCCTTGATCCGTTCCAGGCGATGCCGTTCGCGTAGCCGTTGCGTCAAATCCTCTTCCACGGATTTTTTGCGATCCAATGCTTCCCGAAGCGCGGTGTCATGAGAAATCCATAGCGGTCCGGGCAGCTGTGCTTCACGCAGAGCTTTTTCGGTTTTTTTAAACAGTAAAATCGTTTCGTTAATTTTTGGCTTCTGGGCTGAAATTTTGAACAAGGCGTCCGCTTCGACTTGAAGCCTCTCCTGTATTTTCCGGAGATCGGAAATGCCGGAGCCCGCGGCAAAAAGAACCTGGCCGATTTCTCCGCCTCCCCGGATGATTTCTTCTCCCCCTCGTACCAAGTCGGAATGATCGATGCCGAACATCGTGGCAAAAAGATCTCTGTCCACTCCGCCCAGGAACGTATGCAAAAGCGCTTCATCAATCCGCGTGGTGTCATCCGGCGCGCGGAGCGTATTTATTCTTCCCTTTCTCCGGATAAACTCTAGGATCGAACCGTCGCTTCGGCGCAACAAGGCACCGATTCGAATTTTCGAATATGGATGCATAAAATCGTCCATCGAGCGCTCGGGGATACCGTAAAACATTTGCCGAAGTGCGCGCAGAGCCGAACTTTTGCCTGCTTCGTTCGGACCGTAAATGATGTGGAGTCCTTCCTGTCCCGCGGAAAGGTCCAGAACTTTTTCCGTGAAGGGCCCAAAGGCGATCAGCTTTATTTCCAGAATTTTCATCGGGCATCGCCTCCCGGCATGAGGCAGCGGAGAAGCATGGGTCGAACCTGATGGAGCAATTCGGACAGCCATTCAGGATCATCCGGACAAAGTGCATCGCTGCCGTGCCTGAGTTCTCGCGGCAGTTTGCTCATCAAGTCGTTCAGGGGTTCTCCGATCTTTTTCAACAAAACCGGATCCGTTTGTAGTTCATCGAGATAATGCAAAAGCTCACCCACCGGGCCGTCCGCGAATCGGTCGGTTTTGTTTTCCAGGTGGGGGAAAGTGTGGAATTTGACTTTCTCAATCCACACGCGGCCGTTTCCTGAATCAATCCCAGCGGACCGGATTTCAGAGATCCAGTGCTCGAAATCCGCGGTCAGCTCCAAATGGGACCTTGTTTTTCCCAGGACTTCAACCCGGACAATCAACGGCAGGTCTGCGTTGTTTTTTAAAAGCTCTTCGATTCGGTTGGAAACGATGTCCAGGATGTCATATCCCGTTTCTGCATCCGTTGCGTCGATCTCGATCTTTTCCCATTGAATCATGTGGAGAGGACGAAAGTCGGCTTCCGCGCGCCCGCTGTCACCCACCGTAACCAGCATGCATCCTTTGGGTCCGGTTTCACGAGCATGCCGACCCTGGATGTTGCCCGGAAAAACGATCAGCGGATCTTCGTGCAGTATTTCCCGCTGATGGACATGTCCCAACGCCCAGTAATCGTAGCCTTTTGAAAGCAATCCTTCCATCTTGCAGGGTGCGTATGGTTCGTGACCTTCCCTCCCCGTTGCACAGGTGTGCAGCATTCCGATGTTAAAATAGCCGGGATCGGCAAGCGGATATCCGGCGGACAAATCCTTTCGAACCGAAGGTGCCGCAAACCCCTGACCGTGAATGGCGACATCCGGATCAACCAGGTGGACCGTGTCGGGTCCGTCGGTGGGGAAAAAGTGAACGCCTTCCGGAAGACGAAGGGTTTTCGTAATCCGGTTCTCGGCATCGTGGTTTCCCGCGATGATATAAACCGCAACGCCGGCTTCACGAAGCTTCCTCATTTGGGAGACGAAATAAAGGCCGGTATTGTAATCTTTCCAATCTCCGTCATATAAATCACCCGCGATAAGGACGAAGGCAACCTGTTCGGCAACGGCAAGTTCGACCAGATTTTCCAGTGCCCTGCGGGTGGCTTGCCGAAGCGCTTCCACCGGCGCGCCTTCATAACGTTCAAGCTTCTGCAACGGGCTGTCCAGATGAATATCGGCGGTGTGAAGAAATTTAAACACAGCGGATTCCTCCGAAAAGGATCTTGGATTTTTCCCCCGGCTGAATATATTGTTTGATCCATTCTTCGACGCGGCTTTTTCCGTAAACCTTTTTCCAGGCCGCCAGAATATCCTCTATGGGCACATCCGAGTAAGATCCATGATACGCAACATATTCCATGAACTGTTTCTTTTCCCGGTTAAAAACCTGAAAAAGAGAATCTTCGCGGCCATTGAATTCCAAGGGGGCGACGTTCTGCTTCCTGCAAAGTTCGATATTGAACGTAGGGGTCGCTTTAATCCATTTTCCTTCCAGAAAAAATTCCGTAAACCCATGATAAACAAAGAGATCGGAGCCCAGAAATTCGATAAGTTGCCGGTTCGCGAGATGATTGCGAACCGTTGCGAAACCGAGCCTGGATGGAATGCCGCAGGCTCTTCCAAGGGCGCAGAGAAGGGATGCTTTGCGGACACAGTGCCCGTGGCCGCTTGCCAGTACATTGCTGGCCCGGAAATGTTCCGGAAGAAAGAATTCGACGGTTACCGTATACCAGATGCTGTCGCGTACCGCGTAAAACAGCTTTACGGCTTTTGCCACCGGATCGTTTTTTTCCCCACGGACGATATCCCCGGCATACTCGATAATCTTTTTGTGATCGCTGTCAATCATCGAGGTGGGGGATAGATACCTTTTATCGATTGGTTCCATTTTTTTTCGTTACTTCCCGATTTCAGATCCGATTGAAAAAGCCTTCCCGAGAAAATTGCCGATTCCAAAATACGCGCGGGTTTCCGGTGCGAATAAAAACGGCTTCACCTTGTTTATGAGGGGGAACCCATTTTCTCCAAGAACGTCTTCATCGGCCTTGACATCCATGATTTCACCGACGAATTGGGTGTGCAAGCCGATTTCAAGGATATGGATCACCTTGCATTCCAGTACAAGCGGGCACTCTTCTATATAAGGCGCATTTACCATGCCGCTTTTTACCGGTGTAAACCCGACGACGGATAATTTATCCTTTTTTTTGCCGGACACAATTCCGAAGTAATCCGCTTCCCTGACATGTTCTTCCGAGGCGATGTTGATGGTAAATGCTCTGTTTCCCATGATATTGCCGTACGAATGGGTTGCTTTCCGAAGCGATACCGCAACACATGGCGGTTCTGAACAGCAGATTCCTCCCCAGGCAGCGGTCATCACGTTTGGTTTTCCGGACCGGTCGTATGTGCCTACCAAAAAGACCGGGGTCGGATATACGATTGTTTTTGCACCGATAGACTTTTTCATTAGCGTTCCTCCTTATTTACATGCCACCGACAATAAACGCTTGCGATAGGGGTTTACACTGGATTTTCAGCTTTCGTTCATTTCCTCCGGACCGGAGGACGTTTTGCGATGCTGAGATTCGATATATTTAATGGGACCCTGAAACATGCATATTTTACAATGAATCGATGGAAATGAAAATATCGGATTTCCTTTTCGTTTTCTTACCGGGAAGAACCCGCTTGATGCCCGGAACAGGACTGCCATCAACGGCATCGAGCCCCTGGAAATCCTGATCGCCGATTATTGAACCGCCACAGCGGCTGCATGGATTCATTTTTACACGAACAAAAACAGAGTATCCCACGATTCCGGAAAAATTCCAGAAAAATTTCGGTATCTGTTTCCTTTTTTAATTGAAGGGATTTGAAATTTTTTGAATCCGGTTGAAGACCGTAGAAACGTTTGATCCATTTCCGGATTCCTCCATCCATTCTACGGCAACCCACCGAGCCGGCAGGAGTTTCCGTTGTTCCCCTTAAAAAAACAGGCTGATCATTCCCGGTGTTTCCTGGAATGACCAGCCGTAACGGCCTCCTTTGCCGGCGCTTGATTTTTTTTGCATCATATCGCTTGATCAGTCAAAAGCCATCTCTGTCTTCCATACCTTCCAGACTTTCCCAACCAGATCCGGTCCGGGTTTCAGGGTCATTTTGCCGGGTTTCCATCCGGAAGGTGTTGCTTCCGTACCCTTGCTGTTTCGCACCAGCTGAAATGCCTGAATTTGTCTCAGCGATTCCTGCACATTTCTACCCACAGGGGGCATGAGAACCTCATAGGCCTGAATCACACCATCCGGATCGATGACGAATCTTCCTCTGGTTTCCACGCCCGCATTCTCGTCGTAAATTCCATAAACCGTTCCGACTCTCCCACCTGCATCCGACAGCATTGGAAAAGGAATGCCACCCTTCACCATCTTGGATAGCTCGTTCTCATCCCACATCTTGTGAACAAAAACACTGTCGATGCTCATGGAGAGCACTTCCACGCCAAGCTTCTGAAATTCCGGATATTTTTCGGCAACTGCCGAAATTTCCGTCGCTCAGACAAATGTAAAATCACCCGGATAAAAACATAATACCACCCATTTGCCCAGGTATTCGGATAGCTTGACGGAGATGAATTTGCCCTTATGGTACGCCGGTGCAGTGAAATCCGGTGCTTTCATTCCTACTTTTATCATGGTAGTCACCTCCTTTACCGTTT
>JAHDSC010000176.1 GCA_018432925.1 Desulfobacterales bacterium | reverse complement strand
TCGGTCGATGTTTTGTTTGACAACGGACGGCACGGCCGGGTGATTACGGGATCAAACAAACGGCCGTTGAAATCTTTGAGTGACACCTTGAAAGGAAAGCAGGGCCGTTTCCGTCAGAACCTGCTGGGCAAGCGGGTCGACTATTCAGGGCGAACCGTTATTACGGTAGGTCCGAATCTCCGGTTGCATCAGTGCGGATTACCTAAAAAGATGGCACTGGAGCTGTTTAAACCCTTTGTTTATTATCGCTTGGAACAGAAAGGCCTTGTTTCCACCGTTAAAAGCGCCAAAAAACTTGTGGAACGAGAGGTCCCGGAAGTCTGGGATACCCTGGATGAAGTGGTGAAGGAATATCCGGTTCTTTTAAACCGTGCACCGACTCTTCATCGACTCGGGATTCAGGCCTTTGAGCCGACCCTGATCGAAGGAAAGGCCATTCAGCTTCATCCGCTTGTTTGCACGGCTTTCAATGCCGACTTTGACGGCGATCAGATGGCGGTTCATATTCCCCTTTCCGTTGAGGCCCAGATAGAAGCCCGGGTGCTGATGTTGTCAAGCAACAATATTCTTTCCCCGGCGAACGGGAGTCCGATTATTGTTCCGACCCAGGACATCGTACTTGGAATTTACTATATGACAAGAAGCATCGAGGGCGCCAAGGGGGAAAACAAGATATTCGCTAATCCCGGAGAGGTCCGATCCGCTTACGATGCCGGCGCGGTTGATCTTCATGCCAAAATTGTCGTTCGCATGGATGGAAAGCGGGTCGATACCACGGTCGGGCGAACCCTGTTATGGGAAATTATACCCAAGGCAAGCGTTTTGAGTATGCGCCATATCATGGTTGATACCGAGGATGAGGCTATATCCGTTCTTGATCGGATCCGGGGAGGTGCCGTTTTTACGGACATGGTGAAGCAATATTCAAAAAGTCCCGATCGAGAAGATAAGGGGGGCATCGGGCTGTTGCGGAAAGACGAGTTTCAGCGGATATTTCCGGTCAATGAAGAGGTGGTTGAGGCCGTTTTTGCCCTTGAACAGGGAGAGATCAGCGATATCGTTTGCGCGGATGAAGCCTATCACCTTTTTGAAGTGGTGAGCAGGCGGCCGGAGATTCCTTTTGATGCCGTCAATCGTGTGATGGATAAAAAAGCCATGCGGGATCTGGTGGATTACGCCTATCGAAATCTTGGGCCGAAGGCAACGGTTATCCTTTCCGACCGTTTGAAAGATCTCGGGTATCGGTGTGCGACCGAAGGCGGGCTCTCCATTTCGATTGATGCCATGATCATTCCTTCCGCAAAAAAAGATATTCTCGAATCGGCGGAAAAGCAGGTGATTGAAATCGGACGGCAGTATACGGAAGGGCTTATCACTCAAGGAGAAAAATACAATAAAGTTGTGGACATATGGGCAAAGGCAACCGACGATGTGGCAAACGAGATGATGAAATCCATGAAAATGGTTGCGCTGACCGACAAGGACGGCAATCCGGTACTGGATGAAGCAGGCAAAACGATTACCCATGAAAGTTTTAATCCCATTTACATGATGGCGGATTCCGGGGCAAGAGGCAGCAAGGATCAGATGCGTCAGCTGGCGGGGATGCGTGGATTGATGGCAAAACCATCCGGCGAAATAATTGAAACACCGATTACCGCAAATTTCAGGGAAGGGCTTTCCGTACTTCAATATTTTATTTCCACTCACGGGGCCAGAAAAGGTCTTGCCGACACCGCGCTGAAAACGGCAAATTCGGGGTATCTCACGCGTCGGCTCGCCGATGTCGCCCAGGACTGCGCGGTCATGCAGGAGGATTGCGGTACCATGATGGGAGTGGAAGTCGAGGCTTTGGTTGAAGGCGGTGAAGTCATCCAGCGTCTGGGAGAACGAATCCTGGGGCGTTTCGCCATTGAGGATATTCTTGATCCGTTTACCGATGAAGTGATCGTTAAGGCAGGGGATGAGATTGATGAAGAAGCGGTCATACGAATCGAAGACGCAGGAATCGCGAGTCTTAAAATCCGATCGGTTCTGACCTGCAATACCAAGCACGGCGTTTGTATAAAGTGTTACGGGCGGGACCTTTCCCACGGGCGGCCCATTGAAATCGGGCAGGCGGTCGGCATTCTGGCGGCTCAATCAATCGGTGAACCGGGAACCCAGCTGACCATGCGCACATTTCACATCGGTGGAACCGCCAGCCGTCGGGTCGAGCAGGCGGACATACGAGCCAGAGTCGACGGTACGATCAAGTTTGGTGAACTCAATGTGGTTGAAAACGCGGAAAAGAAGCTGGTGGTAATGAATCGACGGGGCGGTGAATTCAGCATCGTCGGTGAAACCGGACGGGAACGGGAGCGGTTTCCGGTTATTTACGGCGCCCATATTATGGTGAAGGACGGACAGGAGGTTAAGGCCGGCGATCTCCTGGCAACCTGGGACCCCTTTACGACTCCGATTATTACAGGGGTCAACGGAATTGTGAAGTTCGGCGACATAGAGATCGGAAAAACGATGCAGGAAAAGGTGGATCCGGTCACGGGGAAGTCCAGCCGCATGATTATCGAATCCAGAAGCTCCGAGGTACGTCCCCGGATATCCATAAAGGACAAGGAAGGTAAAACTCTTCAACTGCCTTCGTCTTCCGGAGTTGCGCGATACATGCTTCCCGTGGATGCGATTTTACTCGTTGAGGAAGGCGGTGAGGTGAAAGCCGGAGATGTGATTGCAAAGTTGCCTAGGGCGACAACCAAGACCAAGGATATCACCGGAGGGCTTCCCAGGGTTGCGGAACTTTTTGAGGTGCGCAAGCCGAAAGAGACCACCGTGTTGAGTGAAATCAACGGTTATGCCTCGATTTCAAAAAGCACCAAGAAAGGCAAGCAGAAGGTAACGGTGACACCCGTTGATGTGGGCGAAAAAAAAGAATATCTGATTCCTCGCGGCAAGCATATTAATGTATATGAAGGGGACTATGTGCGGGCCGGCGAACCTCTGATCAGCGGCTCGGCGAATCCTCAGGACATTTTGAATATCAAAGGGGAAGTCGCATTGGCCAGGTACCTGGTTGATGAGGTTCAGGAAGTCTATCGATTGCAGGGCGTTCGGATAAATGACAAGCACATCGAGGTGATTGTCCGCCAGATGATGAAGCGGGTTAAGGTCCTCGATGCCGGTGATACGGAGTTTATAGCTGAAGAGCAGGTAAACAGAACCCAATTTGAGGAAGCTAATAAAGAAGTGATTGAAAAAGGCGGAAAACCGGCTGTCGCCGAACCTCTTATCCTGGGTATTACCAAGGCGTCGCTGAGCACCGATAGTTTTATTTCCGCCGCGTCGTTCCAGGAGACCACCAAGGTGTTGACCGATGCCAGTATTTCCGGTGCCGTTGATCATCTGCGTGGACTTAAAGAAAACGTTATCATGGGCAGGATTATACCAGCAGGAACCGGCAACCCTGCCTACAGCGAAGTGGACGTGAAAACCGGCTGAACGGATCCGGAAAGTCCACCGGATTTTTGAAAACAACGTGATTTTTTCACAAAAGGCTTGACATTACGCTGCTTCACGTATAAAAAACGGAATCTTTTACCAAGATTCGGAAATGCATTTATAAAATGAGACCTGTTAAAAATTTCAAAGCTGTGAAATCATCAGGTGGCAAGGGGAAAATATGCCGACAATCAACCAGTTAGTTCGAAAGGGCAGGGAAAGAGCCAAGAAAAAGAGCGCTACACCGGCGCTGAGGGGGGCTCCCCAAAAAAGAGGGGTTTGTACCCGTGTGTATACCTCAACCCCTAAGAAACCCAATTCCGCGCTACGCAAGGTCGCAAGGGTTCGGTTGACGAGTGGGATTGAGGTAACCGCTTACATTCCCGGCATTGGCCATAACCTTCAGGAGCATTCCGTGGTCTTGGTGCGGGGCGGGCGAGTGAAGGATTTGCCCGGTGTGCGTTATCATATCATTCGGGGAACGCTTGATACGCTGGGAGTGGAGGATCGAAAGCAGGGCCGATCGAAATACGGCGCAAAGAAACCCAAGTAAATGGATTGAAATTCGGTGACTTAGGGATTGAGGGATTTGTTAATCTCCAATTCCTAAATTTTTTAAGTTTCCGAATGGAGACCTTTAAAAATGCTCCATTTCGTTTCCGTTCGAAGAAAGCGCAATACAATAACCGGACGAATGGGAGCACGATGCAAAGATCTCGAATGAATCAATAAAAGGTGATATAGGATATGCCAAGAAGAAGAGAAGTCCCTGAGCGAAGAATCATACCGGATTCGAAGCATAACAGCAGGTTGGTGTCAAAATTTATAAATGCGATCATGCGTGACGGAAAAAAGAGCACGGCGGAATCGATACTGTATGATTCGTTTGATATCATTGATGAAAAAACAAAAGAATCACCGCTGAAGATTTTTGAAAACGCGGTTGACAATGTGAGACCGGTGATCGAAGTGAAATCGCGGCGAGTCGGCGGTTCGACATATCAAGTGCCGACGGAGATACGGCCTTCCCGGCGAACGGCTTTGGCGATCCGATGGATAATCGGCTATGCGAAGAATCGGTCGGAAAAAAGCATGGCCGGCAAGCTTGCAGGGGAATTCTTGGATGCCGCCAACAATCGGGGAGCTTCCGTCAAGAAAAAAGAAGATACCCATAAGATGGCGGAGGCCAACAAGGCATTTGCTCACTTCCGATGGTAGGATATATAAGACGGATCGGATCGAGCGGGCTCTGGAAATGCGCGATACACCTTTCAGATGAAGGAGGGCGACGAGATGGCGAAGGAGAAATTTGAGCGGAAGAAGCCGCATGTAAATGTAGGTACGATCGGGCATATCGATCATGGGAAGACGACGTTAACGGCAGCGATCACCAAGCATTTAGGGTTGAAGGGTTTGGCG
>JAHDSC010000186.1 GCA_018432925.1 Desulfobacterales bacterium | reverse complement strand
CGTTTACGGCCTTACCGAAGCCTCTCCGGGAATTACCCAGAGCAAGACCACCGATCCTCTGAAGGTGCGGGTCAGTACCGTGGGGCGGGTCATGCCGTGCATCGAGATGAAGATCGTGGATCCCGAAACGAATCAGCCGGTTCCGGTGGGGCAGCAGGGAGAAATTTGCTGCCGGGGCTATAACGTGATGAAGGGGTATTACAACATGCCGGAGGCCACGGCCGAGGCAATTGACGCCGACGGTTGGCTGCATTCGGGCGACCTGGGGGTTATGGACGAGAACGGATACATTGCCATTACCGGAAGGCACAAGGATATGATTATCCGGGGCGGCGAGAATATATCCCCGCGTGAAATCGAAGAATACCTTTACCAGATGGAAGGGGTTGCGGATGTTCAGGTGGTGGGAGTGCCCAGCAAGAAATATGGAGAAGAAGTCGCCGCTTTCATTATCCTTAAAAAAGGATACGATTTGACCGAAGGAGATGTGAAGGATTTTTGCCGCGGCAAAATCAGCAACTACAAGATTCCCCGGTACGTTGCCTTTGTGGATTCATACCCTCTGACCGCAAGCGGGAAAGTTCAGAAGTACAAGTTAAGAAATCAATCGCTTGAACTTTTCGCAAAAGATATCCGCTGAAATGCATTCCAGACCTTTTTCGATACGGGCCGTTTTGTTTGACTTTGATGGAACCCTGACAAAACCGGGTGCCCTTGATTTTTCCGTCATCAAAACGGCCATCGAATGCCCGCCGGATCAATCCGTTCTTGAGTTCATAGAAGGTCTTAGGGAGGAGAAGCGAAAAACGGAAGCCCGCACGATCCTGAAACGTTTTGAAATGGAGGCCGCGGCGAATTCCGAACCGAATGACGGGGCGGAAGATTTAATTCATCATCTACTTTCAGAAAATCTTCTTATCGGAATCATCAGCCGCAACAGTCTTGAATCCATCGAACGCGCGCTGCTGAATTTTACCGGCATCGAGCGATCCTTTTTCCGTGTGATCATTTCCCGGGATGAGTCCGTAAAATGTAAACCCAGCGGGGACGGTATTCTTCTGGCCGCCCAGCGATTGGATGTGAATGTGGAGGATTTGCTGGTGGTTGGAGACAATATCTTTGACATTCATGCAGGTCGCGATGCGGGGGCTCTTACCGTTTTCCTGAATAACAAGCCGAAATCCCGCACCCCGGCAGCGGATAGTGACTATACCATTTCGCGCCTGGAAGAGCTCAGAAGTATTATCCGGACAGGGCGTTTCCTTTCGGCGGAAACGATCCGATGATCTTTTGAAATCGTTCTTCCGATAAAAAAAATTTCGTTTTGCGTCGATTTTCTAGTTTTGACCCGGGCCGGCTTTCAATCCACGTTTAAATATTTCGAAGGCGGTTTCAAGCGTCTCCTTCAGATAATCCTTTTCCTGATTTATAAACTTTTTGCTTGCTTCCCAAAGAACCACCCCGGAAAATAAGGACCAGAAAATGTCCGCGAGGGCAACCGGATGTTTTTCGATAAAAACTCCTTTCCTTATTCCTTCATCAAATATTTTTGCCATCGCTCCAAGCGCCTTGCCCGACAATTCCTCAATTTTTAAGAGAAATTCCGGGGACAGATTTTTCAATGTTTCACTGGATTGAAGGTGAAACATGTTAATGATGATCAAGGGATCAAAATCATAAACGTCAAACATGGCTTTCATCAAGTCATGCAGCTTCTGCCAGGGGTCCATGTCTTTTTCCTCGGTAACATGCTCCAGGCTGATGAGCAGGTACTGAAGGATGCGAAGAGACAAGGAGGCATACAGCTCCTCCTTATTTCTAAAGTAGAGATAAAGCGTGCCGGGGCTCAGCTCCGCTTCCGTGGCGATGTCTTCCATGGTAGCTTTATTGAAGCCTTTATCGGAGAATACTCTTTTTGCCGCCACGATGATCTGCTGGCGTCTTCTTTCTTTCTCTCGTTCTTTTCTTTCCTGTATACCCATGATGCCAAATTCCATGAATGTTATTTATTAATTAATAAAATAATTCATTAATTGATATTAGATTTCATTTTTTTGTCAAGGGAAATATCATATTTTTTAAAATTTGCAAAAATGAAACGCCTGAAACCGGAACCTGGCGGTTGGTTTGTCGGAAAAAGAGAGATGACTTTTGAAAAAACCGCCTGCGGAAGACAAAAAAGCGCGGAATAATGAGGTTGACAATCCAGGGTTCGGTGAATATTAAATTAATAACCAGTCGCCGTAAGGTTATGTTTGAATCATATTTCGAAAACGATTCGACGGCTGGATGGGAAGAAGATGAAAATTGCTTGATTAAAGCCGGATTGGAGGATTGATGCCGATTTACGAATATCAGTGCAAGGATTGCGGAAATGTATCCGAATTTTTAACCGGTCCGGGCAAAAACGAGGACGATGCGATTTTCTGCCGTAATTGCGGCAGCTTGAATTTGGAAAGAATATTGTCCCCAAGCTCGTTTTTGAATTCGGCAACGGCACGGGTGCAGGGCCGGACATGTTGCGGCCGCGAAGAACGTTGCGGGAAACCGCCTTGTTCGGCGGATGGTGGCTGCCGAAGAAAATGATGGGACCGATCGATTTCTGACGGGATGACCACCCCGGATTAATAAAAAGGCAAATAAGGCGATCGCTTGCGGTTTTTAAATAATGGTTGAGTGTTTTTCAAGGTTCTTAATCTTAATCCGGCACGTTGCGAACATCAATCATCGTGAAAGGAAAATTCCAAAATGAAAATAGCCGTCAGTTCCACCGGAATGACGTTGGATGCACCGGTTGACCCCCGTTTTGGGCGATGTCCTTATTTTTTGATCGTTGAGACGGAAGATATGAAATTTGATGCATTTGATAATCCGGGTGTTGCACTGGGGGGCGGGGCCGGTATTCAAGCCGCCCGGTTTGTTGCTTCCAAGGGGATCCAGGCGGTGATTAGCGGTAATTTCGGACCCAACGCGGTACAAGCCCTTTCCGCAACCGGAATTGAGCTTTATGCCGGGCAGGCGGGAACCGTCCGGGAGGTTGTGGAAAGGTACAAGGTCGGCTCTCTTACTGCTTCTACGAATGCCAATGTGCCTCCTCATTACGGGACGGGTATCGGTCGAGGCGGCGGTGGTAGAGGTATGGGTATGGGCGGCGGCAGAGGCATGGGCGGGGATATGAGAATGCCGGGAGGAGATGTACCGCCTCGGACGGAAGATTTTGAAGCGTCCGAGGATGAAAAGTTGAGAGACCTTAAGGAGCAGGCTTCCCGATTGGGCAAGCAGATGGAAGAGGTTTTATCCCGGATTAAAAAGTTAGAAAAGAAGAAATCCTAAATGATTATCAGTATCGCCAGCGGTAAAGGCGGAACCGGTAAAACCACGGTCGCCACAAATCTTGCGCTTTCCATCGGCACCGGCGTTCAGTTGCTGGACTGTGACGTTGAGGAACCGAACGCTTACCTGTTTCTCCATCCAAAATTTGATGAAACGCTTCTTGTGACGGCATCCGTTCCGGAGGTGGATAAAGACAAATGCGATCTTTGCGGAAAATGCGATGAGATCTGCCGGTTCAGAGCCATCGTAAGGATCGGCGATACCGTGTTAACCTTTCCCGAGCTCTGTCACAGCTGTGGCGGATGCATGGCGGTGTGCCCCAGAGGCGCCATTACCGAAGGCGCCCGGGAACTCGGTATCATCCAGAAAGGTTTTTGTAACGGAATCGAATTCATCCACGGAAAATTAAGAGTCGGAGAGGCGATGTCCCCTCCCCTGATCCGAAAAGTTCGCTCCTTTACCCGGCCGGATAAATGGACCATCATTGATGCGCCTCCCGGTACATCCTGTCCCGTGATCGCCGCGATGAAAGATACGGATTTTGTTGTGCTCGTTACCGAACCGACGCCTTTCGGACTCCACGATTTGGAACTGGCGGTGGGTGCGGTAAGGGTCCTTGACATCCCGTGCGGATTAATCATCAACCGGTCGGATATGGGAGATCATAAAGTCAGGGCATATGCGGACGAGCAAGGTCTTCCGATACTCATGGAAATTCCTTTCGACAAAAGAATCGCGGTGGCCTACTCAAGGGGAGAGATGATCGTGAATGTGATGCCGGAATGGAAAGAAAAATTTTCAGCGCTTCTTCAGAATATTAAAAGACTGGCGAACAACCCGGGAGCTGGGGTATGAAAGAACTGGTCATCATCAGCGGAAAAGGGGGAACCGGGAAGACCAGTCTGGTGGCCGCTTTTGCATCCCTTGCGAAAAAAAAGGTTCTCTGCGACGCAGACGTGGACGCAGCCGATCTCCATCTGATCATGAAACCGAGAATCCGGGAACGTCATGATTTCCAGGCGGGCCATACGGCCTGTATCAACCGTGACAAGTGCATCCAATGCGGTTTATGCCGTGATTTATGCAAATTTGAAGCAATCAGCGAACATTTTGAAGTGGATCCCGTTTCTTGTGAAGGATGCGGGGTTTGCGTCTATTTTTGCCCGGAAAAAGCGATCGATTTCCCCGTGAAAACCTGCGGTGAATGGTATATTTCCGACACCCGGTTTGGTCCCATGGTACATGCGAGACTCGGTATTGCGGAGGAAAATTCCGGAAAGCTGGTATCCCTGGTTCGCCGGGAGGCAAGAAAGATCGCCGAAGAAAAAAACCTGGGTCTGATTTTAACCGACGGCCCTCCGGGAGTCGGTTGCCCCGTCATTGCGTCCATCGGCGGCGCCGGCGCGGTGCTTATCGTGACCGAGCCCACCGTTTCCGGAAAACACGACATGCAACGCGTGATTCAGCTGGCCGACTTTTTCAATATTCCGGCGCTGGTCTGCATCAACAAATTCGATCTGAATACGGAGATGAGCCGTGAGATCGAAGACTTTGCCGAAGAGAAAAAGTTGACCTGTGTGGGGCACATTCCTTTTGACCCGGTATTCATTCAATCAATGGTGAAAGAAAAAACGGTTATTGAATATGAACCTGACGGCGAGGCGGGGCAAGCGTTAAAAAAAATTTGGGACGGCCTGGTGAAGAAGCTCGGGCTTTGAAATAAATACCGGTTTGAGGATTCGAAAAGTTTCCATGAAGCGCCCGAATGCGGATCATTTTAACCCATGTAAACGGAAACGATGTCCTTTCTTGCATTCACGTTTTGTATCGTTACCTGAACGAGGTCCTCGGGTTTCAGGGATACACCATTTAAAGGAAGACAGCATTCCAGCATATATTCCGTGAGAAGAACCTGATAACCATTTCTGCGCCTGGAAAGCACGAGAGCCACTTCTTTTTGCCCGATTTTCCCCTCGAGGTATTTCAATAACCAGTATCTGTGCCGATTGAATTGAATCTTTGATACGCAGCTCATTGGAAGGTCCAGCATCTGAATCAACCGCCTGATTTCATCCGCGGTGTATGGATTCTCCAATCCGAGGATTGCCCTTATTTGACGCTGGGTCGCAAGATCAAAGTATTTTCGGATCGGAGAGGTCGCAGTCACATAGGCATCCAATCCGAGACCGGAATGAGATTCCGGCTGGTGGGTCAGCGCGAAACGGTTCAACAGTTTACGCTGCATCCAGTTTTGAAAGAGCGTGCCCTCATTTTCCGGATATAATCGTTCCCTGGGTTCCGGTTGAGATCGAAAGACGGCCGGAACCTCATGTTTTGCCAAAAAACCGGCCATCAGCCAGTTGGCCATAATCATAATTTCCGAAATCAGCATCCTTCCCGGGCTTTCACGGTTTATCCGGCTGATCGCTGGATTCCCCTTTTCATCCACCCAGATGTTAATTTCCGGCAGGGATATATGGACAGCCCCCTGAAACAATCTTTTTCTTCTGAAATTTTCCGCGATGCCGACAAGAATACCGATCTCTTTTTCATGATCCGCAATCATGTTGACATCGTAATAGGTGAGCTGATCGCTCACACAGATCAGGCTCGGAAAGATTTCGTAATCGATGATGTCGGCGGTTCGGCTCAGATTCACCATGACGCTGATGGCGGGGCGCAATTTTTCGGCCCGGAGGCTGCAAAGATCTTCGGCCAGGCAGGGCGGGAGCATGGGTATTTTCCGATCGGGCATATAGATCGAACTGCCCCGGAGGAACGCTTCCTCGTCAAAAACGTCCCCCTTTTTTATAAAGTGCCCGACATCGGCGATATGAATCCCCAGCCGATAGTGATCACCAACGGTTTCAATGCTCAACGCGTCATCAAAATCAAGGGTTGACTGGCCGTCGATGGTCATTAGCCGGAGCGAGGTCAGATTTTCACGCCGGTTGCTTGCGGAAATCAGCAGGGGAGAACCGATCAGCTCGGTGGCGCTTTCCAGTACCTCCGCCGGAAAAGAGGTTGGAATTTTCATTCGGAGAAGATCGATGTTTTCGTTCGGATCCCAAACGCCGAGCTTGATCAGAATCTTGAGAACCGCTTCGCTGTCATCAATTCCTGCTTTGTCGAACATCGTTTTGCACGGTGCGTAGTGCTTGCTTTCCTTCTCGAAAAGATAGAAGGATTGGATCATTTCGACAATTTCCATCTTATCGTCCGGCAAGCATGGCTTGGTGCCGTGAAAAACGCTCTTCAGCCATTGACTCCCTTCTTCAATCAGCTGATTTTTCCGGGCGCTTTCTCTGGCCCGCGCGGAGATGCGTTCTACCTCATCTTCCGAATTGGGGAAAAACTTGTCCGGCTTGAATTTGAAATAAAGTCTGTTTTTGAAAAATGCCCGAATCACCGCGGATTCATGGTCGCAATTCGGTTTGTCCGGGAAGCACAAGGCCGTCATCATGGAAAGATCGATCCATTCCTGTTCCGTTCTTAAAACATCCCATAACTCTTTGAGATCAATTTGCGATATCAGGGCGGTGCGCCTCTGGATGATTTCATTAAGGGCTTCGACCAGCTTGTTTTTACTTTTGGAGAGATCCAGACGGCTATTGCAGACATGCGACAGGCGGTTTGGAGAAAGGATGATCTCGCGGTCATTTTCCGCAAGGAGCCTCACCCGCTGTTTTTTAACTTCCAGGACAACGGCGCATATGATTTTTTGCCGGTCGATATATTCGACGATATTACCTGCTTCCATAAGTTTCGACAATAACAACCCGCCTCGAGAAAGTCAACGAAGTTGGAGGTTGATATTTTTTGTTTTTTTACCGGTTTGACCAATGGTTGATTTTGGTATAACAAGCTTTTTTCATGTTCGGATTCTATAAGCGATTCCAAAACTTCTCCCCGCCCGGATCCTAAACCCGATGGCGGGTTTTGAAATGATATAGAAAATTCGCTTTCGGAAAACCATTATGAAATCTCTGTACTTACTCAAACCATATTTTCAGGAAAACCGGTTTCTGATTTCCTTGGGCCTTTGTTGCCTGATCGGCGTCGATTTTCTTCAGCTTTTTATTCCACGCGTCATAAAATGGGCAGTGGATGACCTGACCGATTTTCGGATCGATTCAATGAACCTGCTGTTTTATGCGCTTTATATCCTTGGGATCGCTTTGATCATGGGATTGTTTCGATACGGCTGGCGGCGTTGCCTCATCGGAACATCGCGAAGGATCGAAGAAGGCCTCCGCAACACACTTCTGGGGCATCTGCAAAGCCTTTCCGCCTCCTATTTCGACGGGGTGAAAACCGGTGACCTGATGGCGCATGCGACCAATGACGTTCAGAATATCCGCATGGCGGTAGGTATGGGAATCGTTGCGCTTACCGATGCCGTCGTGCTCGGTGCCGCGGCAATCGGTTTCATGGCTTACATCAATATCCGGCTGACGATTTTCGCGCTCATCCCAATGCCCGTTATTGCATTGGGTACGCGGTTTTTCAGTAAAAAAATGCATCGTCTCTACCAGGATGTCCAGGCGTCATTTTCCGATTTGACCGAGGCGGCAAGAGAGCGGTTTGCGGGGATCCGCATCATCAAAGCCTTCAACCGGCAAAAAGATTCGACCGCCAGGCTGAAAGCGATATCCAATGATTATGTCGACCGGAATATCAAGCTGGTAAGGATTACCGGCTCCTTTTTCCCCCTGATGATTTTTTTTACCCATCTAAGCCTCGTCATTGTGCTTTTTCTGGGGGGGAGGCAAACCATCGGCGGCGTCATCACGGCGGGTGACTTCGTTGCATTCATCAGCTATATCGGTCTTCTTGGCTGGCCGATGATGGCGATGGGCTGGGTGACCAATCTGATTCAAAGAGGTGCCGCATCCCTCGACCGGATCGACCGGATTCTGAAAACCCGGCCGGCGATCCAAGATGCGCCCAGCGCAATCAAAATTCGGAGTTTCAAGAGGGATTTGGTTTTTGATTCCGTTTCTTTTTCTTATGGGCCGGACGGACCGAGGGTCCTTTCCGCAATCGATATGAAACTGGAGTCGGGCGGCATCCTGGGCATCGTGGGTCCGCCGGGCAGCGGCAAGACAACCATCTTGAGCCTCATTCCCAGGCTCTATGATGTGTCCGGGGGTCGCATTCTCATCGATGGAATCGATATCCGCAAGATCAATATCCGCGATCTCCGGTCGCGGATCTCCTTTATGCCCCAGGAGCCTTTTTTATTCGCGGGGACCATCCGGGAAAATATCACCTTCGGTCATAAAAAAATTCGAATGTCGGATGTGGAAGAAGCCGCCGAAAAGGCGGTTGTATACGAGACCATCCAAACCTTTCCGAATGCTTTTGAAACGGTTGTGGGAGAACGGGGCGTGATGCTGTCCGGAGGCCAGAAGCAGCGGATTGCCCTTGCCCGCGCCCTGCTGCTGAAAACGCCGCTTTTAATCATGGATGACCCGATCAGTCAGGTGGATGTGGAAACAGGGGCCGCGATCGTAAAAAACATTCGGCAAATGGCAGGCACCCGGACTCTCATCATTGTCTCGCACCGGCTTTCCGCCGTCTCTTTCGCCGATCCAATCATCGTGCTCGATGACGGCTGCATCACCGAATCCGGGACCCATTCGGAACTGATGGCGTCCAACCGGTACTACGCAAGAACGTTTCGTCTGCAGGAAGTGGAAGAAAAATTAAATGCACAGTGATTTCGGATACTTCGAGGAACATGCCCTGGGCAAGCCCTATGATTTCAAAACCTTGAAACGCCTGTACCCGTTTTCCAGACCTTATCGGTTATTGCTTCTTTGCTCGATTTTTCTCGTGATCGTCATCACCGTGCTGGAACTGTCGATTCCATATCTTACCAAAATCGCCATCGACCGATACATTGTCCCGAATATCGATTCGACGGAAAAAACCTCTCCCGGAGAAAAAACCAGGTACCTGACGGTTGATGCGACGGATGTCGGGATCGGGCCGATCCTCCGGAAGTATCCGGACCTGTTCACGACGGACGGGTCCTCGGTCGTCATCCGCTATGACGATCTGTCAAAGATAGAAAGATCGGATTTATTCTCCTTGCGCAGAGGAGACCTCGAGGGCGTTTGTTTTGTTGCCGGGATTTTTTTGGTTATCGTTCTTGCCAATTTCAGTCTTAATTTTTTTCAGGTCATGATGATGGAATACGCCGGCCAGATGATCATGAACGATTTAAGGATAAAGCTTTTCCGTCATATCCAGGATCTTTCGGTTTCCTTTTTTGACCGAAATCCCGTCGGGCGGCTCGTAACGCGCGTTACCAATGACGTTCAGAACATGAATGAACTGTTTACTTCCATTATCACCTTTGTTTTCAAGGATCTTTTCCTGCTACTCGGCATCGCTGTCGTGTTGCTGGGCATCAGTCTGAAACTGGCGTTGGTAACCTTTACCGTGCTTCCCCTGGTTCTGTTTGCATCCATTCATTATTCCAGGCAGGCACGGGATGCGTTCCGCCACTTGAGAATAAAAATCGCCGAGATCAATACAAAATTTTCGGAAACCATAACCGGGATAAAAGTGCTTCAGCTTTTCGGACGGGAGGCGGAGAATTATCAGGATTTCGCAGAACTGAACCACGAGAACTACCTGGCGGGAATGAGGCAGGTTCACGTTTTCGCGGTCTTCATGCCGGTGATCGAAATTCTGGGGGTTACCGCTGTTGCCATCCTTGTTTATTACGGCGGCGGCAAGGTCATTGGAGGAAGTTTGAGCCTGGGCGCTTTCGTGGCCTTTATCGCCTACGTGAAAATGTTTTTCCAGCCGATACGGGACATCGCCGAAAAATATAATATTATGCAGAATGCAATGGCATCGGCCGAACGGATCTTTTTGATCCTGGATAATCAGGACGTGCTGCCGCAAGGAATCGATGCTCCGATATCCGTTACGTCCGTACCGGATCGGATCAATGATATCGTATTTGAGGATGTTTCATTTGCTTATGTCGCCCATGAAACCGTACTCAAAAACGTGTCCCTCCGCATTCATCGGGGCGAAAAAATAGCTGTGGTCGGTCCGACGGGGTCCGGAAAAACAACCCTGATCAACCTGATTCTTCGATTTTATGACCCCACGTCCGGACGGATTCTTCTGAACGGCATTCCCATCAATGAAATGGAAATTTCCGCCGCGAGATCGAGGATGGCGCTGGTCACCCAGGACCCATTCCTGTTTGCCGGAACCATACGGGAAAACATCGTTCAGGGCAACGGCGATATTTCCGATTGTAAAATGGAACGGATTCTGAAAATTTCAAACTGCAAATCTTTTGTGGATCGATTTCCCGCCGGCCTGGATACCGGACTGTCGGAGGCGGGCGGCTCGATTTCAAGCGGACAGCGGCAGCTGTTATCCATCGCGCGAGCGTTTGCCGGCGATCCGGATCTCATCCTGCTGGATGAAGCCACATCCTATGTTGATTCGGAAACGGAGCAGGCCATCCAGGAAGCCATTTCCAATCTGATGAAAGACCGGACATCGATCGTGGTGGCCCACCGACTTGCCACGGCCCGAAATGCCGACCGGATTATTGTTCTTCATCGGGGCCGGATCATCGAGACGGGGGGACATGATGAATTGATGAAAAGGCGAGGGTTTTATTACCGTCTAAATCAGTTATAAATCCGATGGATCCCGTTTTTTTTAAATGAGAAACGTCCGTCGCATGGTCGCGGCCGCAATCCGGGATCTAATTTCAGGGAGTCCTTCGGCGGATTTTCGACCGGATGGAGGTATTTTTCTGAAGTCTGTTTCAATTAAAGAATCCCCGAACCTGTCATATATTCCTTGCAAAATCAGAACCCGCACGTTAAATTCCACATTTATGATTTCGTCGCTCGGAAGTCCATCGGCTTGTATGGCCTATGCGTTTTATAAAGGGCCAACGAAAACCCGTTCGGGCAAAGCCGCTAAGGCACTGAAAATGAAAACTCAGGGATCTTCCTGGAGAATTTCTTGTGTCTTCCCCTGTTTCGTAAGCGAAACCAACGGACATCCGATAAAAGAACGCAACCGGCAGAGGCCCATCCCGGGCAAAAAAATCTCATTTTAACAACCCACAGATTTGGTAAAGAAGGAACATGGCTTACAATCCGTTAGAAATGGCCGATTGGCAAATTTCCGAGGCAGCGGAAGAAAACATGCCGACGCCGGAAGACTGGAGAGAGAGACTGGATCTGGAAAAAGATGAAGTGCTTCCCATGGGCCGGCTTGCCAAGCTGGATTTCATGAAAATTATGAACCGCCTGGGGAACAAGTCCGACGGAAAATACATTGAAGTGACCGCCATTACTCCGACCCCTCTGGGGGAGGGGAAAACCACCACCTCCATCGGCCTGATACAAGGCCTGGGCAAACGGGGGGTAAGGGTCGGCGGCGCCTTGCGGCAGGCTTCGGGGGGGCCGACCATGAATGTAAAGGGGACCGCCGCCGGCGGCGGCAATTCCCTCATTATTCCGATGACCGAGTTTTCACTGGGATTGACCGGTGATATCAACGCCATCATGAACGCGCACAACCTGGCCATGACGGCGCTCACCGCACGGATGCAGCATGAACGCAATTACAACGACGAACAACTCAAACGGCTCACCGGCATGCGGCGCCTGGACATCGACCCCACGCGGGTGGAGATGGGATGGGTGATGGATTTCTGCGCCCAGGCGTTGAGAAATATCATCATCGGTATCGGGGGCCGTTACGACGGTTTTACCATGTCCTCGAAGTTCGGTATCGCCGTCGGATCCGAATGCATGGCCATCCTGGCCATCGCCAGGGATCTGGCGGATTTGAGAAAACGATTGGACGAGATCATGGTTGCCTTTGATAAAAGCGGCAATCCCGTAACCACCGGAGATCTGGAAGTCGGCGGTGCCATGACGGCCTGGATGCGCGATACCATCAATCCGACGCTGATGAGTACGGTCGAGTACCAGCCCTGCATGGTGCATGCCGGTCCGTTCGCCAACATTGCAATCGGCCAATCCTCCATCATTGCCGACCGCATCGGTTTGAAAATGTTTGATTATCACGTTACCGAAAGCGGTTTTGCCGCCGATATCGGATTCGAAAAATTCTGGAACGTAAAGTGCCGACACAGCGGACTGAAACCGAATGTTTCGGTTTTAACGACAACGATCCGGGCACTCAAGATGCACGGCGGAGGTCCGAAGGTGGTTTCGGGCCTGGCGCTTCCCGATGAATACACCAAAGAAGATTTGTCCCTGGTCGAAAAAGGGCTTGAAAACATGGTTCATCATATTCAGACGATTCGCATGTCGGGGATCAATCCCGTGGTTTGCATCAATCGTTTCCCCACCGATACGGACGCGGAGATCGAGCTTGTCGGAAAAACCGCCGAAACGGCCGGCGCGCGCTGCGCCGAGTCCTGTCATTGGCTGTATGGAGGAGACGGTGCTTTGGAACTCGCCGACGCTGTTTTGGATGCATGCAATGACGGCAATGATTTTGATTTTCTTTATCCCATGGATACCAAACTGCGGGATCGAGTCGAATTAATCGCAAGGCGGGTCTACGGGGCCGACGGTGTGGCATGGTATCCCGAAGCGGAAGCCAAGGCCAGGATGCTGGAAAATGATCCCCGGTATCATGATTACGCAACCGTGATGGTCAAAACCCACCTGAGCCTGAGCCACGAACCGGCTTTGAAAGGGGTTCCCAAAGGCTGGATCCTGCCGATTCGCGATATATTGATTTATTCCGGTGCCCGGTTTCTCTGCCCCTGTGCCGGTTCAATCAGCCTTATGCCGGGTACGGGTTCCAATCCCGCTTTCAGGAGAATCAGTGTCGATGTTGAAACGGGGAGGGTGATCGGGATGTTCTGATCCGCCGGTAAAAGGATACCGGTGCCGCCACTCGTTTTGATCGTGCGTTATCGCTTTTTTCCCGACGCCCTATTCACTTCGTCCGCCCGGGAAGCGCAAAGAAAATCGGAGGAAAATCCTCAAAAATTTGATTTTTTCTGTTTTGCCTCTTTGCGACCTTGCGTGACAAAGGATTCTGCCGAAAAACAAGGCGGCGGAGAAGAAACCTCCGAAGAAACCGACATCATTTTCCGGTGCTGGAGCATCGGGTGTAACAGTCAAGAGTTTGACGCTTGCCCGTCGTTTTTTCGATTTTGACCGTTTGTATTGCTTTCTTTTTTCGTATGGAATCCGGATATTCCAATTCATTTCGCGCCGATCCGCCACTGATTTTTTAAGCAGAGGATCGACCGTAAACGTTTTATTTACGGTTCCATCCGGCGGTTTCGGCCGGTCCGGCGGATCCTTGATTGCCGTATTTGGTATGAAATTTGCTTAATTGCATTCCGGCAAAAAGTGAGCCCTGATTCCGAGAACCGGTAAAAAACGAGGAGGGAGCGACTGATGCGGGCACATCCAATCGAGGCAAGAGTCATACAGAATGAACCGTTTTCAGGGAAACATCGGATGCAAGGCGCGGATTTTTCAAATGTTCTCCGCGGGCAATCCGACGCTCTCGCTCCGTCTTGCGAACGCGGAGCGGAGGTGACGGGTTCGGTGGAATCCGGATCTGTGATACCGGACGGAGCGGTGGTTCTCGGCACCATTTCACCAGAAAATCCGACGATTTCCAACCTCTTGATCCGGCATCCGGTATACGGAAAAAACTGCTGGAATATCATCCATTCCGAGCAAAACCGCGGCAAACCATACACCCGTGTCCAATCCGGGGCCAACGTTTACCTGGATCCAAAGACATTAGAGATACGATGGAATCGCCAATCCGGGCTCCCGCCTCCCGAACCGGTTCATACCACCGTAAAAATCGACCGGCCATCCCGCGGAACCGAATCCGGGCCGGTCGACGATACGGATTCCATCTCGGAAAAACTGGTCGGCGCTGTAAAGCAATATTTAGGAAAACCCTACGAGGAAATTAATTGTTTTGAACTGCTGGTCGAAGGTTTAAAGGATTTGGGAATCCGTTACCGGGGAATCGGTGGGCTGGCACAGCGGCTTGTCCGGATGGCGGCTGAAAAAGGACTCCCGGAAAACGCCTGCCTGAATGGCGAAGGTCTCATCGCCGCCTCCGGCTCCCAGGTTTATTTCCGGTCGATAAACGGCATCCGGAATTCGGACGCTCAGGCCCGCAAAGTCATACAGGAAATGGAGCCGCTTCTTAAAAACGGTTATATTCTTTCATTTTCAACTCCCACCCGCGGGCACACCGGAATCGTTTCCCGGAAGGATATCGACTGGACATTCATTAACTCGGGGAGGATGGATCATTCTATGGAAACCGATCGGGCCTCCAAGGGCGTGGGGGAAGAAAGTCTGCATGAGGAAATCAGAAACTGGTTTCGGATGGCGGCTCGTCGGGGAGAACCCCTTCAGATTACACTGGGCTGTTTGAATGAAGAAAAACTCGCATTGCATGATGATCACCGACTTTCCGCGGCGGAGACCGTTTAGCCCGGTTTTAAAGTCCTTCCTGTTTAAAATCCGCGGACCATGCGGATGTCCTGTTGATTGATGAAAAACCCCCGGCCGGTAAAAAATGATTTTTCAAACCATGCTTATCTTTCTTCGGGAATGCCGTTTAGGCCCCATCGTTTTGTTTTCGAGGGTCCATGGTCCGACGATTCGGTTTCTCTCGTGGTACCCGTGCTCCGGAATGTTTCCGATGCTCGCGCCTACCGGCATTCTCATCCAAAATGTCAATGACGTCGCTGATAAAAGCTGGTAATATGATGATTCAAGCATCCAGCGGGTCCCGATTGGAAGCTCAGGAAATAGGCGTCCCGGATCGCTCCGGCTCCGTCGGTGAAACCGTGCCGATTTCGATGGAACGCGTTATCCTGAAGATCTCTGAAAAAATCCTCAGGTAAGGTTCTCATCTTTTAACGATCAACCTCCCGAATTCCATAAGTACCTTGTTGAAAATTAAAAACAAAATAAAAGGAGTGGAAGCAGGTTATTTAAAGACGCGATTGATCGCCATCAGTATTTCCTTTTTCGCGGGTGCGTTCTTGATGGCCTTTAAATTTTACGCGTATTATCTTACCGATTCTTCCGCTATTTTATCGGATGCCCTGGAATCCATCATCAATGTGGTGGCCGGCGCCTTTGCCCTCGGCAGTATCCTGTTCGCGGCCAAACCGCCGGATGAATGTCATCCTTACGGGCATGGGAAAATTGAATACTTTTCGGCCGGTTTTGAAGGGGCGCTGATTATCCTTGCATCGCTGGGAATCCTTAAAACCGGGATCTCTCAAATTTTCTTCCCGCGAGAACTGCCGGATCTTCAGGATGGTCTGATCATTCTTCTGGCTGCGACTTTGGCCAATTTCATATTGGGGATATTCCTCGTGCGGACGGGAAAACGAACCCGTTCACTGGTCATTACCGCCGACGGCAAGCATGTTTTGACCGATGTGTACACGTCCGGAGGAGTGTTGCTCGGTCTTCTGTTAGTTCGCCAAACCGGTTGGTACTGGCTGGACGGAACGATTGCCTGTATCGTGGGGTTGAATATCATCGTGACGGGGACAAAACTGGTCCGGCAATCCTTTGCCGGGCTCATGGATGCATCGGACTCGGAGCTTCTCGAAGAAATTTCCAATTTAATCAGCCGATACCACAAGGAACAATGGATTGATATCCACCAGCTCAGGGCCTGGCGCTCCGGGTATCTCGTTCACATCGATATGCACCTGACGCTCCCGCGCGACTTCACCCTCGAAGAGGCGCATATCGAATCCAAGAAGCTGGAAAATCTGCTTAATGATTATTTCGGAGGGAACGGAAGCATCCTGATTCATCTGGATCCATGCGAGGATCCGGATTGCCCGGTTTGCGGACGTCAAGGATGCGAGTTGCGCAAGGAACCCTCAAGAGATCGGATTTCCTGGAATTCAGACAGCTTGACCCGGCAGAAAACAACCAGGTAAGAAAATCCGGGAATCCGGCTCCCCGGCGATTTTTCTATCCCGGCAGGCCGATTCCCATGGATCATCCGGCCGCGTATCTTTCCCCGGTGGAATGTCAATCCACCCGGAGGACCTTGGCTCCTCGGATTTTTTTATCCTTCAGTTCGAGCAGCGCCTGATTTGCTTCCTCCAGGGAGAATTCCTGAATCTCCGGCTTGATCGGGATTTCCGCGGCCAGCTCCAGAAATTCCGACACGTCTCTTCTGGCGACATTGGCGACACTTTTTATCTCCTTTTCCAGCCAGAGATGAGCCGGATAGTCCAGTTTCAGGAGTTCGTCCTTGTCTCTTTCCTCTTTACGAATGGCATTGACAACCAGCCTGCCGCCGCTTTCCAAATTTTTCAGGGCTTCAACGATCGGTTTCCATGCCGGCGTGGTGTCGATGATACCGTGCAGCTTTTCGGGCGACTCGTCTTCGGTTGCTCCCGCCCACACCGCGCCGAGTTCCCTGGCGAAATGCCGTTCTTTTTCGCTTCGGGCAAAAACATACACCCGGCTGTTCGGATACCTGTGCCGCGTCATCATTAGAACCAGGTGAGCGGAGGCTCCGAACCCGGTAAGTCCCAGGTTCCGGCCATCCCGGATTCCGGTCAGGCGCAGGGACCGGTAACCGATCGCACCGGCGCACAGAAGGGGCGCGGCTTCCGAATCCGAAAACGATTCCGGAATTTTATAAGCGAAATCTTCGGAAACCGTCATATACTGGGCATACCCTCCGTCGGCGTCCCGGCCGGTCGCCCGGAACGATTCACACAGGTTTTCATTGCCGCCGAGACAATATTTGCATTTTCCGCAGGCCGAATATATCCAGGCGACTCCAACCCGGTCGCCGATCTGATAAGCATTTGCCCCCGGGCCGGTTTTCTCGACCCTGCCGACGACCTGGTGCCCGAGAACAACGGGAAATCGAGGCGGCGGCGTCCTTCCCTCGATTTCGTCCAGTTCGGTATGGCAAACCCCGCATGCGGATACCTTTACTAAAATTTCTTTATCTTTCGGAACGGGATCCGGCAGATGAACCAGGTCCAGGGGGTTCCTGTTTTTTCTCAGATCGCGGATCCCCTTCAATACCATTGCTTTCATTCGAGTCTTTCTCCTTGTCGATTGTAAAACGCCAGCGGCAATACCACGCATCCGGATGCTCATCCGGCGGACATCCGACGCACTCCGTGCGGATCCGTTCGTCGATCGTTCTCGCGAAATAGCTGTATTCCACCATCCCTCCGGATTTGCATGGATAATCGTCAAGTCCCTTGCGTTTCCGGGCGGATTGAACCCGGCACTCATTCATTTGAAACAGGAAACCGGCGCTCCCTTCTTCGATAAATGATTGCACGTTGATGCCGGCATAAAGACGAAAATTAAGCGCTTTCTTCAAACCGTCGAGACCGGGATTGTCCGGGAGACCTAAAAACTTTTTGATCGACCATGCCTCAAAAGGGGAAAAATGCGCCCAGCAGGAATCGTTGCAGCGCTTTGCATCCGTCATTCCGCTGGTGAATTCCACCGCCTGAAACCAAACCCCGTCATTGGCAAGCCAGTTGACGGCCACACCTTTCAGAAGTTTGAGAAGGGATTCCCGCGACATGTTGAGCATCGGTTCGGGTATATTTTTTTCCATTCGAAATCCGAGGATTTTTGACAGCCGGTTCATTTGAACGGCATAGCTTTTCTCGGAAGCGGTTTTCAGAACCTCCAGCGCCTTTTCCATCCCCATTTGATGCCTGACCTCGGTGAACCAAAGGGCATAGTGGATAATGATCCGATGAAACAGATCCAGAACGAAGCGGGCCGTATCCTCATGGCTTAAATCCTGCACGGAGTTGACATTGTCGGGCATGCGCGATTCCTTTCCGAATCGACGGCTTCGTATTTTTATCGGCGGATCCTACCGGATTTTTTCGGCGATCCGCCGGATATAGTCCGGGGTGGTGCCGCAGCATCCGCCGACGATTTCTACTCCCAAGGCTTTGATCTTTTTGATGTTATCAGAAAAATATTCCATATCTTCCGGATAGATGACGTCCGCCCCTTTTGTTTCCGGCTTTCCCGCATTGGGTTGAGCAATCACCGGAACCTCAACGCTTTCCCGAATCCGTTCGGCCAGCCGTATCATGGCATCGCTGCCGATGGTGCAATTTGCCCCCACCGCGCTCGCTCCGGCCTCAACCAGCGCCGTCATGCTTTCTTCCACCCGGTTGCCCATCACCGTGGCGAAACCGGTTTTTGTTTCCTTAAAGGTGAGGGTCGCGAAAATGGGGAGGGAAGAAACCGACCGGACGCCCCGGATCGCCAGTATCGATTCATTGACATCGAACATGGTTTCGATGATCAACAGGTCCGCACCGGCACGGGTGAGGCAATCGGCTTGTTCGGCAAAACAATCCACGGCCTGCGAGACGCTCAGTGTTCCGTACGGCTGAAGGATTTCTCCGGTCGGGCCGATGTCTCCGGCCACGTATTTTCCTTTGCCGGCCACGGACTTCGCCAGCCTCACGGCGGTTTCGTTGATTTCCGAAAACTGTTCGCCGAGACCGGCTCTCGCGAGTTTGATCGAGGACGCGCCGAAGGTATTGGTCGTTACTACATCCGAACCCGCATCAAAATATTTTTTATGTATATTCCGTAGTACGTCCGGTTTTTCAAGATTCCAGAATTCCGATGCCTTTCCGCCTTTCAGACCTTCGAAAATCAGCATCGTGCCCATCGCGCCGTCAAAAATCAAACCATCCGTTTTTGCTTGCTCGATAATACCCATTTTCCATTTTTCTCCATTTATTTTCCTGTGTATGCTACCGTCCCTTCCAGACCGGCTTTCTCTTTTCCTGAAACGCCCGGACCCCTTCCAGCGCATCCTCGGTCATGCAGAGAGAAGCAAACAGCTCGCTCAGATAGTCCAGGGACTGATGATACGGAAGATCGGACATGGCATAGATGCCGGTTTTTCCTGTTTGCAATGCCAGCGGGCTTTTATTCGCAAGTTTTTCGGCAAGTTCCAGGGTTGCTTTTTCAAGCTGATCCGCCGGTACGACCTTATTTACCAGCCCGAGCCTTTCGGCTTCCTCGGCGGAGATCATATCTCCCGTCAAAACCATTTCAAGCGTTTTTTTACGCCCGACCAGCCGGGCCAGCGGGGCTGCGGGACCCAGGCAGATCAATCCGACATTGATCGCTGTTGTTCCGAACTTCGCGTCCTCCGCCGCCACCGTCAGATCACAGGCGAATGCAAGTCCGGCGCCGTTTGCAATGGCAAGTCCTTTTACCGAGGCAATGACGGGTTTTTTCATCCGGGCGATGGTGTGATTGTGCTCATCCATCCGTTTGATAAACTCCCGGTATTCCTTGCAGGTTTTATCCTTGAACTCGGTGAGTGCGATTCCGGTGGAAAAATGGCTCCCTGCCGCCCGGATCACGATGACCCGAACCGCCTCGTCTTGATCCAGATTCTTCAGGGCATCGTTTAATTCCCTGGCAAATGGAACATTAAAGGTGTTTCTTTCTTCGGGACGATTCAGGGTGATAAAACCGATCCCATCCTTTTTGTCCGTTAAAATCGGTGCATTTTGCATGGTACGCCCTCCTCATTTGGTTTGGTGGCGGGAAAGTGCCCGACCGCTTTGGAAGTCACACGAGCTTTCCCGGGTTGAAGGTTATATTTAATCCTCGGCCCACCGTTCGAGCCGATGCGGATATCTTTATATGTTTTTACTTTTTCGATACCGGAATCGTCAACCCGAAACATGGCCGAAACGCCGGGATTTTAAGTCGGTTTATCAATGACGGTATCGGCGAAATCGAGGCGATCCGGAAACTCCCGTTTGAACCGCAACAGCAAGCGCATTCCCCGCGGCTTGCCGCAGCCGGTTTGGCGGCACGAGTGAATCATTGCCTTGAAAAGTCGATGTCGCCAAATGCGTTTTCCGTTGACGGCATGTCGAAAAAATGATCCCGGCGGCGGTTAAGAGGATTTCGAAAGTAACCATTTTTGGACGGAAACGAACATTTGCCCGCTAATTTGCGGCGCGCGCACCGGTTGGTCGCAAAAATTTAATACAAAATATGAAGGCGATTTAAATTAGTTAATGAAATTTTTTTATATCTGAAAAACAAAATTGTCAAATTATTTTTCTTTTAATTTAAATAGATTAAGTGTGACTCCGGAAAATCGGAGGAAACAAAACGCCTCCGTGGAAAGGAAGAAAAGTCATCCGGAAAGGCTTTTCGGCTCCTTAAAAAAACTTGACAGCAAAAGAATAAACAGACTATGGGGACGGAAAACTTCAGTCGAAAATATTCAGGGTAAAATGGTTCTCCAATCTCTGATAAGAAAGGAAGAATTGAATCATGCTTGAAAAAATCCATCAAATTGCGATGAGGATCCGCGAATTGAGAGAGATCGCCGGCCTTTCCATTGAAACGCTGGCAAAGGAATTCAAGATACCCGCTCAGCGATATGAATCCTATGAATCCGGCAAGATTGATATTCCCGTCAGTTTTCTGCACAAGATTTCCAACCGGTTCAACGTTGACATGACCACCCTTTTAACCGGGAAAAACCCGCGCCTTCACATCTATTCGCTGGTTCGGAAAGGACAGGGTGTCAGTGTGGAACGGTGCAAGCAGTACAAATACCAGAGCCTCGGATACAATTTTATTCACAAAAAAGCCGAGCCTTTTATCGTGACCGTCGATCCTCAACCGGAACATGAGCCGATTCCGATTTTTTCCCATCCCGGCCAGGAATTTCATTATCTCCTGGAGGGAAGGTTGAAAGTGCTGATCGATGAACATGAAATCATTCTGAACGAAGGGGATTCCCTGATTTTTGACGCCAATTACAAACACGGCATAAAGGCTCTGGACAATAAGCCGGCTCAGTTCCTGGCGGTTATTGCCTGAGCAGGACAAGCCGTTACCGAACGCTTTCCGTTTGCGCCGCAGGCATCAGTCGACAGGTCGTTTTCATGCCTTGAAGATTGAATGCGAGGAATGTCCATGGATGACGTCGGTTCCGAAGTTGTTGAAATGTAACCGTCGAAAGCCTGCGTCAGCCGTATTCATTCGCTTTCAACTTTTGATTGAAAAGAAATGTTCTGATGAAAAACAAGAACTGAAATAAATATCTGAAAGGGGCGGATAACGAGGATGAAGATGTTGGAAAAATATGTATCGAAGGTAAATTTTGATTCTTACGAAGACTTTTACGAAAATTTCAAAATTCATGTGCCTCTGTATTTTAATTTTGCCTATGATGTCGTTGATGAGATCGCCAAAAACGAGCCGGATAAAATGGCGATGGTATGGTGCGATGACCAGGGGAACGAGGCTTATTTTACTTTCCAGCAGATGAAAGTTTACAGCGACAAAGCCGCCAATGCCTTTCGCGAACTAGGTATCGGGAAAGGCGATCCGGTGATGCTCGTTCTCAAACGGCGATATGAATTCTGGTTCTGTTTGCTGGCTCTCCACAAATTAAATGCCATCTGCATACCGGCGACGCACCTTCTGACTGCCAAAGATTTCACCTACCGAAACAATGCCGCCGATATCAAGATGATTGTTACGGTGAACGAAGACATCGTTTGCAAAAGCGTGGAGGGTTCCCAGGAAAAGTCGCCGACCCTGAAACTGAAAGCGGTGGTGGGCGGCCAGCGTGCCGGTTGGATCGATTTTGATGCCGAATTCAATCATGCGTCCGAAGAATTCAAACCCCTCACGGATGAACAGAGAGCAAAAAATACCGATATGTCCCTCCTTTATTTTACTTCCGGGACCACCGGTCTGCCGAAAATGGTTCAGCACGATTTTACCTATCCGCTGGGGCATATCCTGACGGCCCAGTACTGGCAATATGTTCAAGACGGCGGATTGCACCTGACCGTTGCGGACACCGGATGGGCAAAGGCGGTCTGGGGGAAAATTTACGGACAATGGATCAGCGGAAGTGCTGTTTTTGTATATGATTACGATAAATTCGTACCGGCGAATCTGCTGAATGCAATTGAAAAATACGGGGTCACATCCTTTTGTGCCCCTCCGACGATCTATCGATTCCTGATCAAGGAGGATCTGTCCCGGTATCGTTTTGACAAACTGAAGTATTGCGTGATCGCGGGTGAACCCCTGAATCCGGAAGTATATCATCAATGGTTGAACGCTACCGGCCTTAAACTGATGGAGGGTTATGGGCAGACCGAATTGACCGTGGCAATTGGAAATTTCCCATGGGTAACGCCCAAACCGGGTTCGATGGGAAAACCCGCACCGGGCTATGAAGTGGATGTGATCGATGAACAGGGTCATTCCTGCGCCGTCGGTGAGGAGGGCCAGATCATTGTCCGGACGGGACGGAAGGTGCCGGTTGGAATGTTTGTCGGATATTATCGGGACCGGGAATTGACACAAAAGGTGTGGCACGACTCCACTTACTATACCGGCGATAACGCATGGAGAGACGAAGACGGATATTATTGGTTTATCGGCCGGGCCGATGATGTCATCAAGAGCTCCGGTTATCGTATCGGCCCCTTTGAAGTAGAGAGCGCTCTTTTGGAGCATCCCGCGGTATTGGAGTGCGCGGTGACGGGACTGCCGGACCCGGTCAGGGGACAGGTGGTCAAAGCCACGGTGGTTTTAACGAAAGATTACGCGCCTTGCGACGAACTGATTCATGAATTGCAGGAGCATGTCAAGAGCGTAACCGCTCCGTACAAGTATCCGAGAATGATCACATTCGCGCCGGAACTGCCGAAGACCATCAGCGGAAAAATCCGCCGAGTGGAAATCCGGGCAGCGGACGGAAAGTAGAAAATCGATCCGCCTTCCGGCATGCACGGCAAGTCGGGGGGCGGCTTATAGGATTACCAGCTTCCGGACCGCTTTCACCACGGCTTCCGGCTCATCGATGACCTGCAGAATATCAAGATCCTCGGGTGATATCCGTTTTTCCTCGAGCAGCCGGGATCGGATCCATTCGATGAGCCCGGACCAGTAATGCTTTCCCATCAGGATGACCGGAAACGGTTTGATCCGGTTGGTTTGAACCAGCGTAACGGCTTCAAACAATTCATCCAGGGTTCCGAAACCGCCGGGCATAATGATATACGCATAGGCATATTTTACGAACATCACCTTGCGAATGAAGAAGTATTTAAATTCAAGCTTTATATTGGAATACGGATTGGGTTTCTGTTCAAACGGCAGGATAATATTGAGACCGACCGATTTTCCGCCCGCTTCCGCGGCTCCTTTGTTTGCCGCTTCCATAATGCCGCCGCCGCCGCCGGTAATCACAGCGAAGCTGTTTTTGGCAAAAAGTGCCGCAAGTTCTTCTGCTTTTTGATAAATCGGATCGTCTGGTTCGACTCTGGCAGAGCCGAAAATGCTGACGGCAGGACCCAGATCATCGAGCATATCGACGGCATCGACAAATTCTCCCATGATTCGAAAAATCCGCCATGATTCGCCGCGCGTGACCGCATCCACAAGAAATTGCTTTTCGGTTTTTGTATGCGAAGATTTAAAGGTCAATTGACTTTCCTCCCCCGGCTGCCTACCATAGGAATCGCTATATACTGCCTAAAAAACACATCCGACACCCGGCATGAAAGGTTGAGGGCCTATTCGAAATGGTCACATATGCCAAGTCTGCCGTGCTCTTTCATCGCCCCCGGCTTTTGGGCGCGAGCTGTATTTCTGAGACGGCTGTACGTAAGCGGCCGCGTTTTTGTTTTTATTTCATTTTCATGGATTGTGGGCGGATACGGCCATCGGTTCTCCGAAAAACCGAATCATCCGGCCACTGGTCCGCAAAATCAATGCTTTTTACGTTCCATCAGAAGGTGGATGAAAATAATTATGTATTGAATACGGAAAATTACACTTCCGGACGGAAGAGAACCCCTTATCAGCTATTTACTTTCTTGTCAATTCCGACGATCTGGTATATATTTTAACGCTTATCGTTTCCGGCAACGGAATTCAGAGGCCGTGTACCGTTTTTCCGTTCTTTATCCGGAAAAAACGGATGCCGCCGGTTCTTGATTTTCTTACAATTGGATTCGTATGCCATGCCCGATCGGGAGATTTCAAAAGAAGTCGTTATAATCAACGAACTCGGCCTTCACGCAAGAGCGGCCGCCATGATTGCGATTCTGGCCCGGAATGCGAAAACGAGGGTATGGATCCTGAAGGATGATGAAAGCGCGGACGCATCGAGCATAATTGATATTCTTACGCTCGCCTGCGCGAAAGGTTCAAAGATAAGATTAAAAATTGATGATCCGTCGGACCTGGGTATTCTGAATGACATTGTTCAACTGGTTGAAGACGGGTTTGGGGAATAATCGGATATGGCGAATCGTGATGCGGAAGAAACAAAGTTGCGGGGAATTGCGGCTTCTCCCGGTATCTGTATCGGCAGGGCGTACCTGGTCGACCAGGAAGGGGTGGATGTCGTCAGTAAATATTCCGTAATGGAATCGAACTTGCGGGATGAGATCAAACGATTCAAGACGGCTGTGAAAAATGCAAAGGATGAACTCCGGTCCATTATTGAAAATACGCCGGAAGAATTACATCCGCATGCCAATATTCTAGAAACGCACCTGGTGCTGTTCGAAGACAAAATGCTTTACGATCGAACCATCGAAACCATCGAAAAGGAAAAGGTAAATGCCGAGTGGGCGTTCAAGAAAGTGGTGTCGGGCGTTAAATCGATGTTTCAAAACATCAAGAATTCCTATTTAAAAGAGCGGGCCGAAGACATCATTCACGTATCCCAACGGATCATGAGGAAACTGGTCGGGGTGGAGGCGGTGAACATCGGGGATATCGATAAGCGGGTCATCCTCGTGGCTCATGATCTTTCCCCAGCCGATGCAAGCCAGATAAAAACCGATAAGATCATGGGGCTTGTCACCGAACGAGGCGGCCGGGCTTCCCATACGGGCATCATTGCCCGGGCCCTCGAAATTCCCGCGGTGATGGGCCTTGATCATGCAACCAAGTTAATTAAAAATGACGACCTGATCATTGTCGACGGCTCAACCGGAATCGTCATCACGCGTCCCGCCGAGCAGACGCTCGCCGACTATGGCGGGCGTCAGATCCGGTACCGGGAATATCAAACGGCCGTCAGCCGGGACAGCCATCTTCTTGCGGAAACCACGGATGGTTTTATCGTTCCGGTAATGGGGAATATCGAGCTTTCGGACGAAGCGGCATCGGTGGTCGAGCATGGGGGAGACGGCATCGGTCTTTATCGAACCGAATTTCAATATCTGAGCGGGGCCCGTTTTCCAAAGGAATCCGAACTCTTTGAAAAATACAAGAGGGTGGTTGAGATGATGGCGCCGAAGCCGGTCACCATCCGGACCCTCGATATAAACGGCGATAAAGCGGTGAACGGTTTCTTCGACGACGCGGAGAACAACCCCGCGCTCGGGCTTCGGGCGATCCGGTACTGTCTGAAAAACCCCGATGTTTTCAAGACCCAGCTGCGCGCCATCCTGCGTGCCGCCGTATTCGGCAACGTCCGGATCATGTTTCCGATGATATCGAGCTGTGAAGAAGTTCGTGAAGCCAAGCGGCTGCTCAACGAAGCGGCCGACTCTCTGGCCGAGGAAGGCGAGACGTTCCGCCGGGATATCAAAATCGGCATCATGGTCGAGGTGCCTTCAGCGGTGGTTATGGCGGACCTGCTGGCCGAGGAGGTGGATTTTTTCAGTATCGGCACCAACGATCTGATCCAATATCTGCTCGCGATCGACAGAGACAACACCGATGTCTCCCATCTTTTCCAGCCGCTGAATCCGGCGATTATCCGGATGATGAAGCACGTTTGCGATGTGGGCGGGGAAAAGGGGGTCCAGGTTTTCATGTGCGGGGAAATGGCCGGCGAACCGCTTTATATCCCGTTGCTTTTAGGGCTCGGAATCAATGAATTGAGCATGAATCCGCAATCCATACCGGCTGTAAAAAGCACGATCCGGGTTCTGAGCGCGAAAGATGCCGGTCGGTTTGCCGAAGACGTTCTCAGGCGGCCTTCGGCTTCGGAAGTCATGAAATTGCTGCGGAATGAATACGGCGACATCCTTTCGGACAAAGTATACACCGAATAAAGAGCGCCCAGGTATTTTTACGGATTCGGGAAGATCCGCCGTCGAATATCCTTTCTTTTTTTTCAATCGATTGTACAGGATCGGCGATTCGGACCGAAAAGAAAACTTTCCTGTTTCTTTTGTTTCGATCCGATCGGAAGCATCACGGTAAACGGGTTGGTTTTTGGTTCGGCGGAAACATTTATTTTCAATCCCCTTTGACCGGGGGATAAAGCCTTGATGGAGGCGGGAGAAGATCCGATTTGCAGACGGAACACCGGAAGATCATCGCGGAAAACCGGAAGGCCCGGCACGATTATTTCATAGAGGATGAATACGAGGCCGGAATGGCGCTCCTGGGTACCGAAGTCAAATCCCTTCGGATGGGCCGGGTGAACCTGAAGGATTCTTATGCCAGGATCAAGGGGGGTGAAGTGTTTGTCTATCAGATGCACATCGGGGCTTATCCCTTTGCCCACTATGAAAACCACGATCCCCTGCGTCCCAGGAAACTCCTTTTGCATAAGGATGAAATTAAAAGATTGTTCGGAAAGGTCAATGAAAAAGGTTATTCCATGGTTCCGCTGAGGATTTATTTCAGGAATGGAAAGGCCAAGATGACGCTGGCCCTTGCCAGGGGAAAGGCCAAGTACGACAAGCGGGAGGCGATCCGGCGGCGCGATGAAAAAAGGGATATGGAAAGGCAAACGAAGGGGTATTGATTTTCCGGACTGAAAATAATTGGAACGCTTATGGATCCAGCCCCCCGTTGCCTCATAATTAAATGTTACCGGAGTGAGGAAGAGTTTCGTTGACCGTGGGGTAACGAGGATAGCAGGATTTGAATATTTTTTTAAGTTTTTTTTCCATAGCGGTTTTGAGCAGGAAAGGGTTGAGCGAGCGGAACTGCAAATGGAGATTTTTTTTAGAAGCCTCCGGGACGTGTGGTGATTCAAGGATTCTCTGGCAAGGGGTTTTGGGGGCATCATGACGTTTGAGGGTTTTTGAACCGATTCGCTGTTTGGACAGCGAGTTTGACCGAAGGGCAGAAGAAGTTGTGATACAGGCGCCACTCATTGGAGTAGAGTTCGTTGAGCAGGGTAACCACACCGGGGTTGTCGAGTCGATCGTAACCGATCCATTGCCGGACATGGGTCCAGTTTTTTTGTTCGATATGGGCGTTGTCGTCTTAGTGATATGCGCGGCTTCGAGTAAAACTGACGGGGCGTTTTCGGTTTTGGAAGTGTCGCAGGAGGTGGTAGTTGAGGAACTCAGAGCCGTTATCGCAGTCGAAGCCCAACAGAGGGAACGGCAGGGATTGTTCGATGTCACATATTTGCCGGAGCACATCGGTTTCGCCCCGTCCCCAGACCGCGCGCTGTTCGGTCCAACCGGTGGCGATATCCACACAGTCAATGGTGTATGCGAACTGGCCGGCCATGCAGGTGCCGCAGTGGGCCACCGTATCGGCTTCGATAAACCCGGGACGAGTTTGATCCCACTGGTTAATGGGGATCTGGTTGCGCAGCAGGGTGCCGGGTTTGGTTGTAGAACGGCCGCCCCTGGTATAGCGAATGCGCGTGGGCTTGAGAAGCCGAGATTGCCTTCAGGGCCTGTTTAACCTCCGGCGATAGAGGTCCCATGATGTCCTGGTATCCCGGCAGCCACAGGGGCACAATAGCCTTCAGGCGTTTGACGCGGGGCAGAGTGGCCGCGAGCCATATTTTTTTCAACGGTTTGAGGATATCCCGCATGTGATAGATCGGTTTGGTGCCGCGCTTTTTGGGTTTGGGTTGGGTGAACCGTCTGTATTTGCGTAGCAGCCGGATTGCGTGTTTGCGATGATATCCCAGGGTAGCGCAGAACTCATCCGGAATCCGGCTCTTTTCGGCTCGGTGGGCACACTTGTATCGCAAAAAAACGGTCTCGATATATTCGCGTTTGGATTGCGGACTCATATTTCCTTCTCCTCATGGGGTGGTTTTTCGGTAACATGAAATATGAGTCAACGATACTTTTCAATTCAACCTTTCGGT